>NZ_JBIAQL010000011.1:0-262861 GCF_042889045.1 Streptomyces sp. NPDC002701
CTGCCGGAAGGCGGGTGGGAGTCGTCGTACGCTGCGACCACACATCCCACCCCACCCCCTCACCACCGGACCGCCCCGTAAGGGGCGCGGGGAACGGCGCGAGCAACCGACGACGGCCGGCGCCCGACAACGGTCCGAGCCGCCCACTTCCTCAGGGGCGCGGGGAACGGCGCGAGCAACCCACGGCGGCCGGTGGTCGGCAACGGTCCGAAACCCCGCTTCCTCAGGGGCGGCTCAGGGGCGCGGGGAACTGCGCGGTCAGGCGCGGGTCCGATCAGGGGGGCGCGAGCCAAGACGGCGGGTCGCGGCTGCCGTCAGACCCCGCATCACGCACAGGTCCGCGCCCATCTCGGGATGCCACTGAACCCCCAGCACCCACCCGGGACCGGCCAGTTCGATGGCCTCCACCGTGCCGTCCGCCGCGTACGCGCTCCCCACGAGCCCCGCTCCCAGCCGGTCCACCGCCTGGTGGTGGTACGTCGGCACGGACACCTCCTCGTCGACCAGCCCCGCGTACAGCGACCCCGGCACCGGCTTCACCGCATGCCGCCCGAAGACCCCCACCGTCTCGGCGTGCCCGTCGATGTGCTGCACGAGCGTCCCCCCGAGCGCGACGTTCAGCAGCTGCATCCCCCGGCAGATACCGAGCAGCGGCGTCCCGGAGGCCATCGCGGCCTCGATGAGGGCGAGTTCCCAGCTGTCCCGGGCCCGCGCCTCGGGCCCGCAGCGCGGATCGCGTTCGGCCCCGTACCGGGACGGGTCCACGTCCGGGCCCCCCGCGATCACCAGACCGTCGAGGCGGGCGACGACCCCGGCGGCGTACGCCGGGTCGTCCGGCGGCAGCATCACGGCCGAGCCCCCCGCCGCCTGGACCAGCCGCGGATAGCCGGCCGGCAGCAGCGCGGCCTCCAGCTCCCACACGCCCCACCGTGCGGTCTCCAGGTACGTACTGACACCTATCAGCGGTCTGTTCGTCATCCTCGGTTCCTGTTTCTCGTCTGTTCATTGGACCGCCCGCAGACCTTTAGGTCAGGAAGCCGCGCAGCAGCGCCGCCGTACCCGCGCAGTGCTCCCGCATCGCCTCGCGCGCCCCCTCCGCGTCCCCGGCCAGCACCGCCTCGACCAGTGCCGTGTGCTGGCGCTGCGAGTGTTCCAGGTTGCGTACGAGGAGGGGGATGCAGTCGAGGAGGTCGTTCACGGTCGAGCGGACGGCCGCGTACCGGGCGGCGAGGGTCGGCGAACCGCACAGCTCGGCGAGGGTCAGGTGGAGAAGGGTGTCGAGGCGCCGGTATTCCGCCAGCGGGGCGTCCTGCGTGCGGGCCAGCGCCGTGCGCAGCAGTCCGGCCTGCCCGGTGGAGAGGCCGTGGGCCGCGCACAGTTCGGCCGCGCCGACCTCCAGCACCTCCCGGAAGCGCAGGACGTCCTCGATGTCGACCCGCTCGATCTCGACGCGCCGGCGCAGTTCGGCCTCGCCGGCCGCCCCGGACCGGGCCCGTACGAACGTGCCGCCGTACCGGCCGCGCCGGGACTCGACGAGCCCCTGGTCCTGGAGGACCTTCAGGACCTCGCGCAGCGTGACGCGGCTGATCCCCAGCCGTTCCGCCAACTCCCGCTCCGCGGGCAGGCGTTCGCCTGCCGGGACCAGACCGAGCCGTACGACCTGGAGGATCTGCTCCAGGGCCTCCTCGAAGCCGTTGCCCGCGCGCACCGGCCGCAGGACAGGGGCCAGCCGGTCGCCGGCGACGGCCGGTGCCGGCCGGGCGTCCGGGCCGTGCGGGTCCGGCTGCGACATCTGGCCGCGCCCCCTTCCCAAGCAATGGTTCCCGGCCATACCTTATGGCTCTGGGCTGACCGAAGGAGGCTTTTCCCGTGGCGGACCGCACACCACCTCTCAGCGTCGAGGAACTGCACGCCCTCGTCGCGAGCGGCGAGATCGACACGGTCGTCCTGGCCTTCCCGGACATGCAGGGCCGCCTCCAGGGCAAGCGGTTCGCCGCCCGCTTCTTCCTCGACGAGGTCCTGCAGCACGGCACGGAGGGCTGCAACTACCTCCTCGCGGTCGACACCGACATGAACACGGTCGACGGGTACGAGATGTCGTCCTGGGAGCGTGGCTACGGCGACTTCGCCATGCACCCGGATGTGAGCACCCTGCGCCGGGTGCCGTGGAACGCCGGCACGGCCATGCTCGTGGCCGACCTCGCCTGGGAGAACGGCTCGCCCGTCGTGGCCGCGCCCCGCCAGATCCTGCGGCGCCAGCTGGAGCGCCTCGCCGAGCACGGCCTCACCGCCCGGGTCGGCACCGAGCTGGAGTTCATCGTCTTCAAGGACACGTACGAACAGGCGTGGGACAGCGGCTACCGGGGGCTCACGCCCGCCAACCAGTACAACATCGACTACTCCGTGCTCGGGACCGGACGTATCGAGCCGCTGCTGCGCAGGATCCGCAACGAGATGGCGGCGGCCGGGCTGACCGTCGAGTCCGCCAAGGGGGAGTGCAACCCCGGGCAGCACGAGATCGTGTTCAAGTACGACGACGCCCTGGTCACCTGTGACCAGCACGCCATCTACAAGACCGGCGCCAAGGAGATCGCCTCCCAGGAGGGCGTCTCGCTCACCTTCATGGCCAAGTACAACGAACGTGAGGGCAACTCCTGCCACATCCACCTCTCGCTCGCCGACACCGACGGCACGAGTGTGATGGCCGGTGACGGGGAGGCCGGCATGTCCCCGGTGATGCGGCACTTCCTCGCCGGGCAGCTCGCCGCGCTGCGGGACTTCTCCCTGCTGTACGCGCCCAACATCAACTCGTACAAGAGGTTCCAGCCGGGCTCGTTCGCGCCGACCGCCGTCGCCTGGGGCCGCGACAACCGGACCTGTGCGCTGCGCGTCGTCGGCCACGGCCGCTCGCTGCGCTTCGAGAACCGGCTGCCCGGCGGGGACGTCAACCCGCACCTGGCGGTCGCCGGCCTGGTCGCCGCCGGCCTGCACGGCATCGAGCAGAAGCTGGACCTGCCCGAGGCGTGCACGGGAAACGCCTACACCGCCGGGTACGAGCACGTGCCCACCACCCTGCGCGAGGCCGCCGAGGTCTGGGAGAACAGTCCCATCGCCCGGTCCGCCTTCGGTGACGAGGTGGTCGCGCACTACCGCAACATGGCGCGCGTCGAACTGGACGCCTTCGACGCCGCGGTGACCGACTGGGAGCTCCGCCGCTCCTTCGAACGCATGTGAGAGGTCCTTCGTTGTCGCACACCCCCGCCCGGTCCGAGGAGCCCGGAGGACACGAGGTCCTCGTGCTCAACCCGGCCACCGAAGAGGTCGTCGCCACCGTCCGGGGGACCGGTCCGGCGGACGTCGACGCCGCTGTCGCACGGGCCGCGAAGGCGCAGACCGGCTGGGCCGCCCTCGCCCCCGGGGAGCGCGCCCGGCTGCTGCGCCGGTTCGCCGTCGTCGTCGACGAACACCGCGAGGAACTCGCCCAGATGGAGGTTCGCGAGGCCGGGCACACCATCGGGAACGCCCGCTGGGAGGCGGGCAACGTCCGTGATCTGCTCGACTACGCGGCCGGGGGAGTGGAGCGGCTCACCGGACACCAGATCCCCGTACCGGGCGGCCTCGACGTCACGATCCTCGAACCGCTGGGCGTGGTCGGTGTCATCGCGCCCTGGAACTTCCCGATGCCGATCGCGGCCTGGGGCACGGCCCCCGCGCTCGCGGCCGGCAACGCCGTCATCCTGAAGCCGGCCGAGACGACCCCGCTGACGGCACTGCGGCTGGCCGCTCTGGCACTGGAGGCAGGGCTCCCCGAGCACCTCTTCCAGGTCCTGCCCGGCGCGGGGGCCGTCACCGGGAACGCGCTGGTCGAACACCCCGGCGTCGCGAAGATCGTCTTCACGGGGTCGACGGCCGTCGGCAGACAGGTGTCGGCCAAGGGGGCGGCGCTCCTCAAGCACGTCACCCTCGAACTCGGCGGCAAGAGCCCCAACATCGTCTTCGCCGACGCCGACCTCGAGACCGCGGCCGCCGCCACCCCCATGTCCTTCCTCGACAACTCCGGCCAGGACTGCTGCGCCCGCACCCGCATCCTCGTCCAGCGTCCGGTGTACGACCGCTTCCTCGAACTCCTCGCCCCCGCCGTCGAGTCCGTCGTCGTCGGCGACCCGGCCGACGAGAAGACCGCCATGGGCCCGCTGATCTCCCGGGCCCAGCTGGACCGCGTACGGTCGTACGTCACCGACGACCTGGCGGGCATCAGGGGCGCGGCCCCCGAAGGCCCCGGCTTCTGGTTCCCGCCCACCGTCCTGACCGGGGTCGGGCCCCACGCGCGCGTGGCCGTCGAGGAGGTCTTCGGGCCGGTCGCCGTCGTCCTCCCCTTCGAGGACGAGGCCGACGCGGTCCGCCTCGCCAACGCCACCGACTACGGCCTCTCCGGCTCGATCTGGACCCGCGACGTGGGCCGCGCCCTGCGGGTGTCGAGTGCCGTACGCGCCGGGAACCTCTCCGTCAACTCCCACTCCAGCGTCCGCTACTGGACCCCCTTCGGCGGCTTCAAGCAGTCCGGTGTCGGCCGCGAACTCGGGCCCGACGCACTGGCCGCCTTCACCGAGACCAAGAACGTCTTCATCAGTACGGAGGGCCCCGCACAGTGACCTCATCGACCGACGACGCCGTCGTCTGCCGCCGCCTGGTCGGCCGTACCGCCGTCATCACGGGAGCCGGCAGCGGCATCGGCCTCGCCAGCGCCCGCCGGCTCGCCTCCGAAGGCGCACACGTCGTCTGCGGCGACGTCGACGAGACCCGCGGCAAGGCCGCCGCGGACGAGACCGGCGGGATCTTCGTCAGGGCCGACGTCACCGACCCCGAACAGGTCGAGGCGCTCTTCAGGACCGCGTACGACACCTACGGATCCGTCGACATCGCCTTCAACAACGCGGGCATATCGCCACCCGACGACGACTCGATCCTGGAGACCGGTCTCGAGGCGTGGAAACGCGTCCAGGAGGTCAACCTGACGTCCGTCTACCTGTGCTGCAAGGCCGCGATCCCCTACATGCGCCGCCAGGGCAGGGGGTCGATCATCAACACCGCCTCCTTCGTGGCCCGGATGGGCGCCGCGACCTCGCAGATCTCGTACACCGCGTCCAAGGGCGGTGTGCTGGCCATGTCCCGTGAGCTGGGCGTGCAGTTCGCCCGCGAGGGCATCCGGGTCAACGCCCTGTGCCCCGGACCGGTCAACACACCCCTCCTCCAGCAACTGTTCGCCACGGATCCGGAGCGGGCCGCGCGCCGCCTCGTGCACATCCCGCTCGGGCGGTTCGCGGAGGCCGACGAGATCGCCGCCGCGGTCGCCTTCCTCGCCAGCGACGACTCGTCGTTCGTGAACGCCACGGACTTCCTGGTGGACGGCGGGATCTCGGGCGCGTACGTCACCCCGCTCTAGAACCGGGCTCCGGAACCGGCCCCGGACCTGTCCGGAGGTGACCTGTGTGGCGGTGCCGGGCGGCGCCTAGAGTGCCGGGATGAGCATGACGACCCCGCCCGGCTGGTACCGGGACCCCTCCGCCCCGCACACGGAGCGCTGGTGGGACGGGACCGCCTGGACCGAGCACCGCAGGTACCCCGAGGCGCCGCCGACGGTGCCGGTGCCCGTGGGCGACGGACCGACCGGACGCGCCAAGGCGGTCGCCCTCACCACCGCGGCGACCGTCCTCGTCGCCGCCATCGTGACCGGCGCCGTCGTCCTGAGCGGGGACGACGGCGACGGCGACCCCGGGGCGCGAACCGCGCCGACGCCCACGGCCCCGGCGAGCGCGTCGTCCCCGTCCCCGGAGTCCGCACCGGAACCGTCCGAGGCCGACCCCGGCGTCGTCGTGGACGAGCTCAACGGCATCACCCTGCCGCTCCTCGACGGCTGGGCCAGACCCGAGAACGTCTCCGACACCGACGTCGTGATGACCACACCGGGGACGTACGACTGCCCGGGCGACGACGGGCTCTGCCGCCACGGCACGGTCAGCTCCCGCACGGTCACCGCGAACGACGAGAAGTCCCCCGAGGCCCTCGCCAAGGGCGACATCTCCGAAGCCGCCGACCTGGCGTACGACCGCAACAGGGTCGAGCAGCGCCCCTTCCACGGCATCACGTCCCACCGACTGGTCGAGCAGGGGCCGGTGGCGGTCGCGGGGCGCACCGGGTACTTCGTGCGCTGGCGCGTACGGACGGAGGCCGGACCGGGCGGTTACGTGCAGTCGATGGCGTTCCCCTCCAGCGTCGGCTCGGAGTCACTGGTCATGGTGCGGTACGTCTTCGACGCGGGCGAGGACGGGCCGCCGCTCGCCGACATGGACCGGATCACCGAGGGAATCCGGCCGGTCGGCGACGCCGACACGGGCGGCGGCGTGGGCAGCAGCATCGGCCCCTCGCGGTAGCACCGCACCGCGGGCGGGCCGGGGCCTACAGGAAGGTGTGGCCCTCGCCGCGGTACGTGGGCACCGACGCCGTCACGGTGTCGCCCGCCACCAGGTGCAGCGTGTCGAACCGCTCGCACAGCTCCCCGGCCTTCGCGTGCCGGAACCACACCTTGTCGCCGATCAGCAGATCGTCCGCGGGCGAGCCGAGCAGCGGCGTCTGCACCTCACCGGCGCCCTCCTGGGAGTCGTACCGCAGCCCCTCCGGGAGGTACGGCACGGGCAGCCGGTCGGGGCCCGGGGCGCCCGACGCCGGATGGCCGCCGCCGAGGACGGTCACCACGCCGACGCCCGGCCGGCGCACGACGGGCTGGGCGAACAGCGCGGCCGGACGCCCGCTGAACGACGTGTAGTTGTCGAAGAGCCGCGGCACGTACAGACCCGACCCGGCCGCGATCTCGGTCACCGCGTCCTCGGCGGCCGTGTGCTGGACACTGCCCGTGCCGCCGCCGTTGACGAACTCCAGGTCCGGCGCGACGGCACGGACGGCCCGCACGACCTCCGCCCGGCGCCGCGCCAGCTCCCTGCGGGCCGTGGCCTGCATCAGCCGGATCGCGCGCGACCGCAGCGGGCGCCCCCGCAGGTCGTCACCCACGCCGGCGATGTGTCCCTCGTACGCCATGATCCCCACGAGCCGGAACCCGGGCCGGCGGGCGATCGTGCGCGCCATCTCGGCGACCTGGGCGGCGGAGCGCAGCGGCGAGCGCAGGGCGCCGACCCGGATCCGGCCGCCCAGCATCCTCAGCGAGGTGTCCAACTCCAGGCAGACGCGCACCTCTTCGCGCCCGCCGTCCCTGCCGTCGTCGATCAGCCGCAGCTGGGCCGGGTCGTCGATCATGACGGTCACGGCGGCGGCCAGCTTGGGATCGCCGGTGAGCTCCGCGTACCCCGCCCGGTCGGCGGACGGATAGGCGAGCAGTACGTCGTCGAAGCCGGAGCGTGCCAGCCACAGCGACTCCGCGAGCGTGTAGGACATCAGCCCGGCGAAACCCTCCCGGGCGAGCACCCGCTCCAGCAGGGCCCGGCACCGCACCGACTTGCTCGCCACGCGTACGGGCTTGCCCCCGGCCCTCCGTACGAGATCGTCCGCGTTGGCGTCGAACGCGTCGAGGTCCACGATCGCGACGGGGGCGTCCAGATGAGCGGTGGCCCGGTCGTAGCGGGCCCGGTCTGCGGCACGGGCTGTCATGTGCGAAGCCTGCCAGACCGGATCACCGCAGGGTAGGGGGACGTTCCGGGCAGATGCCCCGGGCCCGCGGACTGGTTCCCCCGCGCGGGGTGTCAACCCGTAGAGTGACGCGCACGCAAGCGGGGAACGGATCCGGAGGGGTTCCTTCGGCGAGCCGGACGTCCGGGTCGAGGAAACGGGGGGTGCATGAGCACGGAAGCGCGCCGCGCCTCCATCCCTCCACGCCCGTCGACACCACCGGGGCCGCCCGTGACGGAGAGCGGACGACAGCCGTCGGAGGGGGCCGAGGACACCGGCCCGCGACCGGACACGGACCGCGAGGCCGCGGAACCCGCCGGGGGCGACTGGTTCGGGCCGCGTCCCGCCGGCACACCGCCGCGACCGCGCGCGTCCGACGCAAGCACCGGAGCCGGCCCTGCGGACACCTTCTCGTCCGGCGCACCGCGCTTCCCCGACCTGCGCCCCACCGGCGGGGAACGACAGACCTCCGAGACGCATCCGCCGCCACCGGCCTCGGCCCGCTTCCCGGACACGCCGCCCGGCGGGACGCGCGTCCCGCCGCGCCCCGCGACCCGACCGAGCGCTCCCCTCGGCGCCGCCGAGTGGGCGGGTGTCACGCCGCGTCCGGGCACCGGGCCGGAGGCGGACGCGGGACGGGCCGTCCAGGACGTCTCCCCGCCCCGCCCGACGACGCGACCGCGCGCCCCCATGGGAGGCGCCGAGTGGACGAACGTCCCGCCGCGCCCGGCCACCGGACCGGCGTCAGGACCGGACGCCGGACGTGCGCATCGGAGTGACTCCCCGCAGCGTCCGGCGGACGGGCCCCGTGCTCCGGGGGCCGACCGGCGCGACGCCCCGCCGCGTCCCGCCACCGAGCCCCGCCCCGTGCCGAACGGCGCCGACGGGCAGGCCCCGCCCCACCCCGCCACCGAGCCCCGAACCCCCTCCGGCACGGGCCTGCCCCCGCGCCCTTTCGCCCCACCGCGACCCGACACCCCGGCACCCCGGACGCACACCGGGGAACAGCGGGTCACCCCGCCGCCCGGACCCGGCGCGACCCGACGGCACACCGCCCCGCCGCCCTTCGCGCCGGCCGAGTCGCGTGCCGGGCACCGTCCCGTGAGTCCGCCTCCGGCGTCCCGCCCGGGCACCCCGCACCCCTTCGCGCGGCGTACCGCAGCCCCCGGCGAGGCCCCGCCGGAGAACACGACCCGGCTCCGGCCCGCCCCCGCCGGCCCGCCTCCGGCGCCGAGCACACCGCCGTCCGGCGGGCCCGTGTCCACCAGGCCCGTGCCCGGTCCGGGCGAGTCGTTCACCGGAGAGCCGTTCACCGGCGGCGAGTCCTTCACCGGTGGAGAGTCCTTCACGGGTGTGCCCTTCCCCGGCCCCGCCCGGCACGTCCCCCGGTCTCCGCACGAGGTGCCGCACCGGCCCTTCGTGTCCCTCGCGCCCCCGGACACGTACGACGACGACACCGCGCACACGCGTCCGGCGGGCCCTCGCCGGCGGGGCGCCGTGGCGGCCGCCACGGCCTGCGTGGTGCTGGGGCTCGGCCTCATCGGCGGTGCCGTGACCGGGAGTTGGCTCACCGGGGACAGCTCGGACGGGTCCGGGCAGCGGGACGCGTTCACGGCGGCCGGCGACCTGTGGCACAGCGTCCCCGTCGACGAGCTCTTCCCGCCCACGGTCAAGGGCGAGGGCGCGGGCCCCGGCGGCGCCGACCGTACCTGGACCCGTGTCGCCGTGGCCCCCGACAGCGGCTGCGAGGGCGCCTTCGACCCGCTGCTGCAGAAGGCACTCGCCCCCGCCGGCTGCCTCCGCCTCCTGCGCGCCACCTACACGGACGCGACCCGCAGCCATGTCACCACGGTCGGCCTGCTGTTCACCAAGGCCGACGCCGCCGCCATGGGTGCTCTGCGCCGCCGGTTCGAGACGCAGGGGCTCGACAGCCGCCGCGACCTGATGCCCCGCCCGTACGCCGCGAAGGGCACGGTCTCCGCCGGCTTCGGCGACGGCCAGCGCGCGTCCTGGACGCTGTCGGTCCTGACCGATGCCCCGGTCGTCGCCTACGCGGTCTCCGGCTTCGCCGACGGCCGCACCGTCACCGAACCGCAGCCCGCCGAGGACGCGATGAAGGCCGACGCCACCACGCCCACCGCCCAGGCCGGCCTCGGCCACGACGCGCAGGGCCTCGCCGACCGCGTCGAGCGAAGCCTGCGCGGGACCGTCGACTCGGCCACGGAGAAGCCGTCATGACCCGCAAGGCGCCCCACGGAAACCGTGGAGGCCCCCACGGCATCCGCAGGGCCCCGCGCGGAAGGGGTGCCCTGGTCGCCGTCCTGGCCGCCGGGCTGGCCCTCCTCCCGTCCACGGCCGCGCACGCCGACGGCATCCGCGCGAAGCAGTGGGCCCTGGACGCGATGCACACCACGGAGGCGTGGCAGACGACCAAGGGCGGCGGCATCACCGTCGCCGTCCTCGACACGGGCGTCGACGACGAGCACCCCGACCTGGCGGGCAACGTCCTGACCGGCAAGGACATGGTCGGTTTCGGCGCCGGACGCGGCGACCGGCCCTGGGCCAGGCACGGCACGGCGATGGCCGGCATCATCGCGGGCCACGGACACGGCGCGGGCAACGCCGACGGCGTCATGGGCATCGCCCCGGAAGCGAAGATCCTCCCCGTCCGCGTGATCCTGGAGGACGGGGACTCGGCCCGTGGCAAGGCCCGCAACACCCGGGGCAACGCCCTCGCCGAAGGCATCCGGTGGGCCGCCGACCACGGCGCCGACGTCATCAACCTCTCCCTCGGCGACGACTCCAAGTCCGCCCACCCGGAGGCGTCCGAGGACGCCGCCGTCCAGTACGCCCTGAAGAAGGGCGCCGCCGTGGTCGCCTCGGCCGGCAACGGCGGCGAGCGGGGCGACCACATCTCGTACCCGGCGGCCTACCCGGGCGTGATCGCCGTGACCGCCGTCGACCGCTACGGCACCCGCGCCTCGTTCTCCACCCGCCGCTGGTACGCCACGGTCAGCGCCCCCGGCGTCGACGTCGTCATCGCCGACCCCGACCGGAAGTACTACGAGGGCTGGGGCACCAGCGCGGCCTCGGCCTTCGTGTCCGGCGCCGTCGCCCTCGTCAAGGCGGCCCACCCCGGGCTGTCCCCGGCACAGATCAAGGAACTCCTGGAGGAGACGGCCCGCAACGCGCCCGCCGGCGGCCGCGACGACTCCCGGGGAGCCGGCTTCGTGGATCCCGCGGCAGCCATCAAGGCGGCGGCGGGCCTGAAGCCGGACGGCCTGGCCGCGGCGGCCCACTCCGACAAGTACTTCGGCGACGGCCCGGACACCGCCGAGGACGACGGGCCCTCCACCGCCTGGGCCGGCCCCCTGGCAGGCAGCGCGGGCGGAGTGCTGATCGTCGTGGCGGTCATCCTCTGGCGGGGCAGCAGACGCCCCCGCCACACCGACGCCCCCTGAGCCCGGCTCCGTTGCCCGCCCCGCCCTGTCCCGACCGGGCCCGTGGCGCGCGTCAGGCGGTCGCGAAGACGGACACGGCGGCCTTGGCAGCCGCCTCCACCATCGCGATCCCCCGGTCCTTGCCGGAGTTGCCGTCGGACAGCACCGCGATCAGATACGCGCGTCCGTCCACGACCACCCGCCCGATGCTGTTGATGTCCCACAGCCCGGTCGCGCTCCGCGGCAACCACCCGTTCTTCAGGGCGGATCCGGACGACCCGGCGGCCGACACACCCCAGTCCTGCCCCTCGGCGATGCCGCCCATCAGCCCTCGCAGGTAGTCCCGCGCGTCCGCGTCGAGTGCCGAGTCGTCTCCGAAGACCTGTCCCAGCAGGGTGAGTTGGTCGGCCGCCGTGGTCCGGGTCAGCCCCCACAGCGGCCCGTCCCCGCCCTCGGTGGCGACGAGCCCGAGGCGTTCACCGGCCTCTTCCAGTCCCTCCGCCCGGCCGATCGCCGTCCACAGCGCGGAGGCTGACGCGTTGTCACTGTCGCGGACCATCGCGGCGGCGTACGCCTCCTCCTGAGCGGTGAGCCCGCGCCCCGCGTCCTGGGCCTGCAACAGCAGCGCGGCCAGGATGGCGACCTTGACGATGCTCGCGGTGTCGAACGCCCCGTCCCCGTACACCGCGCTCCGGCCGGACTCCACGTCCAGCACCGCCACCGACACCCGCGCCCCGGCCTCGACGGCGACGTCGCCCATCGCCTCCGCGAGCAGCGCGTCGCCGTCCGCCGCGGGAGCGGGAGTCGGAGCAGCCGTGGTCCCCACCGTCGCCTCCGTGATCGCCGTCGTGCCGGGTGACGACGAGGAGGATACGAGGTCACCCGCGTCGTGCGCCCGGCCGTCACGTGGACCGTCCCCGAGGCGGTCGCGGCCAGGAGCACGAGGGAGACGACCGCCACGTGCCCGAGCGGCCTGGCGCGGGACGGACGGCCGCTGCGCCCGGCGACTCTTCGGGGGACCATGCCGCGAGCCTCGGTCACGCCGCTGTGCGCCCCTTCGGCGGCGGGTGAGAAGCGTCTCAGGGATCGCTGAGAAACCCCTGAGACCTGTGGACGACCGGTTTCGGAACACCGATAGGGTCGGTGTCCGTGGCGAACAAGAACATCCCCGACCCCGGTTTCTCCGACGACGACGGCTCCGCCGACCCCCGGCTGAGCGCGGCGCTCGCGGCCTGGGCCGAGGACCGGTCCGCGCACGGCCCCGTCCTGGCGGCGCTCAAGGACGCGCGGCTCCTCGTTCCCGTCGTCGCCGTGCTGGGAGAGGCGGAGGAGGACGAGAACGGGCTGCGACGGGAGAAGAGCAGCGACATGGCCGTCCCCACCCTCAAGGCCGGCGGCCGCACCGCGCTGCCCGCCTTCACCTCCACCGAGTCACTGGCCCGCTGGGATCCGGCGGCCCGGCCCGTCGCCGTACCCCTGCACCAGGCCCTGCAGGCCGCCGCGCACGAGAAGGCCGACACGGTCGTGCTCGACCTGGCGGGACCGGTCGCGTACGAGCTGACCGGCCCGGCCCTGCTGGCGCTCGCCGAGGGGCGTACGACGACGGACCCGCTGGCCGATCCCGCGGTGGTCGCCGCGGTACGCGCCGCGGTGGCCGCCGAGCCCCTGGTGCTCCGCGCCCACCTGGGCCCCGGGCAGGCCGACGGCACGCTCGCCCTCGTCCTGGACCCGTCCGCCGAACCGGCCGGGACCGCCCAGGCCGTCGCCCGGCGGCTCGCGGCCGACGAGACGCTGAGGGCCCGCCTGGTGCGCGGCCTCGACCTGGCCCTGCTGCCGACCGGCGTGACGCCACCGGGCGAGCCCCTGTACGCACGCCGGTAGACCGCCCCGGAAGCCGGAAGCCGGAAGCCGGAAGCCCGAAGAGGGGGGCTCAGCCGAAGACCGGGCCCGTGTACTTCTCGCCCGGGCCCTGGCCCGGCTCGTCCGCGACGAGTGACGCCTCACGGAACGCCAGCTGCAGCGACTTCAGGCCGTCCCGCAGCGGGGCCGCGTGGAAGGAGCTGATCTCGGTGGCGCTCGCGTCGAGCAGCCCGGCCAGCGCGTGGACCAGCTTGCGCGCCTCGTCGAGGTCCTTGTACTTGTCGCCCTCCTCGGTCAGGCCGAGCTTCACGGCGGCGGCGCTCATCAGGTTGACGGCGACCGTGACCAGGACCTCGACCGCGGGGACCTCGGCGATGTCGCGGGTCATGTCGTCGAAACCGGGGGACTCAGGAGGGGTGTCACTCATGCCCCACACGATAGGCCCCGGACCGGCCGCCCCCGCCCGCGGGAGCGGGCGGGCCCCCGGAGGGCGGGCACGCACACCGGTTAGCGCCACCCCGGGGGAGCTGCTAACCTTGTGTAACGACCGGCCGGACACTCCTGTGCCCGGCCCGCAAGTGGAGGCTCCGATCTCCCACCCGACCATCCTCCGGGACGGCGGGTCACCCGGTCAGGCGGCCACCATCGTTCCGTACGGACGATGGAGCCGCTGGATATGCGCCCCGCGGTCGACGCGGCGGTGCTCCGGTCATCCTTGGAGCCACCGCCTGTGTCCCGTCCGGGGCATTTTTCATGTGCCGCGGCGGTTGGTCCAGTGAGAAGACGTACGCGAGCTGTCTGCCAGACAGCCGTGTGGTGCTATCCGAGGAGGATCCATCAGCGCCGAGCCCCGCATCAACGACCGGATTCGCGTTCCCGAGGTACGACTTGTCGGTCCCAGCGGCGAGCAGGTCGGGATTGTCCCGCTTGCCAAGGCCCTGGAGCTCGCACAGGAGTACGACCTCGACCTGGTCGAGGTGGCCGCGACCGCGCGTCCGCCGGTCTGCAAGCTCATGGACTACGGGAAGTTCAAGTACGAGTCGGCCATGAAGGCCCGTGAGGCGCGCAAGAACCAGGCGCACACGGTCATCAAGGAGATGAAGCTCCGGCCGAAGATCGACCCGCACGACTATGACACCAAGAAGGGTCACGTCGTCCGGTTCCTCAAGCAGGGCGACAAGGTCAAGATCACGATCATGTTCCGTGGTCGCGAGCAGTCCCGGCCGGAACTCGGCTACCGACTGCTGCAGCGGCTCGCCTCGGACGTCGAGGACCTCGGGTTCGTCGAGTCGAACCCGAAGCAGGACGGCCGAAACATGATCATGGTTCTCGGCCCGCACAAGAAGAAGACCGAGGCGATGGCCGAGGCCCGCGAGGCCCAGGCGGCTCGCAAGGCGGAGGCGAAGGCCAACCCGGGCAAGTCGCAGAACCACGCGGACGACGACATCCCCGACGCGGAAGCCGCGGATGCCGACGTCGAGACCGAGGCTCCGGCCGAGGCATCCGCCGAAGCCTGATCCCGGGGCGCGAGCCCAGGGGGTTTCCGGACGCGAGTCCGGGGACGTCGACCGATACATATGACGTTCCGTTGTGCCCGGTCTCACGACCGGGCACAGGAGCGCCACTGACGAGGAGAGAACGGCGCTATGCCGAAGAACAAGTCGCACAGCGGTGCCAGCAAGCGCTTCAAGATCACCGGCTCCGGCAAGGTGCTCCGCGAGCGTGCCGGCAAGCGCCACCTGCTCGAGCACAAGTCGTCGCGCCTGACGCGCCGCCTCACCGGCAACGCCGAGATGGCCCCGGGCGACGCCAAGAAGATCAAGAAGCTTCTCGGCAAGTGACGTACCGGCGCCTCGGCGCCGTACGCCAGGACCGGGACCCCATCGATTTCGGACCGTGTGACGACACCCACGGTCCCGCTACAAGGAGTTAAAAAGTGGCACGCGTCAAGCGGGCAGTCAACGCCCACAAGAAGCGCCGGGCGATCCTCGAGGCGGCCTCCGGCTACCGCGGTCAGCGTTCGCGCCTGTACCGCAAGGCCAAGGAGCAGGTCACCCACTCGCTGGTCTACAACTACAACGACCGCAAGAAGCGCAAGGGTGACTTCCGTCAGCTGTGGATCCAGCGCATCAACGCTGCGGCCCGCCAGAACGGCATGACGTACAACCGCCTCATCCAGGGTCTGAAGGCCGCCAACATCGAGGTGGACCGCAAGATCCTCGCGGAGCTGGCCGTCAACGACGCCAACGCGTTCGCCGCGCTCGTCGAGGTCGCGCAGAAGGCCCTGCCGTCGGACGTCAACGCGCCCAAGGCTGCGTGACGCCGGCGCCGGCCTCGGCTGGATCCTGTGTGTGGGCCCGCTAGCCTTTTCGGCTGCGGGCCCACACGCGTTTTCTCCTCCCCGCCCCGTGAACCGAAGGTGACGTCATGCCCACCGGCCCCGAGCTGATCTCTCCCCGCTCCCAGCGGGTCTCCGCCGCGCGGCGGCTCGCCCGGCGGAGTTTCCGGGGCAAGGAGCGGCTCTTCCTCGCCGAGGGCCCGCAGGCCGTGCGGGAGGCCGCCGCACACCGGACCGGGGACCGGCCCGCGCTCGTCGAACTGTTCGCCACCGTCGACGCCGCGGAGCGGTACGCCGACATCGTGGGGGAGGCCCGCGACGCCGGGGCCCGCGTGCACCTCGCCGCCGACGACGTGATCGCGGACATCTCGACGACCGTCACCCCGCAGGGACTCGTCGGGATCTGCCGGTTCCTCGACACCCCGTTCGAGCGGATCGTCGAGGCGCGGCCCACGCTGGTCGCCGTACTGGCGCATGTGCGCGACCCCGGGAACGCGGGCACCGTGCTGCGGTGCGCCGACGCCGCCGGAGCCGACGCCGTCGTCCTCACCGACGCCTCCGTCGACCTCTACAACCCCAAGTCCGTACGGGCGTCGGTCGGTTCGCTGTTCCACCTGCCCGTGGCGGTCGGCGTACCCGTGGAGCAGGCGGTGCGAGGGCTGCGGGACGCCGGCGTGCGCATCCTCGCCGCCGACGGCGCAGGCGAGGACGACCTGGACGACGAGCTCGACAAGGGCACCATGGGCGGGCCGACCGCCTGGGTGTTCGGCAACGAGGCGTGGGGGCTCCCGGACGAGACGCGTGCGCTGGCGGACGCCGTCGTGCGCGTACCCATTCACGGCAGGGCCGAGAGCCTGAACCTCGCGACGGCCGCCGCCGTATGTCTCTACGCGTCGGCTCGCGCGCAGCGTGCCCGCCGGGCCGGTTCCTGAGGGGGTCCGTTCCGTCACTCATGGCTAGTAGGGTGACGGGCTCGGGGATCCACCCCCAAGCTCTCGGCTGCGCTCGAGCAGGGAGGTTGCCCCCGGATGCCGGACGAGAGGTGGGGTACGGGGATGAGGGTCGGCACGAGCGGCGCGCAGAGCGCGCTGCGGGCACACGACGTGCGGAGCGCTCCCGCGTCCGGGCACGCTGATCCCGCGGACCGCGGAGAGCTCGGCATCGACCCCGACGACCTCCCCGACGGCCTGGTCGTCGCCGACGAACGCGGCCGGGTGATCTGCTTCAACGCCGCCGCCGCCCGCATCACCGCCACCCCCGCCGCCGACGCCCTCGGCCGGCCGCTCGACCGGGCCCTGCCGCTGGAGGATCTCGAAGGCCGCCGGTGGTGGCAGCTGACCGACCCGTACGGCGGTCTCGCGATCCGCAACGGACAGCCCGAGCGCAACCTGCTGCTGCCGGGCGGCCGGGAGGTCCTGGTCTCGGCGCGGTACACACGGGTGCGGCCCGCCGGCCCGGTCCGCCGCGTCGTCGTCTCGCTCCGCGACACCGAGGCCCGCCGGCGCACCGAGCGCAGCCACGCCGAGCTGATCGCCACCGTCGCCCACGAGCTGCGCTCGCCGCTCACCTCCGTGAAGGGTTTCACCGCCACGCTCCTCGCCAAGTGGGAGCGCTTCACCGACGACCAGAAGAAGCTGATGCTGTCGACGGTCGACGCCGACGCCAACCGCGTCACGCGGCTGATCGCCGAACTCCTCGACATCTCCCGCATCGACTCCGGACGCCTGGAGGTACGCCGCCAGCCCGTCGACATCGGCGCCGCCGTCGGCCGCCACATCCAGGCGTACGTCGCCTCCGGGCAGTCCGCCGACCGGTTCCTGCTGCGCATCGGGCAGCCGCTGCCCGCCCTGTGGGCCGACCCCGACAAGGTCGACCAGGTGCTCAGCAACCTGCTGGAAAATGCGGTGCGGCACGGCGAGGGAACCGTCACCATCGACGTAGAGCCCGCGCCGTCGCCCCGTGAGGGGGAGGACGCCTGCACGTCGGTCACGGTGAGCGACGAGGGCCCCGGCATCCCGGAGGAGTCCATGAACCGCGTCTTCACCCGCTTCTGGCGGGGCAGCAAGCGCGGCGGCACCGGCCTCGGGCTGTACATCGTCAAGGGCATCGTCGAAGCCCACGGCGGCACCATCACGGTCGGCCGCGCCCCCGAGGGCGGCGCGCAGTTCCGATTTACGCTGCCCGTGGGCACCCCGGCGTATCTGCTGTAACCGCCGAGCGGCCCCCCACGGGCGCATTCGCACACCTCACCCCCGTTAGAATCGGCTTCTGGCACTTTTGCGTCCCCTCATTCGGGACAGGGCGTCCCGCCGGTCGCGACGGGGACCGTTGGCCAACCAATCGGAAGCACGGGAAGAGATGTCGGCACCGAACAAGTCGTACGACCCTGTTGAGGTCGAGGCACTGAAACCGGAAGAGATCGAGCGCATGCGGGACGAGGCGCTCGCCGCCTTCGCCGCCGCCGGTGACCTCGACACGCTCCAGGAGGCCAAGGTCGCCCACACCGGCGGCGCCTCGCCGCTGGCCCTCGCCAACCGCGAGATCGGCGCCCTGCCGCCGCACGCCAAGGCCGCCGCCGGCAAGCTCGTCGGCCAGGCCCGCGGCGCGGTGAACAAGGCCCTCGCCGGCCGTCAGACCGAACTGGAGGCCGAGCGGGACGCCCGGGTGCTGGTCGAGGAGGCCGTGGACGTCACGCTGCCGTACGACCGTGTACCGGCCGGCGCCCGGCACCCGCTGACCACCATGATGGAGCGGGTCGCGGACGTCTTCGTGTCCATGGGGTACGAGATCGCCGAGGGCCCCGAGGTCGAGGCGGAGTGGTTCAACTTCGACGCCCTGAACTTCGGCCCGGACCACCCGGCCCGGCAGATGCAGGACACCTTCTTCGTACGGGGTGCGAAGGGCGCGGCGGCCGGTGGCTCCGGCGCCCGGGACACCGACGGCGAGTCCGGCGTGGTGCTGCGCACGCACACCTCGCCGGTGCAGGCCCGCGCCATGCTCGACCGCGAGCCGCCCGTCTACATCGTGTGCCCCGGCCGCGTGTACCGCACGGACGAGCTGGACGCCACGCACACCCCGGTCTTCCACCAGATCGAGCTCCTCGCCATCGACGAGGGCCTGACCATGGCCGACCTGAAGGGCACCCTGGACCACATGGTCCGCTCGCTCTTCGGCGACGGCATGAAGACCCGGCTGCGGCCGAACTTCTTCCCGTTCACCGAGCCGTCCGCCGAGATGGACATGCTCTGTTACGTCTGCCGGGGCGAGTCCGTCGGCAACCCCGACCGCCCCTGCCGCACCTGCTCCAGCGAGGGCTGGATCGAGCTCGGCGGCTGCGGCATGGTCAACCCCCGGGTGCTCACCGCCTGCGGAGTGGACCCCGAGAAGTACAGCGGATTCGCCTTCGGGTTCGGCATCGAGCGGATGCTGATGTTCCGCCACAACGTCGAAGACATGCGAGACATGGTCGAGGGTGACGTCCGGTTCACCCGGCCGTTCGGGATGGAGATCTGATGCGGGTCCCGCTTTCCTGGCTGCGGGAGTACGTCGACCTCCCCGCCACCGAGACCGGCCGCGACGTGCAGGCCAGGCTCGTCTCCGCCGGCCTGGAGGTCGAGCGGGTCGAGCAGCTCGGCGCCGACCTCAAGGGGCCGCTCGTCGTCGGCCGGGTGCTGACCATCGAGGAGCTGGAGGGCTTCAAGAAGCCCATCCGCTTCTGCACCGTCGACGTCGGTCAGGCCAACGGGACCGGCGAGCCGCAGGAGATCGTCTGCGGCGCCCGCAACTTCGCCGTCGGCGACAAGGTCGTCGTGGTGCTGCCCGGCGCCGTGCTGCCCGGTGACTTCGCGATCGCCGCCCGCAAGACGTACGGCAAGACCTCGCACGGCATGATCTGCTCCGGCGACGAGCTGGGCATGGGCGACGACGGCTCCGGGGGCATCATCGTGCTGCCGCCCGAGCACGAGGTGGGCACGGACGCGATCGAGCTGCTGGAACTCGTCGACGAGGTCCTCGACATCGCCGTCACGCCCGACCGCGGCTACGCCCTGTCGATGCGCGGCGTCGCCCGCGAGACCGCCACCGCGTACGGGCTGCCGCTGCGCGACCCGGCGCTGCTCGACGTGCCGGGCCCGAACGCGTTCGGGCACCCGGTGCGGATCGCCGACCCGCTGGGCTGCGACCGCTTCACCGCGCGCACCGTCACCGGGCTGTCGCCCGAGGCCCGCTCCCCGATCTGGCTGCGGCGCCGCCTGCAGAAGGCCGGCATGCGCCCGATCTCGCTGGCCGTCGACATCACCAACTACGTGATGCTGGAGCTGGGGCAGCCCCTGCACGCGTACGACCGCTCCCGGATCCAGGGCACGATCGGTGTGCGCCGGGCCGAGCCGGGCGAGCAGCTCACCACTCTCGACGGCGCCAAGCGCACGCTGGACGCCGAGGACCTGGTGATCACCGACGACCGCGGGCCCATCGGCCTGGCCGGCGTCATGGGCGGCGCCGACACCGAGATCGACGACACCGAGGGCACCACCACCGAGGTCGTCGTCGAGGCCGCGCACTTCGACCCGGTCTCCATCGCCCGCGCGGCCCGCCGGCACAAGCTGGCCTCCGAGGCGTCCAAGCGCTTCGAGCGGGGCGTCGACCCGGAGGCCGCGGCCGCCGCCGCCCAGCGCACGGTCGACCTGCTGGTGCTTCTCGCGGGCGGTACCGCCGACGCCGGTGTCACGCAGATCAGCTCACCGTCCGCACCGCACACCATCACCATCCCGGCGAACCACCCGGACAGGGTCGCGGGTGTCGACTACGGCCGCGAGACCGTCGTACGCCGTCTCCAGGAGGTCGGCTGCGACGTCTACGGCCAGGACGAGCTGATCGTCACGGTCCCGTCGTGGCGCCCCGACCTCACCGACCCGAACGACCTGGCCGAAGAGGTCATCCGTCTTGAGGGGTACGAGAACCTGCCCTCGACGCTGCCCGAGCCGCCCGCGGGGCTCGGCCTCACCGACCGGCAGCGGCTGCACCGCCGGGTCGGCCGCGCGCTGGCCGGCGCCGGGTACGTGGAGGCGCTGAACTACCCGTTCATCGGCACCGAGGTGCTGGACCAGCTGGGCCTGGAGGCGGACGACCCGCGCCGCACGGTGGTCACGCTGGTCAACCCGCTCTCCGACGAAGAGCCCGCCATGCGCACGACGCTGCTGCCGGGGCTCCTCGGCGCGCTGCGGCGCAACGACGGGCGCGGCTCGCACGACCTGGCGCTCTTCGAGACCGGCCTGGTCTTCCGGCCGACCGGTGAGGAGGGGAAGGCCGCGCGGCTGTCCGTCGACCGGCGGCCCACCGCCGAGGAGATCGCCGGGATCGACGCCGCGCTGCCGCGTCAGCCGCGCCGCGCCGCCGTCGTCCTCGCGGGCGCCCGCGAGCAGGCCGGCTGGTGGGGCAGGGGCCGTCCGGCCGACTGGGCGGACGCCGTCGAGGCCGCCCGTACCGTCGCCCGCGAGGCCGGGGTCGAACTGACCGTGCGCGGGGACCGGCACGCTCCCTGGCACCCGGGGCGGTGCGCCGCGCTGTACGTCGTGGTGGACGGCGAGGAGACGCTCGTCGGGCACGCCGGTGAGCTGCACCCGCGGGTCATCAAGGCGCTGCACCTGCCCGAGCGCAGCTGTGCCATGGAGATCGAGCTCGATCTGCTGGAGCGGGCGGGGGCCGGGGCGCTCGCCGCTCCGCGGATCTCCACGTTCCCCGTCGCCACGCAGGATGTCGCGCTGGTCGTCGGGCGGGACGTGCCGGCGGCCGAGGTCGAGGCGGCGTTGCGGGAAGGGGCGGGTGAACTGCTGGAGGCCGTGCGGCTGTTCGACGTGTATGAGGGGGAGCAGCTCGGTGAGGGGCGGAAGTCGCTCGCTTACGCGTTGCGGTTCCGGGCGGCCGACCGGACGTTGACCGTGGATGAGGCGTCCGCTGCGCGGGATGCGGCGGTGGGGCTTGCGGGGGAGCGGACGGGGGCCGTTCTTCGGGGGTAGCCCCCCTCTGCGGCCTGGGGGGGGCGGGGGCTGCGCGTTGTCGGTCGGGTGCGGGTGGGTCCTGGCTGAGCGCGCAGTTCCCCGCGCCCCTAAAAGACTGCGCCGTTCCCCGCGCCCCTAGAGGCGAAAAGATTGCGCCGTTCCCCGCGCCCCCAAAGACGAAAGACTGCGCCGTTCCCCGCGCCCCTAAAGGAGCGCGCCGTTCCCTGCGCCCCTGAAGGCGAAAGATTGCGCCGTTCTCCACCCCCTGGGAATCGGGCAGTTCACTCATTTGGGTGAGAAGTGGGTGTGGGGTGGGGTGGGGGTGGTGTGTGGTCGGCAGAATCGACGCGGCCGAACCGGCCGGTGGCTGCGCTGCACAGGGCCTAGGGGGGCCGTCGGCATGATCCGTACGAAGGTTGGGTCGCTCCGTCGAGTCAGGGCCCGGGGCCGCCGTCGGCTCGGCCGTGCCGAGGCCCGCCGCCTCGACCGGGGGTGGCATCGGGTACGGCGCCTGTGCGTGCTCGGGTTGCCCACCGCCTGGGGAGCGGTGGCGATCACGTACAAGCTGGCCTGCCCGCTCGCCCAGCAGAACGGGCTCGGCGCGCGGATCGCCACCTGCGCCGTCTTCTTCGCCGTCGGCACGGGGCTGGTGCTGCACGTCAGGCGGGGACTGCTGCGGGAACTGCGGCAGATCGGGCGGGTCGCGGGAGCCGCCCAGGGCGTCCTCCTGCGTCCGCTGCCATCGCGCATCGACGGGCTGAGCCTCGCGGCCGCCCAGTTCTCCGCCGACCGCGGGGCCGGTGTCGGAGGCGACCTGTACGAGGTCATCGGTACCGAGCACGGCGTCCGGGTCGTGATGGGCGATGTCCGCGGGCACGGGCTGGCCGCCATCGGGACCGTCGCCGCCGTACTCGGCAGTTTCCGTGAGGCCGTCCACGACGAACCCGAACTCCCGGGCGTCCTGCGGAAACTGGAACGGGCCATGGCCCGGCACCTCGCGGAGCGGGCGAAAGCCGAGCACTCCTCGTCCGCGCCGGGCCACGACGGCCCGGTCGCCGAGGAGTTCGTCACCGTGCTGCTGCTGGAGATCGGCCGTGACGGCGGGATGCGCGCCCTGAACTGCGGTCACCCCTGGCCGTACTTGCTGCGCGCCGACGAGGAGCCGGCAAAGGTACGAGGACGCGTCGAGCACCTCGGGTTCGGTGAGCCGCTGCCTCCGCTCGGGCCCTTCCCCCTCCCCGCCGAACTGCCCGTCGTGCACTGCGGGCGTCTGCTGCCCGGGGAGGCGCTGTTCCTGCACACCGACGGGGTCGAGGACGCCCGGGACGGAGCGGGCCGCTTCTTTCCGCTGGCCGCGGCCCTGACCGAGGCCACCGGCACCCGGCCGGCCTCACCACAGGCCGTACTGGGCACGGTCTTCACCCGGCTGCTGCGCCACGCGGGCGGCCGCCCGGCCGACGACGTGGCCCTCCTGGTCCTGAGCAACGACCGGGCACAGGTCCCCATCCCGCAGACCGAGCCGGTGGCGCACCGCTAGGTCCGCCAGGTCCTGAAGGGCGGGACGCCCGTGGCGGAGCCGTCCGCCCCGCCACGGAGTGTCGGGCAGGCGGCTGGGCGGACGGCGTGAGCCCGGGTCGCCGCACTGTACGAGGGGGAGCCGGCGGCCCGGCCGGCCTCTTGCGAGGCATCTCAGTCAATCGGTCCACCACTCTCCGCGACAGCGCGCGCACTGCCCGGATCCGGGCACTCCGTTCACACCCCGTGTGAAGGGAGAGGCGCTAGGTTGAAAGCACCGTCGGCTCCGAGCCACCGGATGGCAGGCATGCAGCCCAACACTCTGCTCGACGCGGTCCTCGACGAGGCCGGGATCTCGCACGCGGGACTCGCCGCCCACGTGAACCAGGCGGGACGGATACGCGGTCTGGCGCTCCGCTACGAACACACCGCCGTGGCACGGTGGTTGAAGGGCCAGCGCCCCCGCGGCCAGGTGCCCGACCTGATCTGCGAGGTCCTCGCCGCCCGGCTGCAACGGCCCGTCACGCTCGACGACATCGGCCTCGGCGTGCCCGGTGAGCCGGCCACCCCGCACGGCACGACGCTCTCCGGCTTCGTCGAGCGCGCCACCGCCCTGTGGCGCTCCGACGAACAGCAGCGTCCGCACATCCTGGGCGCCCCCGCGGTCACCGGCACACCCGCCGTGATGCCCGTGTGGGAGTGGGAGAACCCGCCGGAGGACGTGGACGTCTCACGCGGCGGCCGGCAGCGCGTCCGCATGTCCGACATCGAGATGCTGCGCGCGGCCCGTGCCCACTACGAGCAGATGTACCGCAAGGCGGGGGGCATCGCGACCCGTACCCGCATCGTCGGTTTCCTCAACTCCGAGACCGCTCCGCTCCTCAGGGGCAGCTACACCGACGCCACCGGCCGTCAGCTCCACCGCGCCACCGGCGGCCTGGTGGCCATCGCCGGCATCTGCGCGTACGACTCCGACGCGCACGGGCTCGCCCAGCGTTACTTCCACCAGGCGCTCAGACTCGCGAAGGCCAGCGGGGACCGGGGACTCGGCGCCTATGTCATCGCGCTGCTGGTCAACCAGGCGCTGTTCATGCGGGAGCACCGGCAGGCCGTGGCCTTCGCCGAGGCCGCGCTGCGCGCCGCGGGGCGCCACATCACTCCGGCGCTCGCGTCGGACCTCTCCGCGATGCAGGCCAAGGCGTACGCGCACCTCGGCGACGGCAGCAGCGCGCTGTCCTGCATCCGGCGTGCCGAGCAGGCCGCCGACCGCATCCGGCGGGGACACGAACCGGACGAGACCGGCTATGTCCAGCCGGGCCTGGTCAACGTGCAGGTGGCGGAGGCGCTGTTGAGCCTCGGTGACCTGGCCGCCGCGCGGGAGCACGCGGCGGCGGCCGTGGACAACCCGGCGCACGACCGGGGCAGGGTGCACCGGCTCGCCATGCTCAGCCATATCGAACTGCGTCAGGGGAACGCGGACAGAGCGGTGGTCTCCGCGGTCGAGATGGCGGAACGGGCGCGGGGGATGGAGTCCCAGCGGCTGCGCGACAGACTGCGGGCGGTGCGCGAACACCTGGTGGCGAGCGGGTGCGCGGGCACCTCCGAGGCCGCCGAACTCATCGACGGAGCGCTGCGCGTACCGCTCTAGGACCTGACCGGCCGCAGGAAAGAACGAGCGCGTGGGGAACTCCCGGGCGAAGGGCCGGAGTGCCTCGCGCGACGCCGTCCCGACCGCTTCCGGGGGTCCGCGAGCCCTCCGGGGCGGGTGACCCGCGCCTACCGCCGCGCTGCGTGTGCGCCGCGAGCGGTCCGCCGTGCTCCTGCTGAGCGGACGCTCCTGCTGCGATATTGCCATCTACTCGGCGGAAGGTGGCAGAAAAGTGCAGTGGACGAAACAGAACGAACAAATTGTGTACGCAAACCGCTGGTTCAGCGTCAATCTCGCGGATGTCGCGTTACCGGACGGCCGGCATCTCGACCACTTCCTGATCAGGCTGCGGCCCGTCGCCGTGGCCACTGTCGTGAACGAGGCGAACGAGGTGCTCCTCCTGTGGAGGCACCGCTTCATCACCGACAGCTGGGGATGGGAGCTTCCCGCGGGCGTCGTCGAGGACGGCGAGGACATCGCCGTCGCGGCGGCCCGCGAACTGGAGGAAGAGACCGGCTGGCGGCCGGGACCCCTGCGCCATCTGATGAGCGTCGAGCCCTCGAACGGGCTCACCGACGCCCGGCACCACGTCTACTGGGCCGACCAGGGCGCCTACATCGGGCATCCCGTGGACGACTTCGAGTCGGACCGTCGGGAATGGGTTCATCTCAAGCTCGTCCCCGACATGGTCGCCCGCGGTGAGGTCCCGGCCGCCAACATGGCAGCCGCGCTGCTCCTCATGCATCATCTGAGGCTCGGGCAGGACGCCTTGCCCTGATCCCCCCACCGCGTCCATGGGCCTAACGGCCCAGAGCCTGCCAGACCGCCACGGCCAGCGCGCCCACTGCCGTGACGACCGCGACCGCGCGCAGCGGCCAGCGGGTGTGTTCGAGAGCGATGACCCGAGTGCTCAGGTCATTGAGCTCCTTGGCGGTCTGTTCGGCGCGATGACTGAGCAGAGTCATCCCGCCCTCGACGGTGGCATGCGCCACGTCGAGGCGACGGCGTAACTCCGCGACTTCTCCATGGACCACGGGACGCTCGGGGTCGGCGGTCACGTGTCCGCTCCTTTCCGTAGTCGTACATCCCTTTCATGCACACGCAAAGTCAACCCCGCTGGTGGTGGCGTGGGGAGCGTGTGCGAGGGGCATATGCGGGCCCGCGCCGCACACGTCGTGTGAACGCGGCGGGCCCGGCCCTCGAAAGAGAGCCGGGCCCGTACGGAAGTGCCCTGTCAGGGGCGCGGGGGGAACCGCGCGACCGGTCACGACGCGGCCGCGGCCGGCGCACCACCGGACGCCGCGCGAAGAACGGCGAAGCCTACGCGTACGTGTAGAAGCCCGACCCCGACTTCCGTCCCAGCCGGCCCGCGTCGACCATCCGCTGGAGCAGCGGCGGAGCGGCGTACAGCGGCTCCTTGTACTCCTCGTACATCGAGTACGCGACCGACGCGACCGTGTCGAGCCCGATCAGGTCGGACAGCTTGAGCGGCCCCATCGGGTGGGCGCACCCGAGCTCCATGCCGTTGTCGATGTCCTCGCGGCTCGCCATGCCGGACTCGAACATCCGGATCGCGGAGAGGAGGTACGGGATCAGCAGCGCGTTGACCACGAAGCCCGACCGGTCCTGCGCGCGGATCGCGTGCTTGCCGAGGATCTTCTCGACCAGGGACTGCGCCCGGCTGATGGTGCCCTCGGACGTGGTGAGGGCCGGGATCAGCTCGACGAGCTTCTGCACCGGCGCCGGGTTGAAGAAGTGGATGCCGATGACCTGGTCGGGGCGGGAGGTGGCGACGGCGAGCTTGACCAGCGGGATGGAGGAGGTGTTCGAGGCGAGGATCGCGTCCTGCCGGAGCACCACCTGGTCGAGCACCTGGAAGATCTCCGTCTTCACCTGCTCGTTCTCGACGACCGCCTCGATCACCAGGTCGCGGTCGGAGAACTCGCCGAGATCGGTCGTGAAGGAGAGCCGCTCCTGCGTGGCGTCCCGCTCCTCCTCGGAGATCTTGCCGCGCTCGGCGGCCTTGGAGAGCGAGTTGTAGAGCCGGGTCCGGCCAATCTCCAACGCCTCACCAGTGGTCTCGGCGACCTTCACATCCAGACCGGCGCGGGCGCACACCTCGGCGATGCCCGCTCCCATCTGGCCGCAGCCCACCACTCCGACGCGTTCGATGTCGGTCACATCGTCCCTTTCACTCTCACTGTCACGGGGCGGGCGGGTGTCCGGTGGCCGGCTCCGCCGCGCCACGCACGTTACTCCGGATCTGTCCCCGATCGACGGGCCGGGTCGGGCATGCTGTGCGGGGTGAACGGTCCGTGACCGGGCGGACCCACTGAGTGAAGGGTGTGTGACATGGGGCGTATGTCACGACGGGGATTCGCGGCGGCCGCGGCGGCCGGACTGTCGGGACTCGTCACGGCGGGACTGGCGGTGGCGGCGCAGACGTCCACGGGCGGCGGAGGCGGTGCCGCGAGGGGGAGCGGCCCCGGCCGGCGCCGGGCGCCCGCCGGCGCGCTGCGCGGTATGTGGCTGGCGACCGTGGCGAACCGCGACTGGCCCTCGAAGCCCGGCCTGACCGCGGACCGGCAGCGCGCCGAACTGCTCGCCCACCTCGACACGGCGGTGGAGCGCCGGCTGAACGCCGTGATCTTCCAGGTGCGGCCCACGGCCGACGCCCTGTGGCCCTCGCCCCACGAACCCTGGGCGCAGTACCTGACGGGGACGCAGGGCAAGGACCCCGGCTGGGACCCGCTCGGCACCGCCGTGGAGGAGGCGCACGCGCGCGGGCTGGAACTGCACGCCTGGTTCAACCCGTACCGCGTCGCCAACCACACCGACCCGTCGAGGCTCGTCGCCTCGCACCCGGCCCGCACCCATCCCGACTGGATCGTGCCCTACGGCGGGAAGCTCTACTACAACCCCGGGCTGCCCGACGTCCGCGCGTTCGTCCAGGACGCGATGCTCGACGCGGTGCAGAAGTACGCCGTCGACGCCGTGCACTGGGACGACTACTTCTACCCGTACCCGGTCGCGGGGCAGGCGTTCGACGACGACGCCGCGTACGCCGCGCACGGCGGGCAGTTCCCCGACCGGGCGGCGTGGCGGCGCGACAACATCGACCGGCTGGTGCGGGAGACGGCCGCCCGCATCAAGCAGGTCCGGCCCGGCGCGAAGTTCGGGATCAGCCCCTTCGGGGTGTGGCGCAACGCGGCGACCGACCCGCTGGGCTCGGACACCCGGGGTGGCGTCCAGACGTACGACGACCTGCACGCGGACACCCGCAAGTGGGTCCGGGAGAACTGGATCGACTACATCTGCCCGCAGCTGTACTGGAACATCGGCTTCGCCGCCGCCGACTACGCCAAGCTCGTCCCCTGGTGGGCCGCGGTCGCGAGCGGCAGCGGCACCGGTCTGTACGTGGGCGAGGCGCTCTACAAGGCCGGCGACCCGGCGCAGCCCGCGGCCTGGCAGGACCCGGCGGAGCTGTCGAAGCACCTCACCCTCGCCAAGAACCATCCGGAGGTGCTCGGGCATGTGTTCTTCTCGGCCAAGGAAGTGGCCGCCGACCGGATCGGGGCCATGGCGAGGGTGGTCGCCGACCACTACCAGCAGCCGGCGGAGTCCGCCCGCTGACCTATCGGGGGCCGTCCTGACGGTGCTGGACCACACAGTCGGGTCCGGGCGACATCAGGGTCTCGTGGCCGTCCTCGAAGCGGACCCGGTAGGGAGGGCTTCCCCGCTGTCCGAGCACCTCGATGACTTCCGCGACCCGGTCGTGCTGCCCGACGACCCTGCCGTGCACCAGCAGATGGTCGCCTACGGTTGCCTGCATCGGTAGGGCCTCCTCGTTCCGCACGGGAGTAGCGATTCGTGACGACAAGTCTACGGCGGGTGGCGTGCGTTGGGACCGGTCCGTCCCCGCCGGTCAGCTCCGGGCCCGTTGGGTGACGGTGATGCAGACGAGTACGGCGGCGGCCGTCAGCGGGGCCGCCACGGTCAGCCGCTCGCCCAGCAGCAGCACCGACCACACCAGGGTGAGCAGCGGTTGCGCCAGCTGCAGCTGGCTGGCCTTCGGGATGCCGATGGCGGCCATGCCGCGGTACCAGACGACCAGGCCGGCGAACTGCGAGCCGACCGCGACCCACAGCAGTCCGGTCACACTGTGCGCGGTCAGCTCCACGGGCTCGTACGACAGGGCGAGGGCGGCCACGGGCACGGTGAGCGGCAGACACAGGACCAGCGCCCAGCCGATGACCTGCCAGCCCGGCATCACCCGGGCCAGCCGGCCGCCCTCCGTGTAGCCCGCCGCACACACCAGCAGCGCTCCGAAGAGGTAGGCGTCCGCGCTGCTCAGGGCGCCGCCGCTCTGCTGCACGGTGAACGCGATCACCACGGCGGCGCCCGCGCACGCCGCCACCCAGAAGGTGCGGGAGGGGCGGGTGCCGACGCGCAGGGCCGAGAACAGGGCGGTCGTCAGGGGCAGCAGTCCGACGACGACCGCGGCGTGCGCGGTGGTCGACGTCTCCAGGGCGAGGGTGGTGAGCATCGGGAAGCCGAGCACCACTCCGGCGGCGACGACGGCGAGTCCCGTCCAGTGCCGCCGGCCGGGGGGCGGCACGCGCAGGGCCAGCAGACAGCCGCCCGCGACGACCGCGGCCAGGACGCTGCGGACCGCCACCAGGGACCAGGGGCCGAAGCCCTCCAGGCCCCACGCGGTGGCGGGAAAGGTGAGGGAGAAGGCGACGACGCCGAGCGCGGCGAGCAGGGTCCCGCCCCGGGGGCCCGGCTGGGCGAAGCCCTCGCCGAGGGCCGGCAGCCGCCTTAGGGACCCATCTCGCGGCGAGGTCACCCTGGCGGGCACCGCTATCGACGTACGCGCAGTAGCGCTATTCTCTGCTCTCATGCATGAGCGTACCAGTGTGGGTGATCTGGCCGGCAGGCTGCGGGACGAGCTTGACCGCTACTCTCCGGGTGGAAAGCTGCCGTCCAGCCGGGCGCTCGTCGAGCGGTTCCGGGTGAGCCCGGTGACCGTGTCCCGGGCGCTGGCCCAGCTCTCCGCCGAGGGGCTGGTGGTCACCCGGCCCGGGGCGGGCGCCTTCCGGGCCGGGCCGCGCGACGCCGGGCCCGCCGTCGGCGACACCTCCTGGCAGGAGGTCGCGCTCAGCGCGGACGCCGCGTCCGAACTCGTCCCCCGCACGGTGGACGCCTCGGGCGTACTCGTCTCGCTGGCCGCCCCGCCGCCGGGCGTCATCGAGTTCAACGGCGGCTATCTGCACCCCTCGCTCCAGCCGGAACGGGCCATGGCCGCGGCGCTCTCCCGCGCGGGCCGCCGACCGGGCGCCTGGGGCCGCCCGCCGATGGACGGACTCCCCGAGCTGCGCGAGTGGTTCGCGCGGGGCATCGGCGGCGCCATCACCGCCGCCGAGGTACTGATCACGGCCGGCGGTCAGTCCGGGCTGACCACCGCGCTGCGCGCCCTCGCCCCGCCCGGCGCCCCGGTCCTCGTCGAGTCGCCCACGTACCCCGGCATGCTGGCGATCGCCCGCGCGGCCGGACTGCGGCCCGTGCCCGTGCCCGTGGACCGGGACGGGGTGCGCCCGGCGCTGCTCGCCGACGCCTTCCGGGCCACCGGGGCCCGGGTCTTCGTCTGCCAGCCGCTGTTCCAGAACCCGACCGGCGCGGTGCTGGCCCCGGAGCGCCGGGGCGAGGTGCTGCGGATCGCCCGGGAGGCGGGCGCGTTCGTCGTCGAGGACGACTTCGTACGCAAGCTCGTGCACGAGGACGCGGGACCGCTGCCGCGGCCGCTGCTCGCCGAGGACCCCGACGGAGTCGTCGTGCACGTCTGCTCGCTGACCAAGGCGACCTCGCCGAGCTTCCGGGTGAGCGCGCTGGCCGCCCGCGGGCCCGTCCTGGAACGGCTGCGGGCGATCCAGGTCGTCGACACCTTCTTCGTGCCGCGGCCGCTCCAGGAGGCCGCCCTGGAACTCGTGGGCTCGCCCGCCTGGCCGCGTCATCTGCGCGCCCTCTCCGCCGAACTGCGCGGCCGGCGTGAGGCGATGGCCGCCGCGCTGCGGCTGAGCCTGCCCGAACTGGCCCTGTCCCACGTCCCCTCCGGCGGCTATCAGCTGTGGGTGCGCCTGCCCGACGGCACGGACGAGCCGGCCCTCCTCTCCGCCGCCCTGCGTGCGGGTGTGGCCGTCACCCCGGGCCGCCCCTACTTCAGCGCGGAGCCACCGGCGGCGCACCTGCGGCTCAGCTTCGCGGCGGTCGCGGGCACCGCGGAGATCACCGAGGGGGTACGCAGACTGCGTACGGCATGCGTCGAAACCGGTGCGGCCACGGCATCCTGACCGTCCCGGCCGGACCGTCCCGTGAGTATTCGGTGAGCGCTGCCGATCGGCTCTTGACCTGCGCAGCTCCGGCGCCCACGATCGCCGCATGCATGTTCGGGTCACGCTGGTCGCCGCCGCCCGTGGTTCTTCGTTGCTCGCCGAGCGCTTCGACGACGACCGGCCGCTCGACCAGGCGGGCTGGGGCGAGGTGCAGCGCGTCGCCCACGCCCTGGTCCCGCTGGCGGCGGCCGAGCTGCGGTACTGCTCGCCCACGCCGCGCAGCCGGGCCACCGGTGACGGACTGGGGCTCGCGCCGCTGGTCCAGCCGGCTCTGCGGGACTGCGACATGGGCCGCTGGCGGGGTCTGACCCTCGGCGAGGCGATGGCCCGTGAGCCCGAGGCCGTGGACGCCTGGCTCGCCGACCCGTACTCCGCGGCCCACGGCGGGGAGCCGCTGGCGGAGTTCATCCGGCGCGTGGGCGGCTGGCTCGACACCCGCCCCGCCGACGACGGCGGCCGGATCGTCGCCGTGGCGGAACCCGCGGTGGTACGCGCCGCCCTGGTCCACGCCCTGCGGTCGCACCCCTCGACGTACTGGAACTTCGACGTCCGTCCGCTGTCGACGGCCACCCTCATCGGCTGGGGCGGCCGCTGGAACCTGCGGTTCGACGCCCGGTACGAGTGGATCTAGGCCCGTGACCACCGCGGTCAGGTGACCACCGCGGTCAGGTGCGCGTGTAGTCCGTCGTGAGGAGCAGGTCCTTGGCGGGGCCGCCGACCCGCCACACCGTCCGCCAGCGGTCCGAGGAGTACACGGTGAACTCGCCCCGGTAGACGTCCGCCGCGCACGGATGGTCGGCGACGTACCGCCCGGAGGTCAGGTCCAGGTCGTGGAAGGGGCGGCCGTCGGCGAACCGGACGTCGGCCCGTCCGGGGCCGTCGCCCGGCAGGAACCGCAGGGTGCGCTCGGCGGGCCGGGCCACGCCCCGCCACTCGAAGGTGCCGGACTCGTGGTGGAGCAGCCCGTCCGAGGGGCCGCGGCCGTCGCCCTCCAGCCGCTCGAACATCGTCGTCCCGCTGAAGGTCCCGGTGTCCCCGCTCGCGAGGTCCCGTACCGAGCGCCGCACGCGCCAGCGCCCCGCGAGATAGGCCAGGACATCCTCCACCGGCCGCAATCCGGCCATCCCCTCCGTCACCGCGGCCTCTCCTGTCCAGCCCATTGACGCGCTTCTGCCTCCTCCCTATCTTGCCGTTCGACGTACTGATCAGCGTGCGATATCTCGAACATGCTGTCCGCCTCTCGGAGCCGCGGAGGATCCATGTCACATGCCCGCACCCGCACCCGCTGGAGACTGTCCCTCACGGCCGCCACGCTGCTGGCCGCCTCCTTCCTGGTCCCGGCCCCGGTGACCGCCGCCCCCGCCGCCCCCGCGCCCGCCGTCGCCGAGGACGCGGCGACCGACTACGCGATCACCGTCGACCCGAAGACCGCGGGCGCGAGGATCGACGACACGATGTACGGCGTCTTCTTCGAGGACATCAACCGGGCCGCGGACGGCGGCCTGTACGCGGAACTCGTGCAGAACCGGTCCTTCGAGTACACGCAGGCCGACCACGCCTCGTACACACCCCTTACCTCCTGGGCCGCCACCGGCACCGCGCGGACCGTGGACGACGCCGGCCGGCTGAACGCCCGCAACCGCACCTATCTGGCTCTGGACGGCGGCTCGTCCGTCACCAATTCCGGCTACAACACCGGGATCGCGGTGGAGAGGGGCAAGGTCTACGACTTCTCGGTGTGGGCCCGCGCCGAGGGGGCGTCCGCCCTCACGGTGACCCTGCGGGACGCCGACGGCGCACTGGCCGAGGCCCGTCGCGTCACCGCCCGCGGCGGCTGGACCAAGTACACGGCACGCCTCACCGCCACCCGCACCAGCGCCGGGGGCCGGCTCACGGTGGCCGCGGACGGCCCGGCCGCGCTCGACATGATCTCGCTCATCCCGCGCGACACGTACAAGGGCCACGGCCTGCGCACGGACCTCGCGCGGAGGATCGCGGCCCTGGATCCGGCGTTCGTCCGCTTCCCGGGCGGCTGCCTGGTCAACACCGGCAGCATGGAGGGGTACGACGAGGCGTCCGGCTGGGAGCGGCGCCGGGCGTACCAGTGGAAGGACACCATCGGCCCCGTCGAGCAGCGTGCGACGAACGCCAACTTCTGGGGCTACAACCAGAGTTACGGCCTCGGCTACTACGAGTACTTCCAGTTCTCCGAGGACATCGGCGCCATGCCGCTGCCCGTGGTGCCCGCCCTCGTCACCGGCTGCGGCCAGAACCAGGCCGTCGACGACGACGCGCTCCTGAAGCGCCACATCCAGGACACCCTCGACCTCATCGAGTTCGCCAACGGACCGGTGACCAGCGAGTGGGGCGCGAAGCGGGCGAGGATGGGCCACCCGAAGCCCTTCCGCCTCACCCACCTCGCGGTCGGCAACGAGGAGAACCTGCCGAACGAGTTCCTGGAGCGCTTCAAGCGGTTCCGCACGGCGATCGGGGCGAAGCACCCGGACGTCACCGTCATCTCCAACTCCGGCCCCGACGACGCCGGTGCGACGTTCGACACGGCCTGGAGGCTCAACCGCGAAGCGGACGTCGACATGGTCGACGAGCACTACTACAACAGCCCGCAGTGGTTCCTGCAGAACAACGACCGCTACGACTCGTACGACAGGAACGGCCCGAAGGTCTTCCTGGGCGAGTACGCCTCGCAGGGCAACACCTTCCGGAACGCCCTCTCCGAAGCCGCGTTCATGACCGGTCTCGAACGCAACGCGGACATCGTGAAGCTCGCCTCGTACGCTCCGCTGCTCGCCAACGAGGACTACGTGCAGTGGCGCCCCGACCTGATCTGGTTCAACAACCACGCGTCCTGGAACTCCGCCAACTACGAGGTCCAGAAGCTCTTCATGCGCAACGTCGGCGACCGGGTGGTCCCGTCGAGCGCGACCGCCACCCCGTCGGTGAGCGGCCCCATCGCGGGCGCGGTCGGCCTGTCGACCTGGGCGACCGGCGCCGCCTACGACGACGTGCGGGTGACCGGCGCGGACGGCACGCCCCTGTTCGCCGACGACTTCTCCGGTGACGCCTCGCGGTGGACCCACACGGGCGGCGGCAGCTGGAGCGTCCAGGACGGGCAGTACGTACAGAGCGACGAGGCCGCCGAGAACACCATGGTCTCCGCGGGCGACCCGGCCTGGCACGACTACGACCTGCACGTGAAGGCCACCAAGAAGGCCGGCAAGGAGGGCTTCCTCGTCGCCTTCGGCGTCAAGGACACCGGCAACTACTACTGGTGGAACCTGGGCGGCTGGAACAACACCCAGTCCGCCGTCGAGCAGGCCGTGGACGGCGGCAAGTCGACACTGCTCTCCAAGGCCGGGTCCATCGAGACGGGCCGTGCCTACGACATCGACATCAAGGTGCGCGGCCGGCAGGTCACCCTCTTCCTCGACGGCCAGGAGTGGGGCAGCTTCACCGACGACAAGCCGGCCGAGCCGTTCCGGCAGGTCGTCACCGAGGACGCGCGGACCGGCGACCTGATCGTCAAGGTGGTCAACGCCCAGGCGGCGGAGGCCCGCACGGCGATCGACCTCGGCGGCGCGAAGGTGCGGCCGAGGGCCGAGGTGACCACGCTCGCGGCCGCTCCCGACGCCGTGAACACCGAGACGGACACGGCCGTCGCGCCGGTCACGTCCACGTTCTCCGCGGTCGCGAAGAAGTTCACGTACACCTTCCCGGCGAACTCGGTGACGTTCCTGCGCATCAAGAAGGGATGACCGGACGTGCGGCCCGGACCCCGGAACGGGTCCGGGCCGCGCGGACGGCGCGGACCACCCGGCGGCCCTGTCCGGTCAGCAGTACACCGGGCCCCGCCCGTTTCCGGCCGGTCCTGCCGCGTCCACCGCATGAACCCGCGGGCGGTGCGGGTAGAGACAGGACGAGCGACCGACTGCCGCGCGATCCCCTCCTCGGCAATCGCGGAAGATTGCATAAACGTGCAATGAAACGTATAGTCATGCCATCCAAGAGGAGGGTCCCATGGCGGTACGTGCGGCAGTGGCCGGAGCGAGCGGATACGCGGGCGGGGAACTGCTGCGTCTGCTCCTGGCGCACCCCGAGGTCGAGATCGGCGCCCTGACCGGCAACTCCAACGCCGGGCAGCGGCTCGGCGCCCTGCAGCCGCATCTGCTGCCGCTGGCCGACCGCGTGCTGGAGGAGACCACGCCCGAGATCCTCGCGGGACACGACGTCGTCTTCCTCGCGCTGCCCCACGGGCAGTCCGCCGCCGTCGCGGAACGGCTCGGACCGGACGTCCTCGTCGTCGACATGGGCGCCGACTTCCGCCTCAAGGACCCGGCCGACTGGGAGCGCTTCTACGGCTCCGCGCACGCCGGGACCTGGCCCTACGGCCTCCCCGAACTGCCGGGTGCGCGCGCCGCGCTGGAGGGGTCCAGGCGCATCGCGGTGCCCGGCTGCTATCCGACCGCCGTCACGCTGGCGCTCGTCCCCGCCTACACGGCCGGCCTCGCCGAGAACGAGGCCGTCGTCGTCGCCGCGTCCGGGACGTCCGGCGCCGGCAAGGCCCTCAAACCCCACCTGCTCGGCAGCGAGGTCATGGGGTCCATGTCCCCGTACGGTGTCGGCGGCGGGCACCGGCACACCCCCGAGATGATCCAGAACCTCGGCGCGGTCGCGGGCGGGCCCGTCACCGTCTCCTTCACCCCGACCCTCGCCCCGATGTCCCGCGGCATCCTCGCCACCTGCAGCGCCAGGGCGAAGCCGGGCACCACCGCGGAGTCCGTGCGGGCCGCCTACGAGAAGGCGTACGCCGACGAGCCGTTCGTGCACCTGCTGCCCGAGGGGCAGTGGCCGGCGACCGCGTCCGTCCACGGTTCCAACGCCGTTCAGGTGCAGGTCGCGTACGACGGGGCCGCGGGGCGCATCATCGCGATCAGCGCCATCGACAACCTCACCAAGGGCACCGCCGGCGGTGCCGTCCAGAGCATGAACATCGCCCTCGGGCTCGACGAGGGCACCGGGCTTTCCACGATCGGAGTCGCACCGTGAGTGTCACGGCAGCACAGGGGTTCACGGCGGCCGGCATCGCCGCCGGGATCAAGGAGAACGGCAACCCGGACCTGGCCCTCGTGGTCAACGACGGGCCCCGCCTCGCCGCCGCGGGCGTCTTCACCTCCAACCGCGTCAAGGCCGCGCCCGTGCTCTGGTCCGAGCAGGTCCTCAAGGGCGGCCGGCTCTCCGCCGTCATCCTCAACTCCGGTGGCGCCAACGCCTGTACGGGACCCAAGGGCTTCCAGGACACCCACGCCACCGCCGAGAAGGTGGCGGAGGTGCTCGGCCGCAACGCGGGTGACGTCGCCGTCGCCTCCACCGGACTCATCGGCATCCTGCTCCCGATGGACAAGCTCCTGCCGGGCGTCGAGCAGGCCGCGGCGGCCCTGTCCGAGCACGGCGGCGAGAAGGCCGCCATCGCCATCAAGACCACCGACAGCGTCCACAAGACCTCGGTCGCGCAGCGGAACGGCTGGACCGTCGGAGGCATGGCCAAGGGCGCGGGCATGCTCGCCCCCGGCCTCGCCACCATGCTGGTCGTCCTCACCACGGACGCCGACGTCGACAGCGACGAACTGGACAGGGCGCTGCGGGCGGCCACGAAGGTCACCTTCGACCGGGTCGACTCCGACGGCTGCATGTCGACGAACGACACCGTGCTGCTGCTCGCGTCCGGCGCCTCGGGGATCACCCCGGAGTACGCGGAGTTCGCCGAGGCCGTACGGTCCGTCTGCGACGACCTCGGCCAGCAGCTGATCCGGGACGCCGAGGGAGCCGGGAAGGACATCAAGGTCGAGGTGGTGAACGCGGCGAGCGAGGACGACGCCGTCGAGGTCGGCCGTTCCATCGCCCGCAACAACCTCCTGAAGTGCGCCATCCACGGTGAGGACCCCAACTGGGGCCGGGTGCTCTCCGCCATCGGCACGACGTCCGCCGCCTTCGAGCCCGACCGGCTCAACGTCGCCATCAACGGCGTCTGGGTCTGCAAGAACGGCTCCGTCGGCGAGGACCGCGACACGGTCGACATGCGCTACCGGGAGGTCCACATCGTCGCCGACCTCGCCGCCGGCGAGGAGACCGCCACGATCTGGACCAACGACCTCACCGCGGACTACGTACACGAGAACAGTGCCTATTCGTCATGAGCACCACGAGCACCACGCGCAAGCACACCGCACTGCCCAAGGCCCAGATCCTCATCGAGGCGCTGCCCTGGCTGACCCGGCACAACGGAAAGACGGTCGTCATCAAGTTCGGCGGCAACGCCATGGTCGACGAGGACCTGAAGGCCGCGTTCGCGCAGGACGTCGTGTTCCTGCGCCAGGCCGGCCTCAAACCCGTCGTCGTGCACGGCGGCGGCCCGCAGATCAGCGCGGCCCTGGACCGGCACGGCATCGTCAGCGAGTTCAAGGCGGGTCTGCGGGTCACCACCGAGGACGCCATGGACGTCGTACGCATGGTGCTCGCCGGACAGGTCCAGCGTGAACTCGTCGGGCTGCTCAACCAGCACGGTCCGCTCGCGGTGGGACTCACCGGCGAGGACGCGCACACCATCACCGCCGTCAAGCACCAGCCGCAGATCGACGGGGAACTCGTCGACATCGGCCGGGTGGGCGAGATCACCGCGATCGACACGGGCGCGATCGAGGCACTGCTCGCCGACGGCCGGATCCCGGTCGTCTCCTCGATCGCCCGTAGCCAGGACGACGGACATGTCTACAACGTCAATGCTGATACGGCGGCTGCGGCACTCGCTGCGGCGCTGGGTGCCGAGACACTGATGGTCCTCACCGACGTCGAGGGCCTCTACGAGGACTGGCCCCACTCCGACGAGGTCATCAGCCGGCTCACCGCCAGGGAGCTGGAGAAACTGCTGCCCGAGCTGGCCAGCGGCATGGTGCCGAAGATGCAGGGCTGTCTGTACGCCGTGCGCAACGGGGTGAACACCGCCCGCGTGATCGACGGCCGGGTCCAGCACTCGATCCTGCTGGAGATCTTCACCGACGAGGGCATCGGCACGATGGTCGTGCCCGATGCGGAGGGGGACGCATGACCGCCAACGAAGAACTCACCCGGCGCTGGCAGGGCGCGCTGATGGACAACTACGGCACCCCCCGGCTGCCCCTCGTCCGCGGCGCCGGCACGAAGCTCTGGGACGCCGACGGCACGCAGTACCTCGACTTCGTCGGCGGGATCGCGGTGAACGCCCTCGGCCACGCCCACCCGGCGATCGTCGAGGCCGTGAGCCGGCAGATCGCCTCCCTCGGCCACGTGTCCAACCTGTTCGTCGCCGAGCCGCCCGTCGCGCTCGCCGAGCGGCTCCTCCAGCTCTTCGGGCGGGACGGCCGCGTCTACTTCTGCAACTCGGGGGCCGAGGCCAACGAGGGCGCCTTCAAGATCGGCCGCCTGACCGGCCGGCCGCACATGGTCGCGACCGACGGCGGCTTCCACGGCCGCACCATGGGCGCGCTGGCCCTCACCGGCCAGCCCGGCAAGCGGGACCCGTTCCTGCCCCTGCCGGGCGACGTCACCCACGTACCGTACGGGGACCCGCAGGCGCTGGCGGCGGCCGTCACCGAGGACACCGCGCTCGTCGTCATCGAGCCGATCCAGGGGGAGAACGGCGTGGTCGTGCCGCCCCCCGGCTACCTCAAGGCGGCCCGGGCCATCACAGCCGCCACCGGCAGCCTCCTCGTCCTGGACGAGGTGCAGACCGGGGTGGGGCGGACCGGGCACTGGTTCGAGTACCAGGCGCACGAGGGAGTCCTGCCCGACGTCGTCACGCTCGCCAAGGGCCTCGGCGGCGGACTGCCGCTGGGCGCGACCGTCGCCTTCGGGCGCGCGGCGCAGTTCCTGCAGCCCGGGCACCACGGCACCACGTTCGGCGGCAACCCGGTCGCCTGTGCCGCGGGCCTCGCCGTCCTCGACACGATCGAGGCCGAGGGCCTGCTGGAGAACGTGAAGCGGTCCGGCGAGAAGCTCCGCGACGGCATCGAGTCCCTCGGTCACCCGCTGGTCGACCATGTCCGGGGCGCGGGCCTCCTCCTGGGTATCGTGCTCACCGAGCCACTCGCGCCCCGCGTGCAACAGGCGGCTCAGGACGCCGGCCTCCTGGTGAACGCGCCCGCCCCCGATGTCGTACGGCTGATGCCGCCGCTGAACATCGCCGAGGACGAGGTGGACACGTTTCTCCGGGCCTTCCGCGGCGTTCTCGACGCGGTGACCGACGGGGACGGACGAACCGGGGAATGACCGGGAAATGAGACGACGATGAGTCAGGCGCAGGATCACGACCACGCGGGACCCGCCGTTCCACAGACCCGCACCGCACGCCACCGCCGGATCGTGGACATCCTCAACCGGCAGCCGGTCCGCTCACAGAGCCAGTTGGCGAAGCTCCTCGCCGACGACGGGCTGAACGTCACCCAGGCGACGCTCTCCCGGGACCTGGACGAGCTGAACGCGGTGAAGATCCGCAACAACGACGGCGACCTGATCTACGCGGTGCCGAGCGAGGGGGGTTTCCGGACGCCGCGCGCTCCGCTGGGGGAGTCGGCGAAGGAGGAGCGGATGCGGCGGCTCTCCGCGGAGCTGCTGATCTCCGCGGAGGCGTCCGCGAACCTGGTGGTCCTGCGTACCCCGCCGGGGGCCGCGCAGTTCCTCGCGTCCGCCATCGACCAGGCGGAGCTGCGGGATGTGCTGGGGACCATCGCCGGGGACGACACGCTGATGCTGATCAGCCGGGATCCCTCCGGGGGCCAGGCACTGGCGGACCACCTGCTGCGGCTGGCCCAGAGCCACCACTGAGGGGGCGCGCGGGGTCCGTCCCCGGGCGCGGGCCGGTGGGGGCTGGTCGCGCAGTCGACCACGGGCCGCCCCGCGAAGGGCACCCGCTCAGCCCAGCCGGTCGGCCAGACCCCCCGTGCAGCGGACCTCGTCCCCCGCCGTGATGAGCAGCGCCTCCGTGTCCGGGAGGGACTCCAGCCAGGCCAGGGCCTGCCGGGACCCCATCGCGAAGGCCGCCGTCGCCCAGGCGTCCGCCCACAGGATGCGGGGCCCGACCACGGTCACCGCGACCAGGTCGGTGACCGCGGAGTGACCCGTGCGGGGATCCATGATGTGCGTGCCGCGCTCGGCGGAGCCCGACGTGGCCACGGCCAGCCGGTCGACCCCCGCCGCGGAGACCACGGCGGCCAGCGAACCCGGGCGCAACGGGTCGGCCACGCCGACCCGCCAGGGCCGGTGCGGCCCCGGTACGCCGTACATCTGCACGTCGCCGCCGCCGTTCACGCTCACCCCGGACACGCCCGCCGCGACGAGCCGCCGGGCGGCGCGTTCGACGGACCAGCCCTTCACGATGCCGGTCGGGTCGAAGGCACCCGCGTACGTCGCACTGAACCAGCCGTCGCTCGACCGCTCGGCCTCGGCGCACAGTTCGAGCACCTCGGCGACCTCCGGGTCGCACTCGTCCACGGTCAGCAGGCCGCGCGCCAGCCGGGTGATCTGGCTGTCCTCCCGGTAGGTGCTGAACACGCGGTCCACCACGTGGAGTTGCGCGACGGCCTCCGCCAACGCGGTGCGCACCGCCTCGGGTTCCCCACCGCGTACGTCGAAGGAGAAGACCGTGCCCATCACCTCCTCCGCGTGCCGCACCGCCGGCAGCGCCTCGGCGGACGCGGCGGGTTCAGTGGGTTCGGCCGGCTCGGGGGGTTCAGCCACCGGCCTGGTCCAGGGCCGACTGCAGGGACTCCTTGTAGCCGCCGCTGGTGTAGGTGGCGCCGGAGACGGCGTCGATGTCGGCGCTGCCCGCCGCGACCGCCGCCGCGTTCAGCTTCGGCACCGCGTCACCGTTGATCTGGTCGCTGCGACCGCCCTTGGGCTGCTGCACCGCCTCCGCCTTGGTGACCTTCCCGCCGCTCACGGTGACCCGTACCTGCACGGGCCCGTACTCGGTCGTGACGGCCTTGCCGGTGACGGTCTTCGCCTGGGCGGCGCCCGCCCCCGACCCGCTCGCGTCGCCCGAGCCGCTGCCGCCCGTCCCGCCGCCGGTGCCGCCCGCCTCCGCCGAGCCGCCGCCCGCCGCGCCCGCCTTGTCGAGGGCCGACTGCAGCGACTTTTTGTAGCCGCCGCTGGTGTAGGTGGCGCCGGAGACGGCGTCGATGTCGGCGCTGCCGACCGTGACCGCCGCCCTGTTCAGCTTGGGCACCGCGTCGGTGCTGACCTCGGTGCTGCGCCCGCCGGTCGGGGACTGCAGGGCGGCGGCCGACGTGATCTTCCCGCCCGCCACGGTGATCTGTACCTGGACGTTGCCGTATTCGGTCTTGACGACGTCACCGGTGAGCATCTGGGCCTGCGCGCCTGCGGCGGCCTGCGCGCCTCCCGGCCCCTGAGGGGCGACGGACTGCTGCCCCTGTGGCGCGCCGTCGGCGGACGCCGCCGCCGGGTCCGACGAGGGCTTCAGCGACAGCAGCAGGACGATCCCGGACACCGTGGCGGCACCGGCCAGCACGATGCGGCGCAGGGGATGACTCTTCTTCATCGGTCCGGACTCCCGTTCCTCACAGCTCGAAGGACTCGTGGTGGATGCGGCGGGCGGGCACGCCGGCGCCGCGCAGTGCGGTGTACGCGCCCTCGGCGAAGCCGGGCGGTCCGCACAGGAAGACGTCGTGCTCGTCGATGTCGGGCAGTTTCTGGCGCAGCGTGTCCGGGTTGATGTCGGGACGCTCCCCGTCGGGGCTGTTCACCGCGTACATCAGCCGGGCGCCGCGCTCGTCGGCGATGGCCGACAACTCGTCCCACAGCGCCAGGTCCTGGGTGCTGTTGGCCCGGTACAGCAGGGTGAGGTCGCCGCGCTCCGCGGGCAGCGTCTCGAACAGCGCCCGCATCGGGGTGATGCCCACGCCGCCGGCCATCAGCAGCACCTTGCCGCGGCTGCGCCGGGAGGCGGTCAGCGCCCCGTACGGGCCCTCGGCCCACACCCGCGTGCCCCGCTTCAGCCCCTTCAGCGCGGTGCTGTGGTCGCCCAGCGCCTTCACGGTGATCCGCAGCAGACCCGGGCGCGGCGCGGCCGACAGGGAGTACGGGTGCGAGCTGAGCCGCATGCCCGGCGCCATGAACCGCCAGCGGAAGAACTGGCCGGGCTCGGCACCGATACGGTGCAGCCGCTTCCCGCTGATCAGCACGGAGACGATGCCGGGCGCCTCTTCGACGACCTCCTCGACCCGCATCCGGTGGCGCAGGTTCAGCCGGACCGGCGTGATCACCCGGTACCAGAGCACCAGCGCGGTGACCGTCCCGTACAGCGCGTACCAGGCCGTCGTCGCGGCCGGCTCCACGGCGAAGTCGTTGCCCGTGGACAGCTGGTGCCAGAACGACAGGTACACGGCGACGTACGTGAGCAGGTGGATGTGGTACCAGGTGTCGTACGGGATCCTCCTGCGCAGCCCGCCCACCGAGATCAGCCCGATGAACAGCAGCAGGCCCGTGCCGATCGCCGCCTTGCCCATGTCGGGCAGGGTCTTGACGGAGTCGACGGTCTGCTGGACGACCCCGGTGTTCGCCTGGAGGGCGTAGCCGTACATCGTCAGTCCGATGTGGGCGAGGGTGAGACAGAGCATGTAGCGGCCGCTCATGGCGTGCCAGCGGGCGACCCGGTCCGAGCCGACCCGGCGCTCCAGCGCGGGTACCCGGGCCATCTGCAGGACCACCAGGGCCATCAGGTAGCCGGCGAGCAGACCGGTGATGCGGCCCGCGTTGAGGATGCGGCCCTTGTCGTCCGCGATGGCCGGCGTGTTGCTCCACCACAGCCAGACGACTCCCGCCGCGCCCGCCCAGACGGCGATCAGCAACAGGATCGCGGGGGAGCGGCGAGGGCGGATACGGCGCATCGTCTGGCGCCGCGCGGCGCGACCGCCGGCGATGGTGCTCACGGTTCCTCCGTGGGGACGCTGGGAAGGGGAGTGACCCCTCGGCCCACTGGTACGTCCCTGGGCGGCCGTGTGTTCAACGGGCCGCCGGGGAAGCCGTGAACTGCTGAGACCCGCGGTAACCGGCGACCGCGCGGACCGCCCCGGCGGGGCCGCCCGCAGGTCAGTACCGGGTGAGGGCGGTGGGCCCGCCGTCCGTCCCGATGGCGATGTGCGGAGTGCGGCCGGGCTCGGCCCAGTCGAGGATGCGCCGCATCGCGTCCCTGGGCACGGACACGCAACCGGCCGTCGCACCAGGCCCGTCGACGTGCAGGAAGATCCCCGCACCGCGCTTCCGTACCGGCCGCTCGTAGTTGAAACCGATGACGAGGGCGTACGCGTACTGCGTCCCGTACGTGATCAGGTGCTCGGACTCGGCGGCGCGGCAGTCGGCCGGGCGGGGGTCGACCCACCGGTTGTAGGAGCGGGAGTCGTTGTCCTGGCACCACCAGGAGGTCGGCCGCACCGGTCGGTACGGCACGGTCGTCCCCGCGGGCGCCCGTTCGATCCCGAACGCGTACGGCAGGTCGAACAGACCGGTGGGCGTGGTGTTCGTGCCCTGCTCGCGGGAGCCGCCCTCGACGAGCCCTCCGGCGCCGAAGCGCGCGGGTGCGGAACCTGCCTTCAGCCATCGCCCGTCACGGCGGTTCCACCAGGTGACCGTGCCGGTCGTCGAGGAGGTGCGGGCGGCCCGCGCGGTGAGGAGCTGGGTGCCGCCGCCCGTGTCGGCCATCCGCTCGGGCAGCGGGGACCGGCCGGCGGGCGCCGGGCCGGCGGCCAGGAGGAGGAGGGACACGGACGCGAGGACGGCGGCTCCGGGGCGCATGCTCAGACGCTACGGGGCGGCAGCGGCAACGGCAGCCCGGGTAGGCCGTCCAGGCTGCTCCGCACATGCTCCTTCTTCTCGAAGTACGCGTTCAGCGAGACGTCGTCCTCGCGCGCGAAGCGCTTCGCGTGCAGGTCGCGGTCCTCGTCGTACGACATGAACGGCACCGCGTAGCCGCAGGTGTCGCGGACGAGTTCGGCCGGCACCACGATGATCGCCCGCAGGCCGTGCGGTACCGGGTCGATGTCCGGGAAACGGGCGAGGAGTTCCCCGAAGCGCGGGTCGTCGCGGAAGACCGGTTCACCCCGGCCGTGGACACGGACGATGTTCGGCGGGCCCTGGAAGGCGCACCACATCAGGGTGATCCGCCCGTTCTCCCGCAGGTGCGCGATGGTCTCGGCGTTGCTGCCTGCAAAGTCCAGGTAGGCGACGGTGAGATCGTCGAGGACGACGAAGGAACCGGTCAGTCCCTTGGGGGAGAGGTTGACCGTGCCGTCGCCCGACAGGGGGGCGGTCGCGGTGAAGAAGAGGGGCTGCGCCTCGATGAACGTACGCAGGCGGCCGTCTATGCGCTCATACGTCTTTCCCATGGTCAGCGATTATCGCCGCAAGTCTTTCGCCTGTCTAAGGATTTGCGCTCCCCGCGCCATGGGCGGAGACCCTTGGGCCGGGACCCGTGGCCGGGTTGGCGCACGGGTCCCGGGTTTCGCCCCGGCCGGCGCGCGGGGCGCCCGTGGGGGGAGTGGGCTACTTGTTCAGCGTGCAGGGGGCGAGGGCTTCGAGGCCCTCGGGCTTTTCGGCGGCGCGGCCGATGGCGGTCTCGATGCGGTTGAGTGCGGCGACGCGCTTGTCCTCCAGGGGGCCGAGGATGGCGTTCTGTACGAAGTTGGGGCCGCCCTGGCCGACGGTGTCGACGAGTCGCTTGTTGGCCTCGGCGATCTGGGTGTCCAGTTGGGCGAGGTTGCTGGTGACCTCGGCCTGGGCGGAGGCGGGGATCGCGGGCAGGCTGCCCTCCACCGCCGGGCAGCTGATCGTGCCGACGGCGCCCGCGTCCTCTCCGCCGGCGTCCGCCCCGTTACCGGTGTCCCCGGCGTCGCCCGCGTTACCGCCGGCCCCCTCCGTGGCCTCGCCGGTCGGCTCCGCGCCTGCCTCGCCGCCCCCTTCGGCCGCGCCGTCGGCGTCGAGCGTGCAGGGGGCGAGGGCTTCGAGGCCCTCGGGCTTTTCGGCGGCGCGGCCGATGGCGGTCTCGATGCGGTTGAGTGCGGCGACGCGCTTGTCCTCCAGGGGGCCGAGGATGGCGTTCTGTACGAAGTTGGGGCCGCCCTGGCCGACGGTGTCGACGAGTCGCTTGTTGGCCTCGGCGATCTGGGTGTCGAGCTGGGCGAGGTTGCTGGTGACCTCGGCCTGGGCGGAGGCGGGGATCGCGGGCAGGCTGCCTTCCACCGCCGGGCAGCTGATCGTGCCGGGCGAGGCGGCCGCCCCGGCCGCTCCGCCGTCGTTGCCGCCGGACGTCTCCCCGGCGAGGGCGGAGCCCGCGATCACCGCCCCGGACAACGCCACGGCCGCAGCGCCGCCGATGATCGCCACGCGGCGTTTGTTGTACTTCGGAAGAGCCCTGGACATGGGGGTGCCTCACTTGGGTCAGGAGTGGGTGTACAGACGCGGCGCCGGCGTTCGGGATGGAATACGGGTAAGCGGTTTCTCGTGTTCAACGGACGTGGGATTTCGTTGCCGGGACCTTCTGGATTGACGAATCATGCGAAGGTTTGCATAATCATGCATAGCGGTGAGTGTGCTGCGCCGAGCTTCGGCAGGCGGCCCCGGGTGGGCCGTCGTGAGCGGACCGTGCAGTTTCCCGCGCCCCTTCGGGGGCGCCCTCTTTCCACCAGTTCTGAGGAGTGCAGCCAGTGAGCAGCAACAGCGGTGACGTACGGCTCTGGGGCGGCCGGTTCGCCGACGGTCCCGCCGAGGCCCTGGCGAAGCTGTCCGCGTCCGTCCACTTCGACTGGCGGCTGGCGCCCTACGACATCGCCGGATCGCGGGCCCACGCGCGCGTGCTGCACAAGGCGCACCTCCTCGACGACGACGAGCTGGACCGTATGCTCGCGGGCCTCGACCGGCTGGAGGCCGCCGTCGCTGACGGCTCCTTCGTCGGCACCGTCGCCGACGAGGACGTCCACACCGCCCTGGAGCGCGGCTTGCTGGAACAGCTCGGCCCGGACCTCGGCGGCAAACTGCGCGCGGGCCGGTCACGCAACGACCAGGTCGCCACGCTCTTCCGGATGTACCTGCGCGACCACGCCCGGATCATCGGCGGCCTGCTCGCCGAACTCCAGGACGCGCTGATCGGCCTGGCCGAGGCGCACCCGGACGTCGCGATGCCCGGCCGCACCCACCTCCAGCACGCCCAGCCCGTGCTCTTCGCCCACCATGTGCTGGCCCACGCGCAGTCCCTGTCCCGGGACGCCGAACGCCTGCGGCAGTGGGACGAGCGGACCGCCGTGTCGCCGTACGGCTCCGGCGCGCTCGCCGGCAGCAGCCTCGGCCTCGACCCGGAGTCGGTCGCCAAGGACCTCGGCTTCGAGCACGGCAGCGTCGGCAACTCGATCGACGGCACGGCCTCCCGTGACTTCGCGGCCGAGTTCGCCTTCATCACCGCGATGATCGGCGTCAACCTCTCGCGGATCGCGGAGGAGGTCATCATCTGGAACACGAAGGAGTTCTCCTTCGTCACCCTCCACGACGCCTTCTCCACCGGCTCGTCGATCATGCCGCAGAAGAAGAACCCGGACATCGCGGAGCTGGCACGCGGCAAGAGCGGACGGCTGATCGGCAACCTCACCGGTCTGCTGGCGACGCTCAAGGCGCTGCCCCTCGCCTACAACCGCGACCTCCAGGAGGACAAGGAGCCGGTCTTCGACTCCTGCGACCAGCTGGAGGTCCTGCTGCCGGCCTTCACCGGGATGATGGCCACGCTGACGGTCCACCGCGAGCGCATGGAGGAGCTGGCCCCGGCCGGCTTCTCGCTCGCCACCGACATCGCCGAGTGGCTGGTCAAGCAGGGGGTGCCGTTCCGGGTCGCGCACGAGGTCGCGGGCGAGTGCGTGAAGGCGGCCGAGGCCGACGGGGTCGAGCTCGACGGGCTCACCGACGAGCAGTTCGCGAAAATCTCCGCCCACCTCACGCCCGAGGTGCGGTCCGTGCTGAACGTGCCCGGCGCGCTCGCGTCCCGCGACGGCCGCGGGGGTACCGCGCCGAGCGCGGTCGCCGTACAACTCGCCGAGGTGAAGTCGGACGTGGCGAGGCAGCACGCGTGGGCGACGGCGAAGAACGCGGACTAGGGAGGGTTGGGAGCGGCCGGTCGTGTGCTGCGGGTGCGTCGTGGTTGCTCGCGCAGTTCCCCGCGCCCCTGAAAAGCGGGGATGCGCCCCGGTTTTTCGCCTTCAGGGGCGCGGGGAACTGCGCGACAAGCCACAACGCACCCGCAGCCGCACCGGCACCGGCACCACGCGGGCCGCGCTCCCGCCGATCATCGGGTTACGTTGGTCCGACAGCCGCACCGGAGCCGACCGAAACGGAACCCGCGATGCCCTTCGCCCGACTGGCGACAGCCACCACCCCCACCCGCCACCTCGGCCTGGGCCTCGCCGCGATCGGCCGCCCCGGCTACATCAACCTCGGCCGCGACCGCGACCTCGGAGCGGACCGCAGCGTCGAGGCACTGCGCGCCCGCACCCACGAACTCCTCGACGCCGCCTACGCCCAGGGCGTGCGCTACTTCGACGCCGCCCGTTCGTACGGCCGCTCGGAGGAGTTCCTCGCCGGCTGGCTGAGCGCCCGGCCCGAGATCGACGACATCGTCGTCGGCAGCAAGTGGGGCTACACCTACACGGCCGACTGGCGCACCGACGCCGAGGCGCACGAGATCAAGGACCACGGCCTCGCCACGTACGAGAGGCAGCGCGCCGAGAGCGCCGCGCTCCTCGGTGACCGGCTCGACCTGTACCAGATCCACTCGGTGACGCCCGAGAGCCCGGCCCTGACCGACAGGGAACTGCACGCCGCCCTGGCGGAGGCGGCGGCTCGCGGCACGGCCGTCGGCTTCTCGACCAGCGGTCCCGCCCAGGCCGACGCGATCCGTGCCGCGCTCGCCGTGACCGTCGACTCGGAGCCCCTCTTCCGGACAGTCCAGGCCACGTACAACGTCCTGGACACCTCCGCCGGGCTCGCGCTCGCCGAGGCGCACGACGCCGGACTCACCGTGATCATCAAGGAGGGCATGGCCAACGGCCGTCTCGCCGGCCCGCACGCGCCGGCCGCCGTACGCGCCGTCGCCGAGGAGGCGGGCCTCGGCGCCGACGCGGTCGCTCTCGCCTTCGTCCTGCGCCGGCCCTGGGCGGGCGTCGTCCTGTCCGGCGCGGCCACCACCGACCAGCTCGCGTCGAACCTGCATGCGGCGGTGATCGACCTGGACGACGAGCAGGCCGCTCGGCTGGACACCCTGGCCGAGGAGCCGGCTGCGTACTGGGTGAAGCGCGGACAACTCCCCTGGCACTGACGGCTCCCGGGGGCTGGCGGCTGCCGGCGCCCCGACAGCCGCTCTGGCACTGAAGACTCCCGGGACCGTGAGCTTCACGCGTTCCGTGTGAGACGTCAATGTCTCACTTGGGTTATGATTGCCTCATGGCTGTCGATCGTGAACATGTGCTGCGCAGTGCCGCCGCCCTGCTGACGCGGAAGTCCACCGCGACCATGGACGAGGTCGCCAGGGCGGCCGGGATCAGCAGGGCGACCCTGCACCGGCAGTTCGCCGGACGCGATGTCCTCGTGCGGGCGCTCGAAGAGCTCGGCATCCAGGAGTGCGAGGCCGCGCTGGACGCGGCCCGCCCGGACGACGGCACCGCCCAGGAGGCCGTACGCCGTCTGGTGCGCGAGTTCGAGAGCGCCGCCGGGCTGCTCGCCTTCCTCTACACCGAGAACCAGCTGTTCGAGGGTGCGGAGCAGAACGCCGGCTGGGCCCGGATCGACGCCCGCGTCGCCGCGCTGTTCCGGCGGGGCCAGGAGAGCGGCGAGTTCCGTATCGACCTGACGCCGGCCTGGCTCACCGAGGCCCTCTACGGGCTCTGTGCCTCCGGGGCATGGGCCGTGAGCGAGGGCCGGGTGGCGGCGAAGGACTTCCGGTACATGATCGTCGAGCTGCTGCTCGGCGGCGCACTACGGAGAGAGGAATCATGACCAGCACGGTGCGGCCGGCGTTCGCGGCGGAGACGGAGAAGCGACCGGGCCGTTGGCTCGCGCTCTCCGTGCTCGTCCTCGCCGTGCTGCTGGTGGCCGTCGACGCGACCGTCCTCGGTCTCGCGACCCCCTACATCAGCGAGGACCTGCAGCCGTCCGGCACCCAGCTCCTGTGGATCGGTGACGTCTACTCGTTCGTCATCGCCGGCCTGCTGGTCTCCATGGGCAGCCTCGGTGACCGCGTCGGCCGCAAGAAGCTGCTGCTGATCGGCTCGGTCGCGTTCGGACTCACTTCCGTGCTCAACGCCTACGCGAGCACGCCCGAACTGATGATCGTGGCGCGGGCGCTGCTCGGTGTCGCGGGTGCCACGCTGATGCCCGCCACCCTCGCGCTGATCCGCAACCTCTTCCACGACCCGCGCGAACGCAGCCTCGCCATCGGCATCTGGGGTGCCACCGCCTCGGCCGGTACGGCGGTCGGTCCCGTCGTCGGCGGGTTCCTGCTGGAGCACTTCTGGTGGGGTTCCGTCTTCCTGATCAACCTGCCCGTGATGGCGGTCCTCGTCCTGGTCGGCGCCAAGCTGCTGCCTGAGTCCCGTGACCCCGAGCCCGGTCCCTGGGACCTCGCCAGTGTCGTGCTCTCCCTGGTCGGCATGATCGGCATCGTGTACGGAATCAAGGAGGCGGCCACGCACGGCCCGAACCTGACGGCGGCCGCGGCGGCACTGCTGGGCGCGGCCGCACTGTACGGCTTCGTACGCCGTCAGCTCACGCTCCCCGTCCCGCTGCTGAACATGCGGCTGTTCCGCAACCGCGGCTTCTCCGGAGCGGTGCTGGCCGACCTGCTGACCATCCTCGGTCTGTCGGGCGTGGTCTTCTTCCTCTCCCAGTACCTGCAACTCGTCCAGGGGCGAGGACCGTTGGAGGCCGGACTCGCCGAACTGCCGGCCGCGGCCGGTGCGGTGGCGGCCGGCCTGGTCGCCGGAACGTTCGCGCGCCGGTACTCGGTGCGGGCCGTCGTGGCGGGCGGTCTCGCCGCGATCGGGATCGCCCTCGGCGCACTGACGGCGCTGAGCCAGTCCACCGGCTACCCGCTCCTCGGCGCGGCCCTGCTGGTCGTCGGCGTCGGTGCGGGCTTCTCCTTCACCGTGACCGCCGACGTGATCCTCTCCAGCGTGCCCAAGGAACAGGCGGGCGCCGCGTCAGCGGTCTCCGAGACGGCCTACGAGCTGGGGGCGGCCCTCGGGATCGCCCTGCTCGGCTCGATCGTCACGGGCGTCTACGCGGGCTTCACGGCACCGGCCGGTACGCCCCCGGAGGTGGCCGACGCGGCCCACGAGTCCCTGGGCGGAGCCGTCGAGGCATCGTCGTCCCTGCCCACCCCCGAGCCACTCCTGGACGCGGCCCGCACGGCCTTCGTCGACGGCATCGCCCTGGCGGCGGGCCTGGGCGCGACGGTCCTCCTGACAGCGTCCGCCGCAGCCTGGCTACTCCTACGACACCAAACCCTGGAAACCACTCCCGAGAACCCGTAGCCCCGCGCCCCTCAAGGGCGCGGGGAACTGCGCGCCAAGCCCCAAGGCACCCGCACGGAACCCACGACGCCCACCCCCCGCCCCTCAGGGGTGCGGGGTACGGCGCGCCCAGCCCGGACGGACCGGCACGCGAAACCAATCCCGCAGACCTTCAGGGCCGCAGGCCCGCAGGGACCGCAGGTCTCCCGGGGGCGCGAGGAACTGCGCGCCCAGCCCGGACGGACCCGCACCGCAAGCCAAACCCGCAGGCGCTCAGGGACCGAAGGTCTCCAGGGGCGCGGGGAACGGCGCGCTCAGCCCCCACGAACCCGCACCCAAAAACAACCCCGCTCCGGCCCCGCCAAACCAGCAGAGCTAAGCCGCTTCCTTGGCCTTTGTGGCGTACATGTCCACATACTCCTGCCCGGACAACCGCATGACCTCGGCCATCACCGAGTCCGTCACGGCCCGCAGCACATACCGGTCACGGTCCATGCCCTCGTACCGCGAGAACTCCATCGCCTCGCCGAAACGCACGGTGACCTTCCCGGGGCGGGGGAAACCCGCGCCGCCGGGCTGGATCTTGTCCGTGCCGATGATGGCGAACGGCACGACGGGCGCGCCCGTCATCATCGCCAGCCGGGCGATACCGGTGCGGCCGCGGTACAGCCGGCCGTCGGGGGAGCGGGTGCCCTCGGGGTAGATGCTGAAGACCTTGCCCTCCTCCAGCACCCGGCGCCCGGTCATCAGCGCGGCGACCCCGCCACGTCCGCCGTCCCGGTCGACCGGGATCATGCCGCAGCCGGTGAAGAACCAGGCCATCAGCCGTCCCTTGAAGCCCTTGCCGGTGACGTACTCGTCCTTGCCGATGAAGAAGACCTGACGGTCGCAGAACAGCGGCATGATCATCGAGTCGATGAACGTGAGATGGTTGCCGGCGAGGATGACCGGGCCCGTGCCCGGGATGTGCTCCGCACCCTCCACCCGTGGGCGGAACATCAGGCGCATGATCGGTCCGAGCACTGCCTTGATGAGCGCGAAGCGGGACAACGGGCCCTCCGGTGTCAAGGGGTGAGTTATGAGTCTGTGCAGGTGAGGACGATACTCGCGGGTGCCGGGATCTCGCACATCGGGTTCACCGAGTGGATACGCAGTGTTGACCCTCGTTCACCTGCGGTGGCGCCCTGTGACGCGGCCGTCACCGCACGGGACGATGTGACGAAATCCGCACGTGTTAGCCCTCTTGGGCCTAGTTCCCCCCGGGAGAGCAGCAAACTTCCCTACCTGTCCCGGAGCGGCCCACCCGCCGGACATCCACCGTCACCCACGTGTTCCGTCCAAGCTCTCCCACCCGTCACCCGGGCGCACCTACGATCAGTCCCGCTTTGACAGGTGCAGGGCAGTATGCGGAGGAGCGCTCATGAGCACGCACGGCACGCAGGAGACGCAAGGGCCCGACGAGGGCCGGGCGGGGACCACCCCGGGCCGGCGCGCGCTGCTCGGAGCCGCGGTGCTCGGCGCAGGCGGAGCGGTCCTCGGACTGCCGGCCACGGCGAGAGCCGGCGAGAAGCACGGAAGCGGCGACTACCGGAGCCTGCCCAGGCCGACCATCGTCGGGCACCGCGGAGCCAGCGGCTACCGCCCCGAGCACACGCTCGGCGCGTACCAGCTGGCCCTCGACATGGGCGCGCACGTCGTCGAGGCGGGCGACCTGGTGCCCACCAAGGACGGCCATCTCGTGTGCCGCCACGAGCCCGAGATCGGCGGGACGACGGACGTCGCCGCGCACGCCGAGTTCGCCGACCGCAAGAAGACCAAGCTGCTCGACGGGGTCTCCACCACCGGATGGTTCACCGAGGACTTCACGCTCGCCGAGCTGAAGACCCTCCGCGCCAAGGAGCGCATCCCGGCCAACCGCCCGCACAACACGCTCTACGACGGCCGCTGGGAGATCCCCACCTTCGAGGAGGTGCTGCGCTGGCGGGACGAGCAGAGCAGGAAGCGCGGCAGGCAGGTCTGGATCTACCCCGAGCTCAAGCACCCCACCTACTTCCGCAAGCTGGGCCTCGGCCTGGAGGAGCGGGTCGCCAAGGTGCTGCGCCGGCACGGCCTGGACAAGAAGAACTCGCCCGTCATCCTCCAGTCCTTCGAGCCGACCAGCGTCCAGCGCCTGAACAAGCTGGTGGACAACCCGCTCGTGGTGCTCCTGTCCGCCGCGAACACCCGCCCCTGGGACTTCGTGGAGACGGGCGACCCGCGTACGGTCGCCGACCTGGTCAAGCCCGCCGGCCTGAAGTGGATCGCCTCGTACGCGCAGGGCATCGGGCCGACCCTCGACCTCGTCATCCCGCAGGACGCGAGCGGCAACCTCACCACGCCGACCACCCTGGTCCGGGACGCGCACGCCGTGGGCCTGATCCTGCACCCGTACACGATGCGCAACGAGAACCCCTTCCTGCCCGCGAACTTCCGCAAGGGCACCGACGCGGACGCCTACGGTGACGTCTTCGGTGCCTTCAAGGCGTACTTCGCGACCGGTATCGACGGGGTCTTCACCGACAACCCGGACACCGGCGTCCTGGCCCGTGAGGACTTCCTCAACGGCTGAACCGGCCCGCGCACCGCGCGTCAACAGCGGTGCCGCCGACCCCGGTTGGGGTGACGGACGGCCGCCCGGGCAACCCCGTGCCGGGGCGGTCGCGTCGTGGCGCATATGACCCACGAGATGGTTGACACCTTGCGCCCCCTGCTCGCCGCCGAGGCATCGGCCGAGGCATATGCCACCGGAACCGAGTCCGGCGACCTGGAGCAGGCCGTCTGGCTGCGCCTCCTGGAGCGCCTCGGCACGGACGGGCCACCCGCGGATCCCGCCGCCTGGCTGCGCGGAGCCGTCCGCTTCGAGGCCCGGCGCGCCGGGCGGACAGCGCGCTTCGAACGGCCGTACGCGTCCGAGCCCGCCGACGAGAGCCGATCGGACCCCGAACAACTCGCGCTCGGTGCCGCCCGCCGCCGGGCCCTGCACTCCGCCGTACGACGGCTGCCGGGCCGCTGCCCGCGCCTCATGGCCGCTCTGCTGTCCCCGCAGGACCTCACCTACCGGGAGATCGCGCGGGAGTTGGGTATCTCACAGGGAAGTCTCGGTCCGGAACGTTCCAGATGCCTGGGATGTCTGCGCCGAATGCTGACGTCGGAGGTTGCGGCGCCTGAACCACGGGGATAGGAGTGAGGGACAACCGGCGGAACAGGTGAGCGGGAGGCATGCACACATGGGCATGAGCGTGACCATCTCGGCGGCGACCGAACAGGACGCCGAACAGATCCTCAAACTGCAGTTCCTCTGCTACCAGAGCGAGGCCGAGCTGTACGGCGACTACAGCATCGAACCGCTCACCCAGCCGCTGGACTCCCTCAAGGCGGAGCTGGCCGAGGGCACGGTCCTGGTGGCCCGGCTCCGGAACGAGGTGGTGGCCTCCGTGCGGGGTGCCGTGGGGGCGGATGGCACGGCCCGTATCGACAAACTGATCGTCCATCCGCGGATGCAGCGGCACGGGCTGGGCGGGCGGCTTCTCGACGCCATCGAGTCGCGGCTCGCGGCGGACGCCGGCGCGAAGAGCTTCCAGCTCTTCACCGGGCACCGCAGTGAGCACAATCTGCGGCTGTACCGGAAGCACGGGTACGAGGCCGTGTCCACGGAGCGGGTGGACGAGCGGCTCAGTCTGGTGACGCTCGCCAAGGATGTGCGGGCGGGGGCGTTCGTGGCCAGCGCGTAGCGCTCCGCTGGGTGGCGTGGGTGTCTGTGGGGCGCGTTGTGGCTGGTCGCGCAGTTCCTCGCGCCCCTTGAAAGATTGCGCCGTTCCCCGCGCCCCTAAAAGATTGCGGCCCTCGGGACTGCGGTTCTCAGGGCTGTGGCTCTAAAGGGCTGGTGTTCTGGGGGTGCGGAGCCAGGACATTGCTGTGATCGGGAGCAGGACCGGGATGAACAGGTAGCCCATTCCGTAGTCCGACCAGACCGTGGCGTCGGGGAAGGCGGCGGGGTCGGCCAGGGTCCAGGTGCCGACGGTCAGGACGCCCGCGAGTTCGGCGGCGCAGCACACCAGTGCCGCCCTGCGGGCCCGCTCGCCGCCCCGCACGAGCGAGTAGGTGATGAAGCCGTACACGAGGCCGGCCACGGCCGACAGCGAGTAGGCGAGCGGCGCCTTGTCGAACTCGGTGGCGATCTGTACGGCCGAGCGCGACACGGCGCCGACGACCATCACGCCGTACAGCCAGACCAGCAGCATGCCCGGACCGGCGACGAGCCGTGTCCGGCCGCCGGGGGACGCGGGCTCCCGCACGGGCTCCCGCACCGGTTCCTGAGCGGGCTCCGCCATCTCAGCCCCTCCAGATGTCATAGAGCCGTACCTGCAGCACCGCGAGCACCACACCGCCCGCCGCGACCGTGATCGAACCCCAGCGGGTGCGCTCCGCCAGCGACATGAAGCCCGCCGCCGGGACGCACGCGAAGGAGCCGACGAGGTACGACACGAAGATCGTCGTGCCCTGCGCCGGCTTCTCGCCGCGGGCCAGCTGGACCACACCGACCACGAGCTGGACGAGGGCGAGCAGGGTCACCACGGCCATACCGATGAAGTGCCAGTCCTTGGTCGGCTGGTCCCGGTAGGCGGCCCAGCCGCACCAGGCGGCGAGCGCGAGCGCGGCGACGGCGGTCGCGACCGTCAGGGCAACAAGCATGCCGTGACCCTATTACGGGCCAAAAGGCCCGGCGTCCTCGCCCCCGGAGTGCCCCGTAGGGTCGAGGGCATGAAGATCCGAGCCGAAGCCCTGCTGTTCGACAACGACGGAACGCTCGTCTCGTCCCTCGAGTCGGTGCACCGGTGCTGGAGCAGGTGGGCCGGGGAGTACGGGATCACCGCCGAGGAGTTCGCCCGGGTCGAGCTGCACGGCCGCCCGGCCGCCGAGATAGCCGCCGACCTGCTGCCCGCCGCCAGGGTGCCGGAAGCCGTCGTACGCATCGAGCAGCTGGAGGTGGCGGACGTCGCGGGCGGTGTGCACCTGCTGCCGGGGACGCGGGCACTGCTCGACTCGCTGCCCGCCGACCGCTGGGCCGTCGTCACCTCCGCCACCCGCCGGCTGGCCGAGGCCCGGCTGGGCGAGGTCGGCATCCGCCCCAAGAACCTGGTCGCCGCCGACGACATCACCCGCGGCAAACCCGACCCCGAGCCGTTCCTGCTCGCGGCCCGGCGGCTCGGCGTGGACCCGGCCCGCTGTGTCGTCTTCGAGGACGCTCCCGCGGGTCTGCAGGCAGGTCGCGCGGCCGGCATGACCACCGTGGCATTGACCACAACCCACCGGGCCGCCGAGCTGACCGCGGACGTGGTGGTGGAGGACCTGTCGGCCGTGTCCGCGCTGGTCGCCGACGGGGGAGTGGAGATCTCCGTCAGGAGCTGACCGCAGTCCACCGCTGTCCGGCATGCGGACAGCGGTTCCCGGTCCCGCGTACGCGTCTGCTTTACTTTCCTCATGACCACGACGAGCAGCCGCACCCTTGCGACCGAGGCGACCATGACGCCCGGTGCTCGCTGTATGTGTCGAATGTGCGCCTTCTAGAGGGCCCCCGCACCACCCCCTGCCTCGCGCCCCGAAGCGAGTCCGCTCACGTCTGCCCGTACGCCCCGTTCGTACGCGACTGAGCCTGCCCCGCGCACGCCGTTTCGCCGAAGCCCGGCCCTCGACGCCACCGCGTGAACGACCGTGCCGCGTTCGACCGAATGCACCCGTGCCCGGCGCACACCCACGCCCGCACTCGACAGTGACGGAAACCCCAGTGATCACGACAACAGACCTGACCAAGGTCTACCGCTCACGCGGCCGTGAGGTCACCGCCCTGGACGGCGTCGATCTGCACGTCCGCGAAGGCGAGGTGTACGGCGTCATCGGTCAGTCCGGCGCCGGCAAGTCCTCCCTCATCCGCTGCGTGAACCTCCTCGAGCGCCCCACCGCCGGCACCGTGACCGTCGCCGGACAGGACCTCACGGCCCTCGCCGGGCGCGGCCCGCGTGCCGGCAAGGAGCTGCGGAAGGCGCGCAGCCGCATCGGCATGGTCTTCCAGCACTTCAACCTGCTGTCCTCGCGGACGGTCCAGGAGAACGTCGAACTGCCGCTGGAGATCCTCGGGAAGTCGGGCAGGGAGCGTTCGAGCAGGGCGCTGGAACTGCTCGACCTGGTCGGTCTCACCGACAAGGCCAAGGCATACCCCGCCCAGCTCTCCGGCGGCCAGAAGCAGCGCGTCGGCATCGCCCGTGCCCTGGCGGGAGATCCGAAGGTGCTCCTCTCCGACGAGGCGACCAGCGCCCTGGACCCCGAGACGACCCGTTCGATCCTCCACCTGCTGCGCGACCTGAACCGCCGGCTGGGCCTGACCGTCCTGCTCATCACGCACGAGATGGACGTCGTCAAGACCATCTGCGACTCGGCCGCGCTCATGGAGAACGGGCGGATCGTCGAGTCCGGCACCGTCAGCGAGCTGCTCGCCACCCCCGGCTCCGAGCTGGCCGCCGCGCTCTTCCCGGTGAGCGGCGACGCCTTCGCCGACGACCGCACGGTCATCGACATCACCTTCCACGGCGACGCGGCGGGCCGGCCGGTCATCTCGCAGCTATCCCGCACGTACAACATCGACATCTCGATCCTCGGCGCCGCGATGGACACCGTCGGGGGCAGGCAGGTCGGCCGCATGCGCATCGAACTGCCCGGGGGCTACGAGGACAACGTGGTGCCTATCGGCTTCCTGCGCGAGCAGGGCCTGCAGCTCGAACTCGTCGGAGCGGCGGCCGAGGCGTCCCTGCTGGTGAAGGAAGGTGCCAAGTGACCTGGTCCGAGATGCAGCCGCTGCTGGAGCAGGCGTGTTGGGACACCCTCTACATGGTCGGCTGGTCGACGGTCATCGCCGTCGTCGGCGGCCTGCCGCTGGGCATCCTGCTGGTCCTCACCGACCGCGGCGGCCTGCTGCAGAACACCGTGCTGAACAAGGTCATCGGGCAGGTCGTGAACATCGCCCGCTCGATGCCGTTCATCATCCTGATGGTCGCGCTGATGGGCTTCACCCGGTCCATCACCGGCACCACCATCGGCCGTGAGGCCGCCATCGTGCCGCTCGCGATCGGCGCGATCCCGTTCTTCGCCCGTCTGGTCGAGACGGCCGTCCGCGAGGTGGACGGCGGTCTCGTCGAGGCCGTGCAGGCGATGGGCGGCAACACCTGGACGGTCGTCCGCCGGGTGCTCGTCCCCGAGTCGCTCCCGTCGCTGATCTCCAGCACCACCACGACGATCGTCGCCCTCATCGGCTACTCCGCGATGGCCGGCACCGTCGGCGCGGGCGGCCTCGGCGACATCGCCATCCGCTACGGCTACCAGCGCTTCGAGACCGAACTGATGTGGATCACCGTGGGCATCCTCGCCGTGGTCATCTCCCTCATCCAGTTCGCCGGCGACCACGCCGCGCGGGGGCTGCACCGGCGCGGCGGCGGGTCGGGGTCCGCCCCGCGGCTCAGGCTGCTGAAGACCGGCGCCCCGGCGCACTCCGGCTCCCGGGCGTCCGACGGCGCCGCTGCCGGGGACTCCCCCGCCGAAGCCGCCCCGGCCGACGTCAGCAAGGTCGCCTAGGCAAGCCGGGCGCCGCTCCCGTACGGCCACCTCTCCCGCAGATGTCCCCGCACCACCCTTCGCGGGGTCGCCCAGCCCATCAGGAAAGGCACTTTTCGTGCGTAACACCGCCAAGATCACCACTGCTGTCCTCGCCACCGGAGCCCTCACCCTGGGCCTCACGGCCTGCGGCTCGGACAAGGACTCCGGGTCCGGCTCCGACGCGGGCGGCCCGCTGATCGTCGCCGCCAGCCCCGTTCCCCACGCCGAGATCCTCACCTATGTGAAGGACAACCTGGCCAAGGACGCGGGACTCGACCTCCAGGTCAAGGAGTTCACGGACTACGTCCTGCCGAACACCGCGACCGAGGACGGCTCGGTCGGCGCCAACTACTTCCAGAACCAGCCGTACCTCGACGACTTCAACAAGAAGAACGGCACCCACATCGCGCCCGTCGTCACGGTGCACCTGGAGCCCCTCGGCCTCTACTCCAACAAGATCGAGAAGGCCGACGAGCTGAAGAGCGGCGCGACGGTCGCCGTCCCGAACGACACGGTCAACGAGGCACGGGCGCTCAAGCTCCTCGACGCCAACGGGATCATCGAGCTGAAGGACGGCGCGGGCAACGACGCGACCCCGAAGGACATCGCGAAGAACCCGAAGAACCTCAAGTTCAAGGAGCTGGAGGCAGCCCAGACCCCGCGTTCCCTGGACGACGTCGACGCCGCGGTGATCAACGGCAACTACGCCATCGAGTCCGACCTCAAGCCCGCCGACGACGCCCTCGTCCTGGAGTCCGCGGACAACAACCCCTACGGCAACTTCCTCGCCGTCAAGGAGGGCAACGAGGACGACCCGCGCGTCAAGAAGCTCGCGAAGCTCCTGACCTCCCCCGAGGTCAAGAAGTTCATCGAGGACAAGTACGCCGGTTCCGTCATCGCGTCGTTCTGACGCCGCCGTCCCTCCGCTCCGACACCTTGAGGAAGACCGACGATGCGTAAGCCCGTCACCTCCGCGGCCGTCGCCGCACTGGCCCTCGGCCTCGCCCTGACCGCCTGCGGCGCGCAGGACGAGGGCTCCGGCGGCGGAGGTGACGGCGGCGCGCTGATCGTCGGCGCCACCGCGGTCCCGGCCGGCGAGGTCCTCTCGTACATCGAGAAGGACCTCGCCGCGAAGAACGGGCTCGACCTGGAGATCAAGGAGTTCACGGACTACGTCCTGCCGAACACCGCGCTCCAGGAGGGCTCGCTCGACGCGAACCTCTACCAGAACGAGCCCTACCTGGACGACTTCAACGAGTCCAAGGGCACCGACCTGGTCCCGGTCGTGGACGTGTACCTGCCGCCCATGGGCGTGTACTCCAAGAAGGTCCAGGACGTCGCCGACCTCCCCGACGGGGCCACCGTCGCGGTGCCCAACGACACCACCAACGAGGGCCGCGCCCTGAAGCTGCTTGCCTCCGAGGGCGTCATCACGCTCAAGGACGGCGCGGGCACGACCGCGTCCCCGGCGGACATCACGAGGAACCCGAAGAACCTCAGGTTCAAGGAGCTCGAACCGGCGCAGCTGCCGCGCTCCCTGGACGACGTGGCCGTCGCGGTCATCAACAACAACTACGCCCAGGACGCGGGCCTCAGCCCCGCCGACGACGCCGTCCTGCTGGAGTCCGCGAAGAACAACCCGTACGCGAACCTCCTCGCCGTGAGAAGGGGCGACGAGGACGACCCGCGGGTGCGCAAGCTCGCCGAGCTCCTGACCTCCGACCAGGTGCGGACGTTCATCCAGGACACGTACAAGGGATCGGTGCTGCCGGTCGCTTCCGGCTGACGCCGTCCGGCCTCGGGCCCGGCACTTCCGGCCGACGCCGTTCCCGCTGTGTCACGGTGTCGACTCATCGACAAGGAGCCGGCTCCGTGGTGCAGTTCGGGGCCCTCATGCTGCATGCTGGGCAGTTCAGCTGGCCCGACGGTCCCTGATGGTTACGGAGCGGCGCATGACGAACACCTTCCCTGACATCTCCCTGAACACGGAGCGGTTGGTGCTGCGCCCTCTCGAGGACGACGACATTCCTGCCTTCACCGAAATGATGAACGACGAGCAGGTCGCCGCCTGGACCTCCGTACCGCAGCCCTTCACCGAGTCCGCCGCCCGCGCCTGGATCGACCGGCATGCGCCCTCGACGCGCACCTCGGGCCGCGGACTCGACCTCGCCGTCATAGAGTTCCTCACCCAGCGCCTGGTCGGCGTCATCCAGCTGGGCAACACGGATTGGCATGTCCGCTCCACGGAGCTCTCGTACATCATCGCCCCCTGGGCGCGCGGCGAGGGCTACGCCTCCGAGGCGTCGCTCGCCACCGCCCAATGGCTGTTCAACGACCAGAAGTTCGAGCGTCTCGAACTGCGCACCGCGGCGGACAACACCGCCGCCCAGCAGGTCGCGCAGAAGATCGGCTGCATCAGCGAGGGCGTCCTGCGCGGTGCCTGTATAGCGCGCACCCGCACGGAGGACGGGCGCTGGGAAGACCTGCGCACCGACTTCATCGTGTGGGGCCTGCTCACCGAGGACATCGAGGGCATCGCCGAGCAGCTCGCCGACACCGGCGGCTTCACCTCATACTCCGACTGGAACTGAACCGCAAGGGGGCACCGACCCCCGCCCGCACTCCCGGACGTCACGGGGTACGCTCACGGGGCTCCGCACGCCTGTCCGGCGGCCGCACGCCCACCTGACGACCTGCGACGACTCCAGGAGACTGACAACGATGGCCGACCGGGTCACGGTGATCGGCTGGGACGGCTCGCCGCTGACCGACGCGGCGCGCTCGGCTCTCGGCGCCGCCACACTGGTGGCAGGCGCGGGACACCATCTGCTCCTCCCCGAGGTGCCCCCGGACGCCGAGCGCATCCGGCTCGGCAGCGTCGCCCTCGCGGCCCGCCGCGTCGCCGCCCACCGCGGCACGGCCGTCGTCCTCGCCGACGGCGACCCCGCCTTCTTCGGCGTCGTACGCACCCTGCGCGCCCCCGAGTTCGGCCTGGAGGTCGAGGTCGTCCCCGCCGTCTCGTCCGTGGCCGCCGCCTTCGCCCGCGCCGGGATGCCCTGGGACGACGCACAGGTGGTCGTCGCACACCGGCGCACCCTGCGACGCGCGGTGAACGTGTGCCGGGCCCACACCAAGGTCGCCGTCCTCACCTCACCCGGCGCCGGCCCCGCCGAACTGGGTCTGCTCCTCGACGGGGTCCACCGCACCTTCGTCATCTGCGAGGAACTCGGCACCGAACGCGAGCGGGTCTCGGTCCTCACCTCCGACAAGGTCGCCGACCACACCTGGCGCGACCCGAACGTCGTCATCGTCATGGGCGGCCCCGTCACGTCCTCCGAGGACGGCGGCTGGATCGCCGGCCGCGACCCGGGCACCGGCCCGCGCGGCTGGGCGCTCCCCGACGACGTGTACGGCGACGAGCTCGGCGAGGGCGAGACCGAGGTGCTGCGCGCCGCCCAACTCGCCCGCCTGGGTCCGCGGATCGGCGACCTCGTCTGGGACATCGGGTCCGGCAGCGGCGCCTTCGCCACGGAGGCCGCGCGCTGCGGCGCCGCCGTCATCGCCGTCGACCGCGACCCGGACGCCTGCGCCCGCACGACGGCCACCGCCCGCCGCTTCGGCGTCCAGCTCCAGATCACGCACGGCAGCGCGCCGTACATCCTGGAGAACCTCCCCGAACCCGACGTCGTACGCGTCGGGGGCGGCGGCGCCGCGGTCGTCTCCGCCGTGGCCGACCGGCGCCCCGAGCGGATCGTCACGCACGCCGCGACCCGCGACGCCGCCGAACTCATCGGCAGGAACCTGACGGAGCACGGCTACCGGGTCGAGTGCGCCCTCCTGCAGTCCGTCGAGCTGGACTCCCGCACCTGGACGGAGAAGGAACGGAGCGTCGCCTTCCTGCTCTCGGGAGAACGGGAACGGCGCGAATCGTCCCGCTGAGGTGCGACGGCCGCCGCCGGCGGGTCACGGCCCGGCAGCGCCCTGTGATCCTGTAGTCGTACCGCGCGCGGTAGGCTGGCCGACCGTTGTACCGCAATCGGGTTGTCCGGTATTCCGCCGGTCAATGCCCGCAAAACACACCCATTTTGAGGTGCGTGTGGTACGGCAGAACCGGAGGACGCGCAAAGTGGCGCAGTCCACAGCGGGCCGTGACGGATCACCCTGTCGCGGCGGCGGGCCGACCGCGACAATGCCAGTTAATGGCTTTGTCGACCGGCCGTTCGTGCCGCCCGGCCCGTGTGCTCGTTCTCATGACGGGCGGTCGGTGCGCCGCCCGGACGAGCAGGTCGTAGGAGCACTAAACCGATGGGCGAGGGGTACGCATGACCGACACCGGCCAGGTCCCGGGCGAGGGACTGCCGGAGAACGCAGGCATGGTGGAGCAGCCGGGCGTCCCCGCCCCCGGCGCGTACACCTACCTCTCCGAGTCCACCGCCGAAGACGAAGACCTGCTGCTGCTGCCGGGCGCCCAGGGGGCGTGGGGCAACGAAGTGGCCCCGCCGGCCCCGGCGCCGGTCGTCGAGGCCGTCCACGAGCCCGGTCCGCACGAGACGTCGGGCCGCGACAGCGGTTCGGTCGACCTCAGCGCCGTCCGGATGTCCTCGCCCGCGCCGCAGCCGCCCGTCGCCCGTCGCCCGCTGCACCTCGGTCCGCCGACCCCGGACGGCGCGGGCAGCCCGGTGCGTTCGCTGGCCGACCGGGGGCCGGCGGGAGCACCGGCCGCCCCGTCCCCGGGACGGCAGGCCGGTCCGCCCACGTCCGGTCCCGAGTACCTCGACGTGCCGCGCGACGAGATCGCGCTGCAGGGTGCCGTGCCCTGGGGAGCCCCTGCCCAGGCCCAGGTGGAGGTCGCACCACCGGTGGCACAGGTCGCCTCCGGGGGCGTGAGTGCAGAAACGGTCTTCCCGGAGGGCGCGGAAGCGCACGCGGGCGGTCAGGCGGCCGCCGAAGCCGCGCCGCTCGCACAGACGCCCGACGCGGGCGACGGTTCGTTCGCCGGGGGCCCTGAAGGCGAGGACGCCCCCGCCGCCGCACACGAGTCCGCCGAGACGCCGGCGGCGGTGCCCATGACGGAGCAGCCGGGCGGGGTCCCGCAGCCGCAGCCGCAGGACGTCCCGGGCGCCGACCGGTTCGCCGGGTTCCCCGACGCCGCGCACGGACAGCCCGTCGTGGACGCGGCCGAGACGGCGGGCCAGGCTCCGGAGGCCGTGCAGACCCCGGAGGACGCGTACGGTCCTTCGCGGCCGGACGCCGTCCAGGACCCCGAGCAGCCGCCGGGCGGGGCCGCCGACCAGGCCGCGGACGCTGTCCACGTACCGGACGCTGTCCACGTACCGGACGCGGTGCACGTGCCGGACGCGGTCCAGGGCCCGGAAGGTGTTCAGGCCCTGGAAGGTGATCAGGCTCCGGAAGGTGTCCAGGTTCCGGCAGCGGTACTGGTGCAGGACTATGCTCAGGCCCCTCAGCTCGCCGACGGTTCGCTCTTCCCGCAGGCCCCGGACGACGGCCGGGGCGCCGAGTTCGCCCAGGCGGCCCCGGAGTTCGCGCACGTTCCGCAGCCCACCCCGTTCCCGGCCGCACCCGCCGGCGTCCGGTTCGCCCATCCGGCGGACGAGGCGGGGCAGCACGCGCCCGACGCATTCCAGGTCCCGCGGGCCGACGACGCCTCGCAGCCCGGTTTCCCGGTGCCGGACCCGCAGCCCGCGTACCCGGCGGAGCCGCAGGTCCAGGAGACGGGCGCCCCGTTCGTCGCCGGACCAGGACAGCACACAGGGGTCCAGGAGCCCCACCCGCAGCCGCATCCGGTGGAGGCCGAGCCCGTCGTCGAGGAGGCCGGCCAGCTCCAGGAGGCCGCGGAGGCCCCGCTGCTCGCGGAGCCCGCCGCCCCCGCGGAGGGCGAAGTACAGAGCGTGGGGGACCACGACGGGTCCCAGGCGGCGACGCCCGTCACGGCCGGACAGACCGAGGCACCCGCGGTGCACGCCGAGCACGCCTTCGGGGACGAGTCCCACGGCGAGGCGCCTCCGCTCCAGGACCTGCCCCTCCACGGCGAGCCGTCGCCGGACGCGCCCCTCCAGGACCTGCCGCTCCAGGAAGAGCCCTCGGCGGCCGAGCCGCCCGTCGGCCAGTTCGTACCGGTCGAGGGCACGGTCCCGGGCACACCGCACCTCGCCCCCACCCCGCCGCACGGCATGGCGGTGCCCCCTCTCCCCGACGAGCGGGCGGAGCCGGACGAGCAGCCCGAGCCGGCCGCCGCGGAGACGGTGGACCCGGCGTCCGCGCCGCCCGCCGAGCAGCCCGCCGCCGAACCGGCACCCGGTATCGCGCCCGGCATCGTGACCGCCGACGCGTCCGGCGTGGCGCCCGAGGAGCCGCCCGTCCTCGTGCTCCCCGCCCCCAGGGAGCCCGAGCCGGCCCCCGAGGCCGGGGTGACCCCCGTGTCGCAGGCACCCGTCGAGGACGACGCCGAGGACGAGAGCCCGGAACCTCTGGTCGCACAGCGGGCGGAGGACCTGGACAGCCGTAGCACCACGGCCGCAGGGCAGGAAGAGAGCACGGCCGCCGTGGCGGAGACACGAGAGTCCACCGGCCCGGCCGCGCCCGGCTACGACGACGCGGAGCGGGAGGCCGTGCTGCGCGTGATGCGTGAACGCCGCGACATCCGCAACGGCTTCCGCAGCGACCCCATCCCGCACGACGTGCTGCTGCGCGTTCTGGAGGCGGCCCACACCGCGCCGTCCGTCGGTCACTCGCAGCCCTGGGACTTCGTCGTCATCCGCTCGGCCGAGACCCGGCGCTCGATGCACGAACTGGCCGCGCGCCAGCGCGAGGCGTACGCCAAGTCGCTCCCCAAGGGCCGCGCGAAGCAGTTCAAGGAACTGAAGATCGAGGCCATCCTCGACACCCCGGTGAACATCGTCGTCACCGCCGACCCGACCCGGGGCGGTCGGCACACCCTGGGCCGCCACACCCAGCCGCAGATGGCCCCCTACTCCTCCGCGCTCGCCGTCGAGAACCTCTGGCTCGCGGCGCGCGCCGAGGGCCTGGGCGTGGGCTGGGTCAGCTTCTTCGACGAGCGGGAGATGGTCCGCGAACTCGGCCTGCCCGAGCACCTGGAGGTCGTCGCCTATCTCTGCGTCGGATACGTCGACGAGTTCCCGCAGGAGCCCGAGCTGCTGCAGGCGGGCTGGTCCAAGCGCCGCCCGCTGTCCTGGGTCGTCCACGAGGAGACGTACGGCCGCCGGGCCCTGCCGGGTGAGGAGCCGCACGACCTGCTCGCCGAGACCATCACCAACATCCGTCCGCTGGACGCCAAGGCGCTCGGTGAGGCGTGGGAGCGCCAGAAGCGCATGACCAAGCCCGCCGGGGCCCTCGGCATGCTGGAGATCATCTCCGCGCAGCTCTCCGGCCTCTCCCGGATGTGCCCGCCGCCGATCCCGGAACCGGCAGCCGTCGCGATCTTCGCGGGCGACCACGGTGTGCACGCCCAGGGCGTCACGCCGTGGCCGCAGGAGGTCACCGGCCAGATGGTGGCCAACATCCTCGGCGGCGGCGCGGTCTGCAACGCCTTCGCCACCCAGGTCGGCGCAGAGGTCTGCGTCGTCGACGTGGGCGTGGCCTCCGACCTGCCCGCGACCCCGGGTCTGCTGCCCCGCAAGGTCCGGGCGGGCACGGCCGACATGACGACCGGCCCCGCGCTGACCCGCGAGGAGGTCAGGGCGGCCGTCGAGGTGGGGATCGAGACCGCCCGCGACCTGGTGGCGGCCGGGAACAAGGCCCTGATCACGGGGGAGATGGGCATCGCCAACACCACCGCGTCGGCCGCCCTGATCTCCGTCTTCACCGGCAGCGACCCGGCCGAGGTCACGGGCCGCGGCACCGGCATCAACGACGAGACCCTGGCCCGCAAGACCGAGGTGGTACGCCGGGCCCTGGAACTCCACCAGCCGGACCCGGCCGACCCGATCGGCGTGCTGGCGGCCGTCGGCGGGCTGGAGCACGCCGCCATGGTGGGCCTCCTCCTCGGCGGCGCCTCCCTGCGCACGCCGGTCATCCTGGACGGCGTCAGCGCCGGCGCCGCCGCGCTGGTGGCCCGGGCGATCGCCCCGGAGGTCCTCGCGGCCTGCATCGCGGGCCATCGCAGCGCCGAGCCCGGCCACGTCGCCGCCCTGAACAAACTGGGCCTGCGTCCCCTGGTCGACCTGGACCTCCGGCTCGGCGAGGGCACCGGCGCCCTGCTGGCCCTCCCGGTGGTCCAGAGCGCGGCACGTGCGATGCACGAGGTCGCCACGTTCGACTCGGCGGGCGTGACCGAGAAGTAGACGACGGACCCGCACCTTCGGGGGGCCGGGGCGCGGCCCCGGTTTCGGGAAGGTGCGGGCTCGGGGAAAGAACTTCCCAGCACCCCGGCCCGCCACCACCCCGCACCCCGAAATCCGCACGTCAGGCCCGCTCCAGCGCAGCAGCGCGCCCCCGCACGCCCCGTATCACCCGCATGAGGAGCCGTACCTCCATGGCCGCACACCCCGCCTACCCCGTAGGTCTCCGCCTCTCCGGCCGCCGCGTGGTGGTCCTCGGCGGGGGCCAGGTCGCCCAGCGCCGCCTCCCTGCCCTCATCGCGGCGGGCGCGGACATCCACCTCGTGTCCCCGGCCGCCACCCCCTCGGTCGAGGCCATGGCGGACGCGGGCGAACTGAGCTGGACGAGGCGCTCGTACGAGCCGGGCGACCTCGCGGAAGCCTGGTACGTCCTCATCGCCACCTCCGACGCCGCGGCGAACACCGCTGCCTCCGCCGAGGCGGAGGCGCACCGGGTGTGGTGCGTCCGCGCGGACGACGCGGACGCGGCCACCGCCTGGACCCCGGCGACCGGGCACAGCGAGGGCGTCACGGTGGCCGTCCTGACCTCGGACCCCGAGGGCCGCGACCCCCGCCACACCGCGGCCGTCCGCGACGCGGTGGTCGAAGGGCTCCGCGACGGCACCCTCGTGGCCCCCCACTTCCGCACCCGCACACCCGGTGTCGCACTGGTCGGCGGCGGCCCCGGCGACCCGGACCTGATCACGGTCCGCGGCCGCCGTCTCCTCGCCGAGGCGGACGTGGTCATCGCCGACCGCCTCGGCCCCCGCGACCTGCTCGCCGAACTCCCGCCGCACGTCGAGGTGATCGACGCGGCGAAGATCCCGTACGGACGCTTCATGGCCCAGGAGGCCATCAACAACGCGCTCATCGAGCACGCCCAGCAGGGCAAGTCGGTGGTCCGTCTGAAGGGCGGCGACCCCTTCGTCTTCGGCCGCGGCATGGAGGAGGCCCAGGCGCTGGCCGAGGCGGGCATCTCCTGCACGGTCGTCCCGGGCATCTCCAGCTCCATCTCGGTCCCCGGCGCGGCCGGCATCCCGGTCACGCACCGCGGGGTGGCCCACGAGTTCACCGTCGTGAGCGGCCATGTGGCTCCCGACGACGAACGCTCGCTCGTCGACTGGGCGGCGCTCGCCAAGCTCCGCGGCACCCTGGTCGTCCTGATGGGCGTGGACAAGATCGGCGCCATCGCCCGTACGCTCATGGACAACGGCAAGGCGGCCAACACGCCCGTGGCACTCGTCCAGGAAGGCACGACCGCGGCGCAGCGCCGTGTCGACGCGACCCTGGCGACGGTCGCCGCGACCGTGCGCGCCGAGGAGGTGCGGCCCCCGGCGGTCATCGTCATCGGGGAGGTCGTGGCCGTGGGCACGGACGGCTCGTTCGAGACGACCGAGTGACCGGCAACCCGACATCCCCGTGACCCGATACCGGTAACGCCGGTAACCCGGGGTAACCCAACCTGTTCCCAGCCGTTGGCACCGCACCCAGGACAAGGCAGTATCGATCCGTGGCCGATCTCATCACCGTCGAGGACCCAGCCGACCCGCGCCTGCGCGACTACACGGGCCTGACCGACGTCGAGCTGCGCCGCAGGCGCGAACCCGCCGAGGGCCTGTTCATCGCCGAGGGAGAGAAGGTCATCCGGCGGGCCAAGGACGCCGGTTACGAGATGCGCTCGATGCTGCTCTCCGCCAAGTGGGTGGACGTCATGCGCGACGTCATCGACGAACTCCCGGCACCCGTGTACGCGGTCAGCCCGGACCTCGCCGAACAGGTCACCGGGTACCACGTGCACCGCGGTGCGCTCGCCTCCATGCAGCGCAAACCGCTGCCGACCCCCGACGAACTGCTGCGGACGGCCCGCCGGGTCGTCGTCATGGAGTCGGTCAACGACCACACCAACATCGGTGCGATCTTCCGCTCCGCGGCGGCCCTCGGCATGGACGCGGTGCTGCTCTCCCCGGACTGTGCGGACCCCCTGTACCGCCGTTCGGTGAAGGTCTCCATGGGCGCGGTCTTCGCGGTTCCGTACGCCCGCCTGGACTCCTGGCCCAGAAGCCTGGAGTCGGTCCGCGAGGCGGGCTTCGGCCTCCTCGCGCTCACCCCGGACGAGAAGGCCAAGACCCTCGACGAGATGGCCCCGCACCGGATGGAACGCGTCGCGCTGATGCTCGGCGCGGAGGGCGACGGCCTGTCCACCCGGGCCCTGGTGGCCGCCGACGAATGGGTCCGCATCCCGATGGCCCACGGCGTCGACTCACTGAACGTGGGAGCCGCCGCGGCGGTCGCGTTCTACGCGGTGGCAACGGGCCGCCCCCAGACCTGACGACCAGCGCCCCGAAAGGGGCGCGGTCCGCAGCGCTGACGAACGTGCGCCCCGAAAGGGGCGCGGGGAACTGCGCGACCAGCCCCGACGTACCCGCAGACGACTGACCGGCGCCCCCGGCGTCTCTACTGCTCCCCGCCCCGCGGCATCCCGCCCCGCTGGATCCCGCTCCGCGAAGACGGCGGCTCCTGCCACACAGCCCCGGGCGAGCTCACACCCTCAACCCCCCGGGCGGAGCCCACACGCTCAAGCCCTTGGGCAGGCCCCTGACACCCCTGCGCCGCCGCGATGGCCAGCGCCACCAGCAGCGTCACCACGACGAACACGAAGAGCCGCTGCCTGAGCAGCCGGGGGTTGGCCGGCCGCCGCCCGGTCCCGGTGGTCCGCGGCCCCTGCCGTCCGTTCCCGCCGCGCGGCGGACCGGTCCGGCTGCCGGACTGCCCGGTCCGGCTGCCCGGCTGACCGTTGCGGCCGGTGGACTGCCCGGTCCGGCCGGTGGTCTGCCCGGTCCGGCTGCCGGTGCCGGAGCGCGCCGAGCCACCCCGCGAGGGGGCCGGGCGCGCCCCGGAGCGCGACGAGGGGCCGTTGCCGCGCGGCGGGGGAGTGCCCTGCGTACGCCGCTGGGTGCGCTGGTCCGCGGAGCCGTCGGCCATCCGCCCGGTGGGCCGGTCGGCCTCCGCCGCACGGGGAGCGGGCGGCCGGGGGTCACCCAGTCCGTGCGCCTCCCGCGCCGCGATCTCCTTGAGCCGCAACGACAACTGCAGCGTGCTGGGACGCTCCTCGGGATCCTTCGCCAGACAGGCGCGCACGAGCGGGGCCAGCGCGTCGGGCACGCCGTGCAGCTGCGGCTCCTCGTGCACCACCCGGTAGAGCATCACCTCGGAACTGCCGTGTCCGAAGGGCGAGTCCTGCGTCGCGGCGTACGCCAGCGTGGCGCCCAGCGCGAACACGTCCGTGGCCGGGGTGACGGCGGCGCCCCGTACCTGCTCCGGCGCCAGGAAGCCGGGCGACCCCACGGCCGTTCCGACGTGCGTGAGCGTGCTGGCGCCCGTCGCCCAGGCGATGCCGAAGTCGATGATGCGCGGCCCCTTGGGGGACAGCAGGATGTTCGACGGCTTCAGGTCGCGGTGGACGACCCCGGCCTCGTGCACGGCGACGAGCCCCTCGGAGAGCGCGGCGCCGACGGACGCGACCTCGGACGCGAAGAGCGGACCCTCCTCGGTGACCTTGTCGTGCAGCGAGGGGCCGGGAACGTACTGCGTCGCGAACCAGGGCCGTTCGGCTTCCAGGTCCGCGGCGACGAGCCGCGCGGTGCACCCGCCGCGGATCCGGCGCGCGGCCGACACCTCGCGCGCGAAGCGCGACCTGAACTCCTGGTCCTCCGCGAGGTCGGGCCGGATCACCTTCAGCGCGACCCGCTGGCCACGCCGGTCCGAGCCCAGATAGACCACGCCCATCCCGCCCGCGCCGAGCCGTCGGTGAAGCCTGAACGAGCCGACGACACGCGGGTCCTCGCGCCTCAGGCGCATCATCGCCATGTCCATCCCCGCTGCCCGGTCCGTTTGACGAGCCACAGCTTACGTTTCCGCGGCCGGGCGCGCGCAGAGGCCGCGCCCTCGCGGACCGACCGATTGTCAGTGCCGGGTGGGAAACTTGAAAGGTGGTCAGGGGACGGGGGACTCCCGGGGCGTCGAGCTGCGCGGATCCTCAACCTTCCGTCGCAGAAGGGGGATTGGGCCCGTGAAGGGTGATCGCGTGGAGATAGTGGTGGACGCGGGGGACACGACCCGTACGTACGAGGTGGTGGCCAGTCGGGCGGGTCGCAGGGTGGAGACGGCGGTCCGCAGAGGAGTGGTCGAAGTGAGCGAAGTCACCCGAAGTGGATCAGTCGTCCGCACGGCCCGCTTCATGGCCACCAGGGTGCTCGCGCTCGTCGAGCAACCGGTCCCGAGGGAGGACAGCTCGGAACAGACCGGACGTCCCCTCCGGGAAACCCCTGAGACCTAGGACCTCTTCTCCACCCAGGGGAGTACTCCGCAGGTCACCGCTCATCCTCCGGGAGGCCCGGCAATAGGTACGAGGGCATGACGACCCGCAGGCCCCTCACGCCTAGATTTGTTGTCAAGCGGCGGGTGCAGCACTCGTCCCCCGAGGTCAGGCACCCGCCGCTGCAAGACGGACAGAAGCTTTCCAACAGAACGGTCAGGAGAGGGACCATGGCGGACACGGCACCGCGGACCATGATCCGCACGCAGGGACGCAAGGCGTACACCGCCGCGTTCGGCCCCAGCCGGTCCGGCCGACGCCACCCCCTGGTGGCGACGGCCATGGTCCTCCCTCTGGCCACCCTGCTCGTGGTCGTCTTCGGCGGCTGGGAAGCAGTGGTCACACAGGCGTCGTCCGTGGGCGTGATGCTGGGGCGCTGAGCGGCGCCCCAGGCCCGGAAGAGCGGTCCGGGCGGGGACATCCGGCCATGAAACCCCGTGGGGACGGGGGTGCGGCGGACGGCAAGAGATGCGGGCGCAGCTGGGGAGCTGCGCCCGCATTGCTCTGTGTGCGTACGCTCCGGGAGACCGCCGGGCCCGCCCCGGACGGATACGTACGACCCGAGGGGGACCCGAGTGACCGCCGACGTGCTGCCCGCCCTGCGCGCCAAGGTGCGGACCGCCGCTCATCCGGCGGCGCCCGACGCCTGCGTCTGCGGTACCGACACCACCGTCCTGGCCGACCGGCCCGACGGGACCGTCGTCCGGCACGGCCGCACGGTGGCGAAGGCACACGCGGCCGGCACCGACCCCGCGCACCTCGCGGCGCGCCTGGCCGTCGCCGCGCACCCCGCACTCGACGGCGTCCTCCTGCCCCCGCTCGGGCCGCCGGAGGCGGCCGGAGCCGTCGAAGCGGCCGCCCGGCCGGTCACCTACTGGCCCTACGGCACCCCCGTGGACCGTGACGACCCCGACGCCGCTCCCTGGGAGGCGGCGGCGACCCTCCTCGCCCGGCTCCACCGCACGCCGGACTCCGTCCTCCCGCCCGGCCTGCCGTCCATGCGCGGTCCGGCGAAGGCGGCCCGCGCCGTCGCACGTCTGCGGGCGGCAGGCCCCCACCCGGCGGCCGGGCCGGTCCTGCGCGCCTGGTCCGTCCTGCCCGCCTGGGCGCGGGACGAGGCGCCGATGCCGGGCACCCGGACGCTGTGCCACGGCGACTTCCACCTGGGCCAGCTGGTACGGGCGGCGGCCGGTGACTGGCTGCTCATCGACATCGACGACCTGGGCCGGGGGAGCCCCGCCTGGGACCTGGCCCGGCCCGCGGCCTGGTTCGCCTGCGGTCTCCTGGCGCCCGAGGAGTGGACCCGCTTCCTCACCGCGTACCGCGGGGCCGGCGGTCCGGCCGTCCCCGCGGACAGCGACCCGTGGCCGGCCCTGGACGTGCCCGCCCGCGCCCTCACCGCGCAGACCGCGGCCCTGGCGATCGCCAAGTCGGTCGCGCAGGAGCGCCCGTTGGACGAGGTCGAGGTGTCCGTGATCGACGCGTGTGACCGAATGGCCGCTCATGCGCCCGAGTTGGCGGGAAGATGCGCGACGTAGGGTGCAACCGACGGAAGCGGGGCAGAGTCTGTCCTGGTGGAAGCAGTACCGACGGGCGAGGAGTTGAGCCGAGCATGCAGTGTCCGAAGTGCCACGCACCGATGCACACGTACAACCGCAACGGTGTCCAGATCGAGCAGTGCAGTGGTTGCCGCGGGATCTTCCTCGACTACGGCGAACTGGAGTCCCTGACCCGGCTCGAGAGCCAGTGGTCGCAGCCCGCCCCGCCGCCCCCGGGCGGCCCGCAGGCATACCCGTCCGCACCCGCACCCGCCTGGGGCGCTCCGCAGCACGGTGGTCACGGCGGTCACGGTGGTCACGGTGGTCACGGCGGTCACTACGGTCACCAGCGTCAGAAGGGCTTCGGCCACATGCTCTTCTCCTCCTGACCGCACGGTCCCGAGGAACGACGAAGCCCCCGACCGTACGAGACGGCCGGGGGCTTCGGCTGGTGCGCGATACTGGGATTGAACCAGTGACCTCTTCCGTGTCAGGGAAGCGCTCTCCCGCTGAGCTAATCGCGCGGGTGGACCTGCTGGTGGTGCGTACCTGACGGCACCGGTGGTGCGTACTGCGTGCGCGATACTGGGATTGAACCAGTGACCTCTTCCGTGTCAGGGAAGCGCTCTCCCGCTGAGCTAATCGCGCGGGACAGGACCGTGCCGATCGTACCGGCGGATCCAGTGGACGATACTGGGATTGAACCAGTGACCTCTTCCGTGTCAGGGAAGCGCTCTCCCGCTGAGCTAATCGTCCTTGGAGGTGGAGACGGGATTTGAACCCGTGTAGACGGCTTTGCAGGCCGTTGCCTCGCCTCTCGGCCACTCCACCAGGAGCGCGGGGGTCGGGACGATCCCCACTTCCTGCGAGCGGACGACCAGGTTCGAACTGGCGACCTCAACCTTGGCAAGGTTGCGCTCTACCAACTGAGCTACGTCCGCTTGTCGTTTCCGGCCCGCTCTCACGACCCGGCGACGTGTTGAACTCTAGCGGATACCGGGGCCAGCACAAAAACGCGTTTGCGCAGCGTGCTGCGTTACGCCCGCTCCAGGACACGGTCGGGGCACCCGCAGGTCACCCACCATAGACTCATCACCGTGCAGGACCTCCCAGCTCTCGCCCGCTTCGGCGGTCTCGTCGCGACCGGCCTCCGCGACGTCACCGACGACCCCGCGGCCCTGGACTCCCGGGGCTTCTGGGCCGTCAGTGCCGACTTCGAGGGGCGGGTGGTCTGCGCCCGTTTCGCGGACGTACGGCCCGAAACCGTCCCCGCGCCGGTGCCGGGGGCGTGGCGGGGTCCCTCGGCCGGCGACTGGACGTCCTCGCTCGACCGCGCCGGGTACCTGGCGGGTGTCCGCCGGATACGTGAGCACATCGCGGCCGGCGAGGTGTACCAGGCGAACCTCTGCCGCGTCCTGTCGGCGCCCCTCGCCCCCGACGCCGACGTGGACGCGCTGACCGCCCTGCTGGCCCGCGGCAACCCGGCCCCCTATGCCGGAACGATTCGCCTGCCCGGTCACGGGGTGGAGATCGCCACCGCCTCCCCGGAGCTCTTCCTGCGCCGCGACGGCCGTACCGTCGAGTCGGGTCCGATCAAGGGCACCGGACGCACCGAGGCCGACCTGCTCGACAAGGACCACGCCGAGAACGTGATGATCGTGGACCTGGTGCGCAACGACCTGGGCCGGGTGTGCGCCACCGGCACCGTGACCGTGCCCGACCTGTGCGTCGTCGAGAAGCACCCGGGTCTCGTCCACCTCGTCTCCACCGTCCGCGGTGAACTGCGCCACGGCGTGGGCTGGCCGGAGCTGCTCGGCGCGACCTTCCCGCCCGGCTCCGTCACCGGCGCCCCCAAGTCCAGGGCCCTGCGGATCATCGACGCCCTGGAGACCGCGCCCCGGGGACCGTACTGCGGCGGCATCGGCTGGGTCGACGCCGACCGCGGCACCGGAGAGCTCGCCGTCGGCATCCGCACCTTCTGGTCCGATCGGACCGAGGGAGTGCTGCGCTTCGGCTCCGGCGCGGGCATCACCTGGGGGTCGGACCCCCTGCGCGAGTGGGAGGAGACCGAGCTGAAGGCGGCCCGGCTGCTCGCTGTAGCGTCGGGGGAGTACCCAGGGGCGTACGACACGGGTGGGGGGACCCCGGCGGACGCTCCCGGGACCCCCGGCCGGGAGAACACGACAGGCCGGGACAGCACGTCCGGCCGGGAACCCGGCACGTTCTCATGAGGTGAGGTTCAGTGAAGATCTGGCTCGACGGCGGACTGCAGGACAGCGGGTCGGCCCGTGTCTCCGTCCTCGACCACGGGCTGACCGTGGGCGACGGCGTCTTCGAGACCGTGAAGGCGGTCTCCGGCCGTCCGTTCGCGCTCACCCGTCATCTGGACCGGCTGGCGCGCTCGGCCGCCGGTCTCGGACTGCCCGAGCCCGACCGCGACGAGGTGCGCGAGGCGTGCGCGGCCGTCCTGGCGGCCGACCCGATGCCGCTCGGCCGCCTGCGCATCACGTACACCGGTGGCCTGGGACCGCTCGGCTCGGACCGCGGGGAACACGGGCCGACCCTGCTCGTGGCACTGGGGGAGACCGGCCGCCGCCCCGACTCCACCGCCGTGATCACCCTGCCGTGGACCCGCAACGAGCGCGGCGCGCTGACGGGCCTCAAGACCACGTCGTACGCCGAGAACGTCGTCGCCCTCGCCCGCGCGCGCGAACGGGGCGGATCCGAGGCCCTGTTCGCCAACACCGTCGGGCGGCTCTGCGAGGGCACGGGCTCCAACGTCTTCGTCGTCCTGGACGGTGAGATCCACACCCCGCCCGTCGCCTCCGGGTGCCTCGCGGGCATCACGCGTGCCCTCACCGTCGAGTGGACCGGCGCCAGGGAGACCGACCTCCCGTTCGACGTCCTGGAACGCGCCGAGGAGGTCTTCCTGACCTCGACGCTGCGTGACGTACAGGCCGTGCACCGCGTCGACGGCCGTGAACTCGCCGGGGCGCCGGGCCCGGTGACGGCGAAGGCCATGCGGATCTTCGACGAGCGGGCGGGCGACGACCTCGATCCCTGAGACGGCTCGTGCGGGGCCGGGCCCGCCCGTCGCACCGCACGCGTCGGGCCGTCGGCCGGACCGGATGGCGCGAACCCGTCCGGGCGGGTACAACACCCCTGATGACCACCACACTGCGGCCGACCGAGCCGCTTCAGCGCGCCTCTGACGGGGCGCTGTCACGCCACTACACGGTGTGCGTGAACAGCCGCCCCGTGGGCGTCGTCCACCTCGCCACCCACCCCGACTTCGGGACGTCCGTCGCCCGGATCCGTGACCTCGGCATCGAGGAGCCGGACCGCGGGCGTGGCCGGGGCACCGTGGCCGCGCTCGCCGCGGAGGAGGTGGCACGCGGCTGGGGCTGCCGGCGGATCGAGGTGTCGGTACCCGCCGACGCGGCGGCGGCCCTGCGCCTGACGACGGCCCTCGGCTACGTGGTGCGCAACCGCACCATGCAGAAGCGGCTCGGCGACACCGCGCCCGGACTGCCCGCCGGCAGCCGGGCGCGGCCGATGACGCAGGACGAGTTCCAGGCGTGGGCGGCGCGGTCCAAGGAGGACTACGCCCAGCAGTGGATCGCCCGGGGGGTGCCCGAGGCCGAGGCCCGCGCCAAGTCCGAGCGGGACCACATCACGTCGCTGCCGGACGGATCCGCCGGCGAGGGTACGGAGTTCAGTGTCCTGGAGCACGAGGGGACACCGGTGGGCATGCTGTGGCTGGGGACCCGCGACGGCTGGGCCTTCGTCCACAAGGTCGAGTCCGGCGAGAGCTTCCGGGGCAGGGGACACGGCCGTTCGCTGATGCTGTTCGCGGAGGCGCGGGCGGCCGCCGCAGGCCGCCCCGGTGTCCGCCTGAACGTCTTCGCCGGCAACGCCCCGGCCGAGCGGCTGTACGAGTCACTCGGCTACGAGACGATCACGTACCACCTCTACAAGGACCTGCTGTAGGAGCGGACGACCTGCCGCGCGGGCCTGCCGCCGGACGCGGCGGGCCCGCTTCGAGGTCCGCGCTGCGAAGCCCGCTGTGGGGGCCGGACCGGCCCCGGCGACCGCCTGCCGCCGGGGGAGGGGACCTCGTGGGTGTCGTCAGGCTTCCTGCGCGGCCAGCAGCCGGTCCACGATCTCCTCCACGCGCTCGCGCAGCCCTTCCTGACTCTTGCCGCCGTCGAGGCGCTCACCGTCGATGACGTACGTCGGTGTGCCGGTCACGCCGATCGCCTTGCCCTCGGCCTGGTCGGCGTCGACGATCAGGATGTGCCGGCCGTCGATGAGCGCCGTGTCGAACTCCTCCACGTCGAGGCCGAGTTCGCGGGCCACGTCGAGGAGGAGCGCCTCACCCTCGCGGTCCAGCTCCGGTACGCGCTCCAGCACCGCCTCGACGTACGGCCACGCCGTGCCCTGTTCCGCGGCCTCCTCGGCGGCCTGCGCGGCGGCGAACGCGTGCCGGTGCTTCTCGAGCGGGAAGTGCCGCAGCCGCAGTTCCAGCCGGTCGCCGTAGCGGGCGCGCAGTGCGCGCAGGTCGTCGAGGGCGCTTCGGCAGTCCGGGCACTGCAGTTCGCACCAGACGTCCAGGACGGGGACGGCGGGGCGGACGGGGGAGGAGTCGCTCATGGGACCAGTCTCCCAGCCGGGGCCCTCGCGGCCCAACCGGGACCTCGGGGCGACCGGGTGGGACCGGCACCTCAGGAGGACCCGACCCGGATATGTCCCTGAGGTCTCCCCGGACCATGGCATATCGGGCGGGGAGCGGTGCAGGATGGAAGGGACGAAGTGCCCCTGCCCGACCCCGCTCGCCCCGCCTGGAGGACCGGATGATTGCCGAGACCGTCTGTTCCGCCGTCGCCGCGGCGGGGCTGGGCATCGCCGCGGTCACCGCGTACCGCAAGCGGTTCCTCGCGGCGGCCCGCCTGGCGGCGTACGCGCTGGTGCCGCTCGGCCTGGTGCTGACCGGGGCCGTCGAATGGGTGGCGGAGACCGCCTTCAGCCCGACCGCCTGGGCCGGCTTCGGCGTGCTGGGGGCGGCCTGGCTGCTGTTCATGACCACGCGCGCCGTGGAGCGGCGTACGGGCGGGACCCGCAAGGAGCGCAGGGCGGCCCGGGCCGCGCAGCGCGAGGCGGTGGCCCCGGCGGCTTCGGCGCCCTCGCTGGGCCCGGCCGCCGCACGCCCGGCGGGCCGCTCCGAGGCCAAGCCCCGCAAGGCGGGTCCGGCGGACGACTTCAGCGACATCGAGGCGATCCTCAAGAAGCACGGAATATGAGGAAACAGCGGCACGCCTCATCTTCCTGAGGATCTTTCCGAGGCCGGTCGCCGCGCCGGACGAGGACGGGCGCCCTCCCAGCGGGCCGGTGTATCCCAGATGTTGGAACGCTGTGTCACGGATTCCGGCTAACTCCCCCACAATCCGGGCGTGTTGATCGCGTCGGGAGTCCCGGCTGGGTCATCATCGCCGCGTAATGCTGGATACAACCCAGAGCGACAACGCGGCTCCTCCCGAGGAGCGGCGGGGTTGTCTCTTCGCGCTTTCCCAGCCACCGCTGATGATCTTCCTTGCGGTGATCGGCTGTCTGCTGCTCATGGCTTCGCTGCACGATCTGCTGCTGCTCTGAGCCGTACGCGGAGTCCCTGGCGCCACCCGCCGAGGACTCCGTCAGCCCGCCGCTTCCTTGCGCCGTGCCCGGTACGCCGCCACGTGGAGGCGGTTTCCGCAGGTGCGGCTGTCGCAGTAGCGACGGGAGCGGTTGCGGGAGAGGTCGACGAAGGCGCGTCGGCAGTCCGGTGCCTCACAGCGGCGCAGCCGCTCCTCCTCCCCGGCCACCACGAAGAAGGCCAGCGCCATGCCGCAGTCCGCGGCGAGGTGGTCGGCGACGGACGCGCCGGGCGCGAAGTAGTGCACGTGCCAGTCGTAACCGTCGTGGTTCGTGAGGCGCGGCGTGGTGCCCGCGGCGGCGACCAGCTCGTTGATGAGCGCTGCGGCGGTCCGGGCGTCGGGCGCCGCGAAGACCGCGGCGAACCGCCCTCGGATCCTTCGCACCGCCGAGAGATCCAGTTCGGACAAGGTCCCGACATCGCTCATGTCGTGCCTTCGTACGAAGTCGAGCAGCGCCGCAAGGTTCGCGAGTCCGTCCGTGGTGTCGTCCTCCGGTGCGGTGTTCACCAGATCGACCACGGTGTCTAGGGCGCACCGGGTGTCGTGGGTGATCAGCACGTTTCGCTCCCTGGCCTGGGGGTCGGGCGGACGCCCGCCGATGCAGGCCGATGCTAGCGGCTCCACGCCGGACCGTCCGGATCCGCCCAGGCCCCTCCCGCCGCGCAGGGGCGCGGGGAACGGCGCGCTCAGCGGTCGACGACGGTCACGTGCGGCCGAGGGTCACCCTCGCTCACCCAGGGGCGCGGGGAACGGCGCGCTCGGCGGACAACGATGGTCACCTGCCGACGATGGTCACCCCCGCCTACCGAGGGGCGCGGGGAACGGCGCACCCACTCCCACCCCAAACCGCCGGAGGCACACGCACGGGCGCCGCCCCCACCTGGCCGGCGGGGACGGCGCCCGTGTGCTCCCTATGCAGTTGTCTGAGCCCGAGCCGTCTCCCCGAGTGGACGGCGCCGGGCGGCTTGGTGCGGAGTCCCGTCCTAGCTTTCGGCCAGGATGTGTGAGAGCTCCGTATCGAGATCGAAGTGCCGGTGTTCCGTGCCGGGGGGCACGGCGGCGTCGGTTCGCTTGAGGAAGGACTCCAGGGCCCGCGCCGGGGCCTCGAGCAGGGCTTCGCCCTCCGGAGAGCTCAGGGCGATGCACACGACGCCCTGACCGTGACTGCGGGACGGCCAGACTCGGACGTCGCCGGTACCGGTGGGCCGGTGCAGGCCCTCGGCGAGAAGGTCGCGGGCGAACACCCACTCGACAGTCTCCTCGGCTCCGGTGTGGAAGGTGGCGTGCACGGCGTAGGGATCGGCCGTGTCATACCGCAGTCCTGCGGGAACAGGCAGTGAGGACTCGCTCGACACAACGAGGCGCAGGTGCAGCTCGCAGCTGACCGTGGTGTTCATAAGCGCCAGGGCCTTTCGCTCAGTGTGCGCTCGGGGATTCGCACGTCGGCGAAATCGACATGCCACCTACGGTGTCGTTGTAAACCCCTCTGAGTGTTTTGCGTGTCTTTAGGTACCTCATCCGGCCGAGTCCCCGTTCGCGTCTTACGACCATTCCGGTGACCGGATTCCGTCCGGTAGGGTTTGGCCGTATGAATACGGGGAGTGACCGAGCGCGGGAGGTCGCCGTGGCGACCGACGAGACGAAGAGCGAGCAGGCGCTCGGATCCCGTGCGCCGCAATTCATCAAGGCACGCCGCGTACTGCACCTCAGCTGGCAGGTGGGCGTGTTCATCGTGGGCCTCGCGGTTGTCGTGGCCGGCGTGATCATGCTGCCGCTGCCCGGACCGGGCTGGCTGGTGATCTTCGGCGGTATGGCGATCTGGGCGACCGAGTTCGTCTGGGCGCAGCTCGTGCTCCGCTGGACGAAACGCAAAGTCACCGAGGCGACACAGCGGGCGCTCGACCCGAAGGTCCGGCGCCGCAACATCATCCTGACGACCGTCGGGCTGGTGATCATCGCCGTGCTGGTCGGGGTGTACGTCTGGAAGTTCGGCATCGAGATGCCGTGGAACATCAAGGAGTAGGGGCGCTCCGGGTGTCCTTGGGTGGGTCGGGGCGGGTCGGAAGCATGCCCTGACATGGGGTAATCTACTTTGTGCGCCCGGGCGATTAGCTCAGCGGGAGAGCGCTTCGTTCACACCGAAGAGGTCACTGGTTCGATCCCAGTATCGCCCACGTTGCTTTGCCGGCAGGCGGTTGGTTCCACGGTTCCCGTGGAACCAACCGCCTGTTCTGTCGTTCTGGAGGTCGGTCCTCATGTGACGGCCGTCATGGGCTGGGTGCGCAGTTCCCCGCGCCCCTGGGTGCGTGGGTGTGCGGGTTTGTTTGCGTGTGCCGGGCGGTGCTGGCTGGTCGCGCAGTTCCCCGCGCCCATAGGTGGCTGGGGGTGTCCGGTCGTTCGTTTGTGACGGCCGTCATGGGCTGGGTGCGCAGTTCCCCGCGCCCCCAGGTGAGTGGGGGTGTGAGGCCGTTCGTTTGTGACGGTTGTTGTGGGCTGGGTGCGCAGTTCCCTGCGCCCCTGGATGAGTGGGTCCGCCGGTTCGTTGGCATGTGCCGGTTGGTGGCCGCCGTCGCGCTGCCGCTCTGGCGGGCAGCCCGGTGCCTCGTGACTCTGCCTGCAGCCCACGACCCACCTGAACCCCGCGCTCCGCCCCCAGCCCCACCAGCCGGACTGCCAGGAGCGCCCCGCCTGCCTGCTGGCCCGTCCGCCGCCGGTCCACCGGCCTGCCGGACCGCCCGTCCAGGCCGCGTGCACGCTTGCCGTCTCGCCTGCTCGCTGTTCTGCCCATCCGCCGTCCTGCCGGACCGCCGGCCCCCGGCCGCGCACCCGCTCGCCGTCTCGCCTGCCCACTGGCCCGTCCACCCGCGGTCCTGCCGGAACGCCCAGCCCACCGGCCCTCCGGCACGCGTGCCCGCCCGTCGCCGACCATCGGCCCGCCCGGCGCCTAACCCGCCCGCTGGCCCACCCTCCGCCGTCCTGCCAGCCTCGGCCGCGTGTCCGTCCGTCCCCGGTCACCGGCCCGCCCGGCGCCTAACCCGCCCGCTGGCCCGCCCATCCGCCGTCCCGCCAGCCCTCGGCCGCGTGTCCGCCCGTGGCCGGTCGCCGGCCCGCTGCCCCGCCGGACCGCTGGCTCCCGGCCGCGTGCCCGCCGGCCCCCGCCGCGTGCCCGCCCGTCGGCGACAGCCCGCCCGTCGCCGACCGTCAACCCGCCCATCGCGGCCGCGTCCCGTCGCCGCCCGCGTCCCCCGCTGGTCGCCACCCCCGCACTCACCCCCGCCCCCTCCTTTCAGCCCTCCCCCCTCCCCAACTCCCCCCGGCAAATATCCCGTTCGACCCCCCGACCCACCCCTTCCCACCTGCACCCCCGTGCAACTCCGTTGTCAATTCGCCCCAGTTCACGCCGTCGCGCGAGCGACCCCGTTCACATCAATTCCTGTGCGAATCATTGACGGCCGCTGAGGGCCTCCGTACCTTGTGCCAGCAAGCGCTTACTTGAAACGATTCATGGCAGCGGACGGTGACGTCGCGAGGAGGCCCGACTGTGGGGATGAACGGGAGTGTCGAGAGGCGGACGGTCCTCAAGGCGGTCGGGGCGTCGCTCACGACGGTGGGGCTGGCCGCGACCGCGGGATGCGGGGGTGACGGCGGCGGATCGGGCGACGGAACCGTCGAGATCCGCTTCGCCTGGTGGGGTGCGGAGGAACGCGCCAAGCGCATCAACCAGTCCATCGCGCTGTTCGAGAAGAAGTACCCGAAGATCAAGGTCAAGACGGACTTCCAGGATTACGTGGCCTTTTGGGAGAAGTTCCAGACCCAGGCCGCGGGCGGAAATCCACCGGACGTATTCCAGAACGCCGTCGCCTTTCTGCGGAAGTACGACAAGAGAAGCGTTCTGCTCGACCTCAAGTCGCAAGTGGACGCGGGAAATCTGAACCTCGAGAACTTCCGCGCCGGCGTCGAGAAGGTCGGCGAGGTCGACGGAAAGCTGCTCGGTGTACCCGTCGGCTCCAACACCATGTCGCTCGTCATCGACGAGAAGGTCTTCGCGGCGGCCGGCGTGAAGCCGGAGCAGGGCTGGACCTGGGACGAGTACTTCGCCGCGCTGAAGAAGATCCATGACACCCAGAAGGTCGCGGGCGACACCGGCTACTTCGGGATCATGTACCTCTACGACCTGTATCTCCGGCAGAACGGCAAGGCGTTCTTCACCGAGGACGGACTCGGCTTCGACGAGGCCGACCTGACGGAGTGGTGGCAGGACGGCTACAACCGCGTGAAGGCCGGCATCGTCACCGACCCGAAGAAGGTCGAGCAGCTCAAACCGAAGTCGGCGCTGGCCTCGGGTGACGGAGCCTCCGAGTTCACCTGGGACAACTTCACCGTGCGCTACACCACGGAGGGCGACAGCACCTACGGGCTGGCGCCGATCCCGACGACCGACGGCAAGGAGACCGGCCAGTACCTCGGCTCGCTGATGCTGAGCGGCTCGGCACGGACCAAGCACCCCAAGGAGGTCGCCCAGTTCATCTCCTTCATGGTGCACGACCCCGAGGTCGGCAAGATCATGGGTTACGACCGCGGCATCCTCGCCACCACCGAGCAGTTCGACGCGTACAAGCCGGCCGACGCCCCCAACCAGGCGATCGCGAAGTACGAGGAGGACGTCGCCAAGGCCGGACTGCTCGGGACCATCACCCCGCACCCGGCGGGCGCCGACACCGTGGAAGCCGCGTTCCTGCGCATCGCCGGTGACATGTCGACGGGCAAGACCAAGGTCGCCGACGCGGTCAAGCAGTTCTTCTCCGAGGCGAAGACCGCCCTCGCCGCCTGATGGGAACAGCCGTGACGACGCTCGTCAAGGACTCTCCGCCGGATGCCGCGGAGCAGCGTCCCGGTCCCCCCGCCGCCGCACGGCGGCGGGGCCGCCGGGAGAATCTCGCCGGCTACCTCTTCATGTCGCCGTGGATCGCCGGCTTCCTGCTGCTGACCGCGGGGCCGATGGCCGCGTCGCTCTATTTCGCGTTCACCGACTACAACCTCTTCAACTCCCCGAAGTGGATCGGCTTCGACAACTTCACCCGGATGCTCGACGATCCGCGGTGGCAGAAGTCGGTGGAGGTGACGGCCAAGTACGTCGTCATCGGCACCCCGCTGAAACTGCTGCTCGCGCTGGGGGTCGCCCTGCTGCTGGCGCAGAGCCGGCGCGGGCAGGCGTTCTACCGGGCCGCGTTCTACGCCCCGTCACTGATCGGCGCGAGCGTCTCCGTCGGCTTCGTGTGGCGGGCCCTGTTCTCCGACGACGCCGTCGTGGACCGTACACAGTCGTTCCTCGGGTTCGACGTCGGCGGCTGGGTCGGAAACCCGGACTGGGTGCTCTACAGCCTGGTGGCGCTGACCGTCTGGCAGTTCGGCGCCCCGATGGTCATCTTCCTGGCCGGGCTGAAGCAGGTGCCCAGGGAACTGTACGAGGCGGCCGAGGTCGACGGCGCGGGGCCGTTCAGACGGTTCTGGAGCATCACCCTGCCGATGATTTCCCCGGTGGTCTTCTTCAACGTGCTGCTGGAGACCATCCACTCGTTCCAGATCTTCGGATCCGCGTACGTCGTCTCCAACACCAGCTGCGGGCCGGCCGACTCCACGCTCGTCTACACCTGCTACCTGTACCAGAAGGGCTTCAAGGAGGCGCAGATGGGCTTCGCCTCCGCGATGGCCTGGATGCTGCTGCTCGCCGTGGCGCTGGTGACGGCGGTCCTCTTCTGGTCCCAGAGGCGATGGGTGCACTACGAGGAGGCCGCCCGATGAGCACCACCACGACCCCCACCGCCCGCGGACGCGGTGGCACCGGGTCGCTCGCCTGGCATCTCGGCGCCCTGCTCGTCCTCGCGGTGGTCCTCTATCCCGTCGTCTGGGTCCTCGGCGCCTCGTTCAAACCCAGCCGGGAGATCATCGGCAGTCTCGAACTCTTCCCGACCAGCCCGATCCTCCAGAACTTCAGGGGGCTGGCCGATGGCATCGCGGACATCTCGATCGCCACGTTCTTCGAGAACTCCCTCTTCTACGCGCTCGGCTCCGTCGTCGGCATCCTCGTCTCCTGCTCGCTGACGGCCTACGCGTTCGCCCGTATCCGGTTCGCCGGGCGCAACCTGATGTTCTCGCTGATGATCGGCACGCTGCTGCTGCCGTACCACGTGCTGCTCATCCCGCAGTACGTGATGTTCCAGAAGATGGAACTGATCAACACGTACGTGCCGCTGCTGATCGGCAAGTACCTGGCCACCGAGGCGTTCTTCGTCTTCCTCATGGTGCAGTTCATGCGGAACCTGCCGAAGGAACTGGACGAGGCGGCACGGCTCGACGGCTGCGGTCATCTGCGGATCTACTGGTCGATCGTGCTGCCGCTGTGCCGGCCGGCCCTCATCACCAGCGCCATCTTCACGTTCATCAACGCCTGGAACGACTTCATGGGCCCGCTGATCTACCTCAACGAGCCCGGGAAGTACACCGTCTCCCTCGGCATGATGATGTTCCGCGACCAGGAGGGCGTCGCCAACTACGGCGGCATGATCGCCATGTCGCTGGTGGCGCTGCTGCCCGTGCTGGCGTTCTTCCTCGCCTTCCAGCGCTACCTGATCGACGGTATGGCGACCTCCGGTCTGAAGGGCTGAGCCGGTCATGACCCAGACGCGCACGAAAGCCCGTACGGCCGTTGCCGCCGGGCGGGAGTCCGCCTTCGCCGAGCGGTTCGCACTGTTCGCCGAGTGTCTGCTCACCGGGGTGTGGATCGCGGTGGCCTCGCTGCCCGTGGTCACCTATCCCGCCGCGTTCGCCGCCGGGTCGCGGCACCTGCGGCGGCGTACGGTCCATGTGGGCGGCGGCTGGCGGGAGTTCACCGCGGACTTCCGGCTGGCCGTGCGCGGCGGATGGGTCGCGGGACTCGCCGGATGGGCCGCGGCCCTCGCGGTGTGGGTGGACGTCCAGGCCGTACGCGCGGGGATCCCGGGCGGGCCGGCCGTCGGGGCCGTGGGCCTGTTCGCGCTGCTCGGGCTGGCCGTCGCCGGGCTGCGCGCGGCCGCGGTCTGGGAGCCCGGCGCCTCCTGGCGGATCCTGCTCGGCGCCGCCGGACGCCGTACCGTCCTCGACCCCGCGGGGTCGTTCCTGCTCGTCGGCGGACTGGCCGTGGTGGCCGTCTCCGCCTGGTTCGTGCCGCCGCTGGCGGTCCCCGTCCTGGGGGCCGTCGCGGCGGCGGCCCTCGCCGTGGAGGAACGCGGCCGACGCCGCTGACCGGCGGCCACCGGCCACGGACGGCGCCCCCGAGCCGTCCAGCCCTATGTCATGCGCCTGACATTAGTGCCCCTGAGAGCCATGCCCCTGACCACTCCGCAAGGAAAGGAAAGTCATGTCCCCCATCCCTCGCAGATCCCTCCTCAAGGCCGCCGCCGTCGCCGGAGCCGCATCCCAGTTCAGCTGGGCCCTGGGCGCCCAGGACGCGCAGGCCGCGCCGAGAGCCGCGGCGGCGGACGCGGACCCGGTGACCCTGGACTGGCTGGAGGACGGCGGCCTCGGCGAGACGCCCGGCTCGACCGTGGGCGTGCCGTGGCCGAAGGGCGCGTACGACAAGGACCAGACGTTCGCGCTGACCGACGCCGACGGCAAGGACGTGCCCGTCCAGTCCTGGCCGATCGGCTACTGGCCGGACGGCTCCCTGAAGTGGACCGCCCACGCGGTCGGGCCGGGAGCGGGCAGCGGGAAGCTCACGCTCGGCACCGGGACGCCCGCCGCGCCCGCGAAGAAGGTCACCGTCGACCAGCGCGGCGGCTCCATCACGGTGTCGACCGGTGTCATCACCGCGCAGATCGGCAGGAGCGGCTCCACCCTCGTGAAGTCCGTGCTGCGCGGCTCGACGGAGATCGCCCGGGACGGCCGGCTCGTCCTGCTGCGCCAGCCCGAGATCGAGGACGGTGACCAGGGCGCCGAGAAGTACGAGCGCTTCGAGAGCGTCGTCGCGCGGACCGGGGTCGAGCAGGACGGGCCGGTCCGCGCCGTCGTCCGCATCGACGGCAAGCACCGCAAGGGCAGCCGGAGTTGGCTGCCCTTCTCGGTCCGCCTCTACTTCTACGCGGGCGCCGAGTCCTTCCGCATGGTGCACACGATCACCTTCGACGGCACCCAGGAACCGGGCAGAGCCAGTGGTGACTTCATCCGCGGCATCGGCGTCCGCTTCACGGTGCCGATGCGCGACGCCGCGTACGACCGGCACATCCGCATCGGCGGCGAGGGCACCGGTCTGCTGCGCGAAGCCGTGAAGGGGATCACCGGTCTGCGCCGGGACCCGGGCGCGGCCGTGCGGACGGCACAGTTCGAAGGGCGGAAGCTGCCCGACCCCTCGACCTGGGACCAGCGGGTGACCACCCGGCTGCAGTACATCCCCGAATGGGGCGACTACACCCTCTCCCAGCTCTCCGCCGACGGGTTCACGGTCCGCAAGCGGACGAAGAAGGGACACGGCTGGATCGGTGCGGGCGGTGGCCGACGCGCGAGCGGCTTCGGTTACGTCGGCGGCGCGAGCGGCGGGCTGGCCTTCGGACTGCGGGACTTCTGGGAGAAGTTCCCCGCCCAGCTCGACATCCGCGACGCGCAGACCGACGAGGCCGAGGTCACCCTGTGGCTCTGGTCGCCCGAGTCGCAACCCATGGACCTGCGCTTCTACCACGACGGCATGGGCCAGGACACCTACCCCGAACAGCTGGAGGGCCTCAACATCACCTACGAGGACTACGAACCCGGCTTCGGTACGCCCTACGGCATCGCCCGCACCAGCGAACTCGTCTTCTGGGCCCACGAGTCGACGCCGAGCGCCGAGGCGATGGCCAGGCAGGTGGCCGCCGTCCGCACGCCCGCGCAGCTCGCCGCGCCGCCGAAGCAGCTGATCGAGGCGGGGGTCTTCGGCCGGCTGTTCTCCGAACCGGACCGGTCCACCGCCGCCAGGGCGAAGATCGAGGACCACCTCGACTTCCTCTTCACCTACTACAAGGACCAGGTGGAGATGCGCCGTTGGTACGGCTTCTGGGACTACGGCGACATCATGCACACGTACGACCCGAGCCGGCACCAGTGGTGCTACGACGTCGGCGGCTACGCCTGGGACAACTCCGAGCTGTCGCCCGACCTGTGGCTCTGGTTCGCCTACATGCGGTCGGGGCGCGCCGACATCTTCCGCTTCGCGGAGGCCATGACCCGGCACACCGGGGAGGTCGACGTCTACCACCTGGGGAAGTGGGCGGGCCTCGGGACCCGGCACGGAGTCCAGCACTATGCCGACAGCGCCAAGCAGCAGCGCATCGCCAACACCACGTACCGGCGGTACTACTACTTCCTCACGGGCGACGAACGCGTCGGGGACCTCATGCACGCCAACGTCGACTCCGACGAGACGTTCCTCGTGCTCGACCCGATCCGCAAGATCCGCACCGAGCCGTACGAACCGGACCGCAACGCGCTCTCGATCGGGTTCGGCACCGACTGGAGCGGGCTCGTGTCCGCGTGGCTCACCGAGTGGGAGCGGCGGGGACCCAAGTGGGAGAAGGCGAAGGCGCGGGTGCTGTCGACGATGGAGACCATCGCCGCGCAGCCGAACGGGTTCGTCCAGGGCAGTGCGCTGTACGACCTGGACACCGGGAGGTTCGCCGTCGCGGCGAGCCCGGTGGTGGGGGTCTCGCATCTGTCGGCGATGTTCGGTCTGGTGGAGCTGAACGCCGAGCTGATCGACCAGGTCGACATGCCGGCGTTCAAGGAGGCGTGGCTGAACTACTGCCGGTACTACAACGCGACCAAGGCCGAGCAGAAGGCTCGTTACGGGTCCGACTTCGGGTCCCTGCTGCTGTTCCAGGGGCACGCGCGGCAGGACGCGTACGCGGCGGTCGCCCTGGGCGACGACGCGCTGGCCGCGCGGGCGTGGCGGCAGTTCTACAACAGTGCCGACACGTGGGACTACAAGGAGTCCACGGACTGGTCCACGAAGAAGGTGGAGGGGCCGGTGGGGTTGGTGGCGGGCAGTGAGGCGGCCTGGGTGTCCACCAACACGACCGCGTTGTACGGGTTGGCGGCGATTCAGAATTTGGCCCTGATCGGCGACAAGATGGCGTGACGCCGGTGGGGGACGCGGTTGGGGGTGGGAGGGTTGGGGCGTGGGGCGGCTGCGGGTTCGTTGTGGCTTGTCGCGCAGTTCCCCGCGCCCCCGAGGGGCGCGGGGTCAGTGCATCTTGTTCAGGGTGTCCCGGAGGCGGCGGGCGTCCTGTAGGCGTTGTTCGTAGGTGGCGCCCAGGGACAGGAGGAGCAGGCCCGCCAGGGCCGGAGGGGCCCAGCGGGGGACCGCGCCCATGGCCTGGGCGAGGTACGGGGCCAGTTCGTGGAGTGCGACCGCGAGCAGCGTGCCGCCGCCCAGGACCAGCGGGGCCCGCAGCCGGTGCCGGACGCCCGCGAGGGTGACGGCCAGTGCCGCGGCGCCGAGGAGCAGGGGGCGCGGCCAGTTCGCGTCGCCCCACACCGCCAGGAGGCCCGGTACGAGGGTCACCGAGAGGCCGGGCCCGTACGCGAGCCAGGACGAAGCCTCCGGGTCACGGCTCCTGCGGAGGTACCCGACGAGCAGCGCGGGCACGGTCACCGGCAGCGTGTACGCCTCGGGGGAGCCGACCTCCCAGGCGCCCAGCCGGACCCAGGCGGCCAGCACGAACAGCGCGGCGGCCGCGTAACCGACCCGCCTGCGGTCCTCCCGTACGGCCGTGCCCGCCGCGATCACGCCGCACAGGGCCAGGACGAGGGCGAGCGTGGGCGGCTCGGCGAACGCCAGATCGATCGCCAGCAGGCCGGCCACGGCTCCCGTGATCTCGACGGACACCTTCAGCGTGGCGTCGCCGAGCCTCGGTGCCAGCAGTGCGGCCGCGGCCGGCACCACCAGGACCAGCAGGGCCGTGTGGTGCGGCCGCCAGTCGAGGGACGCTCCCGTGGCACACGCGAGCGCGGTGGCGTACGCCAGGGCGGGGGCCGCCGAGACCGCCCCGGACAGTTCCTGCTTCCACCGGGCGGCGGCCGCCGTGAAGAGGACCGTCAGGCTCGCCAGGACGCTGAGGGTGGCGGCTTCGGCCGCCAGGGAGAGGGCCGCCAGGTGCAGCGAGCCGAGCAGGGACAGACCGAGCGCGGTCAGGGGGAGGAAGGCGGGGCGGGCGTCGGTCGAGGGGCGCTCACCCGTCGAGACGCGGTCATCCGTCGTGAGGCGGTTGCCCGCCGAGGGGGCGTACGCCGCTGCCGTCAGTGCGGCCACCGTGGTCGCGCCGTGCCACAGCAGTGCTGCCCAGTAGGGGAGTTGCAGGGTCGCCGGCACGACGAGGGACGTCGCCCAGGCCAGGGCGAGCGCCGCGCTCAGAGCGAGGGAGTGGTGCGGGCCGCCGCGGAACGCCAGGGCCAGGACGACCGCCACCGCCATCAGCACCAGCGGGGCCGACTCCATGCCGGGCGGCCAGGGTGCGGAGACCGCCACCGCGTCGCGGGCGTCCGAGGGCACACCCGTCCACACGCGGGCGGTCCAGCCGGCCGGGCCGAACAGGGCCAGTACGAGTGCGGGCAGGCTCCAGGTCACGGCCAGCGCCTGCACCGTCGCGGAGGACCAGCACAGGCCACGGCGCAGGGTCGGGGGCAGCCGGGTGCCGCGTACCGCGAGCAGTGCGATACCGCAGGCCAGGCAGGCCGGGACCGTCCACACGCCGGGCAGGGCCGGGCGCAGTACACCACCCGCCGCGGCGACGGCGATCAGACCGCCGGCCGCCGCCAGAGTGAGCGCGGCCCGCGCGTCGGGGGCACGCAGCGCGGCCCCCAGCGCGATCGCCGCGGCGAGGGCGAGGAGCGCCGCCGCACGGGCGGCGGCGCTCGGACCGGTGGCGTCCCAGACGAGGAGACCGGCCGCCAGGGTGCCCGCGGCGCCCGCCCCGTACGCGCCGACGACGGCGACGGTCCGTGCGGACGGCACGGACACCCTGAGGGCCACGGCCGTGTCGAACGCGGCCGTCACCAGCATCGCCGCCGTGATCGTGTACTCGCCTCCGCCGGCCGCCACCACCCACAGGAGCAGCGGGAGCTGCGCCGCCGCCACGGCCGTCGGGAGCGGCAGACGCAGGCCGCCGAGACCGAGGCCGTACGCCGTCCACAGAGCGGCCAGAAGGGCCGACGCGGCCGCCGCGTAACCGGTGCCGTCCACCGTGGGGAGGGCGACCTCGTGCAGGGCATAGGCGTCGAGCACCGTCAGCGCGAGGCCGAGGCCCGCCACCGACTCCGCCGTCGAGCGCAGTCCGCGCTTCAGGAGCGGCACGGGCGCGCCGAGTGCGGCGGCGGTGACCGCGCCGAGGACGGTCGCCCGCCCGGCGATGCCCATGTCCCCCCAGCTGACCAGGGTGAACGCGATCGCCGCGACGGTCAGCAGGACGCCGCCGAGGACGAGCAGCGCGTTCTGCACGCCGGGGGCCGAGGCTTCCGGCCGGCGGGAGCGCGGCGCGGGGGACGGCCGGCTCGCGGGGACCTGGGCCCGGGCCGGGGCCGCCTGCGGCCCGGCCGACCGGAGCACATCGAGCAGCCAGACCCGGCGGGCCAGCAACTGGGCCCTGCGGGCGTCCAGTTGCCACAGCTCGTGGTCGAGGATCCGCAGCTCCTCGGCCGGTGGCGGAATGTTCGTCATACCCCGGATTGTGGTCCGCGTCACCCCGCAGGACATGAGCGCGGATACTCAGGACGTACTCATGTCCGCCCGTCCGCCCGCCGGGCCATGGGTTTCCCGCGGGCGGGCAGACTCGGATCATGAAGCGTATGGACTGGACGCACTACCGCTTCCTCAGCCTGTGGAGCCTCGCCGCGCCGCCCGACGTCGTCTACGGGGCGCTGGCCGACGCCGAGAGCTATCCGCGCTGGTGGCCGCAGGTCCGCGAGGTGACGGCCGTCGACGACCTCAGCGGGGTGATCCGCATCCGCTCGGTGCTGCCCTACGACCTGGTCTTCACCGCCCGGGAAGTACGCCGCGACCGGGCGGCCGGGATCCTGGAGATCGCCATGACCGGTGACGTGGACGGCTGGGCGCGATGGACCCTCGTCGCCGAGGGGGCCGGTACCCGCGCCCGCTACGACCAGGAGGTCCACGTGACCAAGCCCCTGCTGCGACGGCTCGCCGTGCCGGGACGGCCCGTCTTCCGCGCCAACCACGCGCTCATGATGCGGGCCGGGCGGCGCGGGCTGGCGGCGCACCTTCGGGGGACCGGAAGCGGGCAACCGTGAAGCGGCACCGTGAAGCGGTTTGAAGGAAACGCACGGAGACCTGTATTGTTCGGTGCGTTCCCGGGCGATTAGCTCAGTGGGAGAGCGCTTCGTTCACACCGAAGAGGTCACTGGTTCGAACCCAGTATCGCCCACCGGGAAAGGCCGGTCCGTCACAGACGGACCGGCTTTTTGCATGGCCTCGTCCTGCTCCGCGGGGCCTCCGCGGGGTGCCGCTCAGGCCGCCGCCCGGAACTCGGGCCGCAGCGGCCAGGCCGGATCGACCGCCTCCTCGACGCCGCTGCGGGCGAACCACGCCTGCAGGCCGCGGGCCTGCGCCGCGTGCCACAGGGCCTGCAGCGTGTGCAGTTCGGCCGGTGAGAGCCGCGCCAGCCTGACCGCGAAACGGCGCCCGACCGCCCGTACGACCTCCAGGGACGCCAGCGCGTCGGCCGCCGCGTCGTGGGCCTCCTGCAGCTCCACCTCGTAGTGCGCGCACAGATCCGTGAGCGTCCGGCGGCCCTTGCGGTAGCGGTCCAGGTGTTTGTCCAGGACCCGCGGGTCCAGGACGCGCAGCGGCACGGCCTCGAACCAGTGGTCCAGCGAGGACGCCCGGTGCCTGCGCAACTCCCGGTCCAGGAGCGTCAGATCGAAGGGCGCGTTCATCACCACGAGCGGCCGTCCCGCCGCGCTCTGCTCGGCCAGCTCCCTGACTATCTCGTCCATCACCGGCGACGGCCAGCGGCCGTTGTGCCGCAGGTGTTCGTCCGTCAGCCCGTGCACCGCCGTGGCGCCCTCGGGCACCGGCACTCCCGGATTCACCAGCCAGCGGCGCACGCGCGGGCGGCTGCCGGGAGCGTCCTGGACGACGACGGCGGCGGACACGATCCGGTCGGTCTCCACGTCGACACCGGTCGTCTCGGTGTCGAACGCGGTCAGAGGGCCCTCGTACCAGCACGTCATACGCACACAACTCCTCGTTCACCTTCGGCAGTTGACGCGCCGTCCCCTGCCCTTTTTGTGATACCCGGGCTGTTTGCGCCGTACGCCGGAAGGAGACAACAGAGATACGGGTCCTCGCAGATCAGCGACCCGTCGCGGGAACTCACCGGATTCGGAAGGCTGTTGGACATGGCGCTCGCGCAGCCCGAGCAGGGCGGGCTGCTGCCCCGACGGACGGCACCCCATCGCGGCTCACTGGCCACCACGGCATGCATGGAGACACTGCAGGTCGGTTATCTGCACGCGGTGGCGGCCGCCTCGGGCTGCTCCCTGTCCCAGCCCTTTCCGGACAACGGCATCGACTGGCACGTCAGCCACAGCGCCCCCGGGCACACGGTCGACGACGAAGTCACCATCAAGGTGCAGCTCAAGTGCACGTACCAGATCCCGCCGAACCCCTCGGGCACCGCCTTCTCCTTCACGCTCGACAACGCCCACCTGGAGAAGCTGGCCCGGTCCCCGGTCTCGGTGCACAAAATACTGGTCGTGATGCTCGTGCCGAGGTCACAGGACGACTGGCTGCGTGCCGGCCACGACGGCCTCGACCTGCGGCACTGCTGCTACTGGATCAACCTCGCCGGACACCGGATCACCGGCCGGCGCAGGACCACCGTGCGCATACCGACCTCGCGCATCTTCGACGACCGGGCGCTCTGCGACATGATGACGCGGGTCGGTACGGGAGGCAGACCGTGACGCACCGCCCCATCGACGAGCCACTGCGCCCCGTCAGGCCCCACCCCGTCGAGCCGCCCGACCTGTGGGACCGGCCGCCGCGCCCCGACCAGGTGGACCCGGCCGTTCTCGGCGCGCTCCTCCACCGGCACGGCTGGCAGCGTCGCGGCGGAGCGCCCGGACGGTACGGCCGCTGGACCCCGCCCGGGCCCGGCGGCGCCGGCACCAGCCTGCTCGTGCCGGAGAGCCGGGCGTTCCCCGACAGCGAGGACCTCCTCGGGGAGGCCCTCGTCGCGCTGTTCCGCAGCGGCTCGCCCGCCGCCCGTGACGTGCTGGTCGGTCTCGCCGTGCCCAGCGACGAGATCCGCTGGTGGCGCGATGTGCCGACGGGCCCCGTCGGCACATCGCCGTGGACCGTCGAGGAGCAGCTGCGCACGGCGGCGCGGCAGACGCTGCTCGCGGGCGCCCTCGCCGCCCGCGCGAGCGCCGGCTACTACGGCGCGCGCCACCGCAGGGCCGCCGCCGCGTCCCTGGAGAACGTCCTCGTCGGAGCCGCCCCGGGAGGCCGTCAGCTCACCGCCTTCGTGCCGGTCGCCACCGGCCGGCCGCTCGCCGTCCGGCTCCACCAGGCGCTGTACGCGGCCCGTGAGGCGATCGACTACCAGCGCGCGACCGGCGGCATGGACGCCTTCGACGGAGCGGTCGAGGCAGGCGTGAGCCATGAGCTCACGGAAGCACTCGTGGCGCTGGTCCGGGGGACGGAAGGAGCCCGGATCGCCGTCGAGTGGGCGCCGGCGGCCGGGGTCCCCGAGGGGTGTGCGACGCCCGCGGAACCCGTCGAGTTCTCACCCGGTGACCTGCCCGCGCTCCGCGAGGCGGCGGCCCGCTACCTGCGCGAGGAACCGTCCGTGCCGGTGCGCGTCACCGGAGCGGTGGTGCGGATGCGCAGGTCCGGGCCGCGCGGCGACGGCACCGTACGGCTGCGGGTGATCGCCGGGGCCGAGGTGCCGCACGTGCGGATGACCCTCGACGAGGAGGCGTACCGCATCGCCGGGCACGCCCATCTGGTCGGACTGCCGGTGCGGGTGCACGGGCGGCTGGAGAGCCGCGGCGGATTCCGGCGGCTGACCGGGGCGTCCGGAGTGGCGCCCGTGCAGGTCGACGAGGCGGAGCGGGACCGGCTGATGAAGTCCCTGCAGGAGAACCTCGACTTCTTCGAGGAGGCGTGCAGCGGGGACTGAGACCGGCTGTTTCGCGAGGGGTGCCCGGCGCTCGGTAGGATCGCCGCAGGCATGGCAGTGCGATGCCGTGAGTGTTACCCCCCTTCAGTCAGGAGAGTCCGGTGTCAGACGTCCGTGTGATCATCCAACGCGATTCCGAGCGGGAAGAGCGCGTGGTGACGACGGGCACTACGGCGGCCGAACTCTTCCCCGGCGAGCGCACCGTCGTCGCGGCCCGCGTGGCCGGCGAGCTGAAGGACCTCGCGTACGAGGTGAAGGACGGCGAGGAGGTCGAGCCCGTCGAGATCTCCTCCGAGGACGGCCTCAACATCCTGCGCCACTCCACCGCGCACGTCATGGCGCAGGCCGTGCAGGAACTGTTCCCCGAGGCCAAGCTGGGCATCGGCCCGCCGGTCAAGGACGGCTTCTACTACGACTTCGACGTGGCCAGGCCCTTCACGCCCGAGGACCTCAAGGCCGTCGAGAAGAAGATGCAGGAGATCCAGAAGCGCGGCCAGCGCTTCTCCCGCCGCGTGGTCACCGACGAGGCCGCCCGCGAGGAGCTCGCCGACGAGCCCTACAAGCTGGAGCTGATCGGCCTCAAGGGGTCCGCTTCGAGTGACGACGGCGCGGACGTCGAGGTGGGCGCCGGCGAGCTCACCATCTACGACAACCTCGACGCCAAGACCGGCGACCTGTGCTGGAAGGACCTCTGCCGCGGTCCCCACCTGCCCACCACCCGCAACGTCCCCGCGTTCAAGCTGATGCGCAACGCCGCCGCGTACTGGCGGGGCAGCGAGAAGAACCCGATGCTCCAGCGCATCTACGGCACCGCCTGGCCCTCCAAGGACGAGCTGAAGGCGCACCTCGACTTCCTCGCCGAGGCCGAGAAGCGCGACCACCGCAAGCTCGGCAGCGAACTGGACCTCTTCTCGATCCCCGAACAGATCGGCTCCGGCCTCGCCGTCTTCCACCCCAAGGGCGGCGTCGTCCGCCGGGTCATGGAGGACTACTCGCGCCGCCGGCACGAGGAGGAGGGCTACGAGTTCGTCTACACCCCGCACGCCACGAAGGGGAAGCTCTTCGAGACCTCGGGCCACCTGGACTGGTACGCCGACGGCATGTACCCGCCCATGCAGCTCGACGAGGGCGTGGACTACTACCTCAAGCCCATGAACTGCCCGATGCACAACCTGATCTTCGACGCGCGCGGCCGGTCCTACCGCGAACTGCCGCTGCGCCTCTTCGAGTTCGGGACCGTGTACCGGTACGAGAAGTCGGGTGTCGTGCACGGCCTGACCCGCGCCCGCGGCTTCACGCAGGACGACGCGCACATCTACTGCACCAAGGAGCAGATGGCGGAGGAGCTCGACAAGACGCTCACCTTCGTCCTGAACCTGCTGCGTGACTACGGCCTGACCGACTTCTACCTGGAACTGTCCACCAAGGACCCGGAGAAGTTCGTCGGCTCGGACGAGGTGTGGGAGGAGGCCACCGAGACACTGCGGCAGGTGGCCGAGAAGCAGGGCCTCCCGCTCGTCCCCGACCCGGGCGGCGCCGCCTTCTACGGCCCGAAGATCTCCGTCCAGACCAAGGACGCGATCGGCCGGACCTGGCAGATGTCGACCGTGCAGCTCGACTTCAACCTGCCGGAGCGCTTCGACCTGGAGTACACCGGGCCCGACGGCTCCAAGCAGCGGCCGGTCATGATCCACCGTGCCCTCTTCGGCTCGATCGAGCGGTTCTTCGCGGTCCTCCTCGAGCACTACGCAGGCGCGTTCCCGGCGTGGCTGGCGCCCGTCCAGGCGGTCGGCATCCCGATCGGCGACGCGCACGTGGAGTATCTGCAGACGTTCGCCGCCGAGGCGAAGAAGAAGGGGCTGCGGGTCGAGGTCGACTCGTCCTCCGACCGCATGCAGAAGAAGATCCGCAACGCGCAGAAGCAGAAGGTGCCCTTCATGGTCATCGCCGGCGACGAGGACATGGCGGCCGGCGCCGTCTCCTTCCGCTACCGCGACGGCTCCCAGGAGAACGGCATCCCGCTCGACGAGGCCATCGCGAAGATCGCGAAGGTCGTCGAGGAGCGGACGCAGGTCTGATCCGACAGCTCCCCACCTGCCCGCGGGCCCCGGGAGGCTCAGCCTCCCGGGGGCCTCTCCCGTTCGCCCCGGCCGGCGCCCCCATCGCTCTCCTCGTCCGCGAAGACCTGGAGCAGCCACGACGAGAACGACCCCGTCACCGCCCCCAGCAGGGCGAGCCCGCCCGCCATCAGGGCCACCGCGATCAGCCGCCCCGCCGCCGTCACGGGAGCCACGTCCCCGTACCCCACGGTCGCCAGCGTCGCGCAGGTCCACCACACCGCGTCGCCGAAGGTACGGATCGTCGCGCCCGGTGCCGCGTGCTCCTGCTGGTAGACGGCGAGCGCACCCGCGAAGCCGAGCAGGGCCACCGACAGGCCGGCGTACGTGATCACGCGGGCGTGCAGCGCGAGCCGCGGCCTGCCGTGCCGGCGCCGCACGGCCTCCTGGAACTTCACGACGCGCAGGGGACGCAGGAGCGGCAGCAGCAGGACGACCGTGTCCAGCCAGTGCGTCCGTACGAAGCGGGCGCCCCGGCCGCTCAGCCGCCACCGCACGGCGTAGTCGGCCCCGAACACCGTCCAGGCCCCGAGGGTCACCGCCAGGCACACGTCCCGCCACGGCTCCGGCAGCCCGTGGTAAAGGACCCGGACCGCGTACGCGGCGAGGAAGAGCACCGAGGTGACGGCGAGCGGCATCTCGGTGCGGCGCTCCCAGCGGGCCGTGCGGCTGTCGTCGTCCATCGCCTCAGCTTGGCCGGGAGCCCTCGCGCGCGGTACCCGCCGACACGCCGCGAACGGGCGAAGCAATATGCTGCATGGCATGACGAGTGAGCCGGAGCAGCAGATCGGAGTCGGCACACAGGACGCGTTCCAGCGCCTGTGGACGCCCCACCGGATGGCGTACATCCAGGGTGAGAACAAGCCCACCGGTCCCGGGGCCGACGACGGCTGCCCCTTCTGCTCGATCCCGGCGAAATCCGACGAGGACGGTCTCGTCATCAAGCGCGGCGAGCAGGTCTACGCGGTGCTCAACCTGTACCCGTACAACGGCGGGCACCTGATGGTCGTGCCCTACCGGCACGTCGCGGACTACACCGGTCTGACCGACCCGGAGACCCTCGAACTAGGTGAGCTGACCAAGCAGGCGATGACGGCGCTGCGGACCGCGTCCGGCGCGCAGGGCTTCAACATCGGCATGAACCAGGGCGCGGTCGCCGGCGCCGGTATCGCCGCCCACCTCCACCAGCACATCGTGCCCCGCTGGGGCGGCGACACGAACTTCATGCCGGTGGTCGGGCACACCCGGGTGCTGCCGCAACTCCTCGCGGACACCCGGAAGATGCTCGCCGAGGCATGGCCGGCGTCCTGAGCGTCCGCCGCGTTCCGGACACCACGGCGGCCGTGCCGCGCGGACGTCCGCGCGGCACGGACACCTACGCGTCGTAGAGGTCCGCCTTCCTGGGGGCGACGTCCTGGACGGCCGTGCTGAGGTTCGACGAGCGGTTGCCGAACTTCTCGGTGTCGACGCCGTTGTCCTTCAGCACGCGGATCGCGGCCGCGTGCACCACACGCAGCACGGGGGTCGCGGCGCGCAGGGCGTCGTCGGCCATGAAGCGGTGCCGCCAGGGCTTGGACGCCCAGGCGTGCCGCAGGCCGAACGGCTCCGGGAGGGTCAGCTTGCCGCCGAGGTAGTCCAGGATCGGCGGGTACCAGGTGAAGGGCGCGCGCACCGCGAGCCGTACGACCTCGTCGGCGTCGACCAGCGGCAGCTTCTGCGTCTTGGTCTCCCAGAACCGCACGGTCTTCGGGACCGTCTTCGTCTTGGCGGCGGGCCCGCTGGTGAAGAGGGAGTGCACGGGCCCCAGGGCATGGCCGGTGACCTCGATGCGCAGCGTCTCGTGCAGCACGGTCACGGTGATCAGCATGGTGATGACCAGCTGGCCGTCCCAGAGCGTCCACTGCACCCCGAGGTAGTGCCGGTCACCGCTGCCGAACTGCTGCTTGTTGCAGATCTCCTGTATTTTGTGCGGCTTGACCTGGTATGCATCCACGTCGGTGCCGCCCGGACGGGACACCGACCCGGCGTTCTCGCCGATCGGTGTGACCACCCAGTGCCTTATCGAGGGTGCCGGGAAGCCGCCGGTGTTGAGCGGACCGCGCTCCAGCATGCGCAGCTGGTCGTGGATCGACCGGATGACGTCCCAGCTGCGGAACGGATGGATCTCCTTGGTGGGATCGGCCGGCACCAGCTCCTCGGCGAGCTGCCAGCTGCCCCAGCGCGTGCCCATGCCGAGTATGCCCTTGGGGCCCGCGTAGAAGACCGAGTTCGACTGCTGCTCGGCGCTGAGCCTGGCCAGGCCCTGGCGCAGCCGCTCGGCCGCCGTCTCGCCGGGACTGCCGGGCACCGCCTCCGGGATCTTGGCGCCGATGCCGCCGCCGGCCAGCAGGCTGCTCCAGCGCTCCCGCAGGTCATGGGCGGTGCGCTCGCAGATCTGCTTCGCCCAGACCCAGCCGAGGACGGGCGCGACGATCGCGGCGCGCGCATACCAGGCCCAGAAACCGGTGAACGGCATCTTGACCAGGAAGAGGACGGCCAGCGCGCCCACCCCGACCAGGATCGTGGTGGCGAGGGCGCCGGCCCGCTTGTCCTCGGACTTGGCGACCGACCTGCGGATCGTGAAGACCAGCAGCCAGACGAGCAGGCCGGGCAGGAAGATCAGCCCGGTCAGCACCATCACGGCCGTGAGCCAGCTGTCCCGCTCCTTGCGGATGCGGTTCGCCGCGAGGCAGTGCTCGACGACGACCTGCGGCTCCGTGCCGAAGGACTGGATCAGCGGACTGCGGCCGCCGCCCAGCATCCGCAGCTGCACGGCCCGGGCGAACGCCTCGCCCAGGTTCGGCTTGAAGATCGACGCCCAGCTGCGGCCCGGCGAGACCTTCGACTGGTGCCATTCGCTGTTGGCGTCGAGGATCACGTCGACCGGGCTGTCCCGGTAGGCCGCGGAGGCCAGCGCGAACGTCGCCGCCGTCTGTCCCGCGGAACCCGAGAGCGGAACCTGCGCCCCGGGCCTGAAATCGAATCCCTCGTCCGCCATTGCCGCCCCCATCGCCGCCGTGCCCCGCTCTGCGGCATTCCCGACTTCCGTGCCCCGCACACCTGTTGATCAGGTCATCGTCTTGATCAGGTGCCCAGGGTATCGCCAGGAGGGGGCATCCGTCGGCGGACGTCCACCGCCGTCCGCCGGCCGGAAGAGGAACCAACTAGGAAATGCCCTGCGCCTGTTCGCGGATCCTGTCGGTCAACTGCGGTGGCATCGGCTCGTGCCGGGCGTAGGCGCGGCTGAAACGGGCGGTGCCGTGCGAGAGGGACCGCAGATCGACCGCGTACCGCCCGATCTCGATCTCGGGCACCTCCGCCCGTACGAGGGTCCGGCCGCCGGCCGACTGCTCGGTGCCGACGACCCGCCCGCGCCGGCCCGACAGATCGCTCATCACCGGCCCCACGTACTCGTCGCCCACCAGGACCGTCACCTCGGCGACCGGCTCCAGGAGATGGATCCGCGCGTCCGCCGCGGCCTCCCGCAGGGCGAGCCCGCCGGCGGTCTGGAACGCCGCGTCCGAGGAGTCCACGGAGTGCGCCTTGCCGTCCAGCAGCGTGATCCGCACGTCGATGAGCGGATAGCCCGCGGCGACCCCCCGGGCGGCCTGGGCCCGCACCCCCTTCTCCACGGAGGGGATGAACTGCCGGGGCACCGCCCCGCCGACCACCTTGTCGACGAACTCGATGCCTGAGCCGCCGGGCAGCGGTTCCACCTCGATCTCGCAGATGGCGTACTGACCGTGTCCGCCGGACTGCTTCACATGGCGTCCGCGCCCCGTCGACTTCGCCGCGAACGTCTCCCGCAGGGACACCTTGTGCGGTACGACGTCGACCTGGACGCCGTACCGGCTGCGCAGCCGGTCCAGGGCGACGTCCGCGTGGGCCTCGCCCAGGCACCACAGGACGACCTGGTGGGTGTCCTGGTTCTGCTCCAGGCGCATCGTCGGGTCCTCCGCGACCAGCCGGCCCAGCCCCTGCGAGAGCTTGTCCTCGTCGGCCTTGCTGTGCGCCTGGATGGCGAGCGGCAGCAGCGGGTCGGGCATCTGCCACGGCTCCATGAGGAGCGGGTCGTGCTTGGCGGAGAGCGTGTCGCCGGTCTCGGCGCGGCTCAGCTTGGCGACGCAGGCCAGGTCACCGGCGATCGCGTGCGTCAGGACGCGCTGCTGCTTGCCGAAGGGAGCCGAGAGGGCGCCGATGCGTTCGTCCGCCTCGTGGAGGGAGCGGCCCTCGTGGCCGCGGTCCGCGAGCCCGTGCCCGGAGACGTGCACCGTCTCGTCGGGGCGCAGCGTCCCGGAGAACACCCGCACCATCGAGACCCGGCCGACGTACGGGTCGGAGGCGGTCTTCACGACCTCGGCGACCAGCGGCCCGTCCGGATCGCACGCCTTCACCTCGCGGGCCCGGCCGTCCGGGGTGGTGACCGCCGGGGCCGCACGCTCCAGCGGGGTCGGGAAGCCGCCCGTGATCAGTTCGAGGAGTTCCACCGTGCCCAGTCCCTGCCGGGCGCCCTCGGCGGCGGGCGCGGCGGCCAGCACCGGATGGAAGACCCCGCGCGCGACGGCCCGCTCCAGGTCCTGCACGAGCGTCGCGAAGTCGATCTCCTCGCCGCTGAGATAGCGGTCCATGAGGGTCTCGTCCTCGCTCTCCGAGATGATCCCCTCGATGAGCCGGTTGCGGGCCGTCTCGATGAGCGGCAGCTGCTCCGGACCCGGCTCGGACTCCTTGCGCTCCCCGGAGGCGTAGTCGAACAGCCGCTGCGAGAGCAGTCCGATCAGCCCCGTCACCGCCGCGTGTCCGTCGGGCCCCTGCGGGCCGTGCAGCGGCAGGTACAGCGGCAGTACGGCGTCGGGGTCGTCCGCGCCGAAGGCCCGCGCGCAGATCCGGGTCATCTCGTCGAAGTCGGCCCGGGCCGACTCCAGGTGCGTCACCACGATGGCCCGGGGCATGCCGACCGCCGCGCACTCCTCCCACACCACGCGCGTCGAGCCGTCGACGCCGTCCGAGGCCGAGACGACGAAGAGGGCCGCGTCCGCCGCCCGCAGACCGGCCCTCAGCTCGCCGACGAAATCGGCGTATCCGGGAGTGTCCAGCACATTGATCTTGTACCCGTCCCATTCGACCGGTACGAGGGAGAGCTGCACCGAGCGCTGCTGCCGGTGCTCGATCTCGTCGTAGTCGGATATCGTGCCGCCGTCCTCCACGCGGCCCGCCCTGTTCACCGCTCCCGCCGTCAACGCGAGAGCCTCCACCAGGGTCGTCTTGCCCGATCCGCTGTGGCCGACCAGCACCACATTCCGTACGGACGCGGGGTGGTCGGCCGCCGTAGCCCTGCCGGCGGCTCCGGGGTGTGCGTTCGCCTTGTCGCCCATGGACTTGCCTCCCGTACACGGTGAGGTCACTGTGGGCGCGGGTCTGCGGATCCGCGTATGGCGGCTCCGATGACGCCCGCGGTGCCATCGAGCTTCGCACTCGGGTCACGGTGCGTCCATACACCGGACGCGATCGTGCCGTCGCCCGGATGTCACCAGGACGTGACCCGGGGGGCGGGTGCCCGGCCGTCGCACACGCGCACGCGTGACTACGATGGGCCAGCCGGTGGCCAGCAAGGGCCGCCCGGCCACCACCGACCCTCGGGAAGGCCATGCTGAACAAGTACGCGCGTGCATTCTTCACGCGTGTCCTCACACCGTTCGCCGCGTTTCTCATCCGCCGGGGGGTGAGCCCCGACACGGTCACCATTCTCGGCACGGCCGGAGTGGTGGCGGGCGCGCTGGTCTTCTTCCCCCGAGGAGAGCTCTTCTGGGGCACGATCGTCATCACCCTCTTCGTGTTCTCGGACATGGTCGACGGCAACATGGCGCGCCAGCTGGGCCGCTCCAGCCGCTGGGGCGCCTTCCTCGACTCGACGCTCGACCGGGTCGCCGACAGCGCGATCTTCGGCGGCTTCGCCCTCTGGTACGCGGGCGGCGGTGACAACAACATCCTGTGCGCCGTCTCGATCTTCTGCCTGGCCAGCGGCCAGGTGGTGTCCTACACCAAGGCGCGCGGCGAGTCGATCGGTCTGCCCGTCGCCGTCAACGGCCTCGTCGAGCGCGCCGAACGTCTGGTGATCTCGCTGGTCGCGGCCGGTCTGGCGGGCTTCCACAAGACCTTCGGTGTGCCCGGCATCGACGTGCTGCTGCCCGTCGCGCTGTGGATCGTCGCCGTCGGCAGTGTCGTCACGCTGGTCCAGCGCGTCGTCACCGTGCGCAGGGAGTCCGCCGAGGCCGACGCGGCAGTGGCCGTCCCGCCGGAGCACACGACGGGGAACACACCGGGGAACACGTCCGGGAACACCTCGCGGAACAGCGGGGCGACCTCGTGAGCGGTCTGCGGGACCGGCTGACGTACGCGGCGTACGCGGCGGGCTGGGGAGCCGTGAAGAGACTCCCCGAGCCCGTGGCGGTGCGCCTCGGCCGGACCATCGCCGACATCGCCTGGAAGCGCCGCGGCAAGGGCGTACGGCGGCTGGAGGCGAACTACGCGCGCGTGCTGCCCGACGCGACCCCGGAGCAGCTCACGGAGCTCTCCCGCGCGGGTATGCGCTCGTACCTGCGCTACTGGATGGAGTCCTTCCGGCTGCCCGTCTGGAGCGAGGAGCGCATCAGGAACGGCTTCGAACCGGAAGGCCAGGAGCACTTGCGCGAGGCGCTCGCGTCGGGCAGGGGGGTCGTCGCCGCGCTGCCGCACCTGGGGAACTGGGACCTCGCGGGCGCCTGGGCCACCACCGCGCTGGGCATCCCGTTCACGACGGTCGCCGAGCGCCTCAAGCCCGAGAAGCTGTTCGACCGGTTCGTGGCGTACCGCGAGGGACTCGGCATGGAGGTGGTGCCGCACACCGGAGGCGCCGCGTTCGGCACGCTGGCCCGGCGGCTGCGCGGCGGCGGACTGGTCTGCCTGGTCGCCGAGCGCGACCTGTCCGCCACCGGGGTCGAGGTCACCTTCTTCGGGGACACGACCCGGATGCCCCCGGGCCCGGCGCTGCTCGCCCAGCAGACAGGCGCGGTGCTGCTGCCGGTGACACTGTGGTACGACGAGACGCCCGTGATGCGGGGCCGGATCCATCCGCCCGTCGACGTCCCCGAGTCAGGTACCCGGGCCGAGAAGACGTCTGTCATGACGCAGGCGCTGGCCGATGCCTTCGCCACGGGGATCGCCGACCATCCGGAGGACTGGCACATGCTGCAACGACTGTGGCTCGCTGACCTGGAGCCCGGGCCGGGGCCGGGCGCGGAGGCACCCCGCACGGCATCGGCCGGCACGGAGCGCGCCGCGGGGGCACCCGGCGGGGAGCCGGCGTCCGGAGCGCGGGACGAACCGGTCCTGCCCGGGGAGCGGTCGTGAGGATCGGCATCGTCTGCCCGTACTCCTGGGACGTTCCCGGGGGAGTCCAGTTCCACATCCGCGACCTCGCGGAGCACCTCATCGCGCTCGGGCACCACGTGTCCGTCCTGGCCCCGGCCGACGACGAGACCCCGCTCCCGCCGTACGTCGTCTCGGCGGGCCGCGCCGTACCGGTGCGGTACAACGGCTCCGTCGCGCGCCTCAACTTCGGGTTCCTGTCGGCCGCGCGGGTGCGCCGCTGGCTGCACGACGGCACGTTCGACGTGATCCACATCCACGAGCCGGGCACGCCCTCCGTCGGCCTGCTGGCCTGCTGGGCGGCGCAGGGGCCGATCGTCGCCACCTTCCACACCTCGAACCCCCGGTCCCGGGCGATGATCGCCGCGTACCCGATCCTGCAGCCCGCTCTGGAGAAGATCAGCGCGCGGATCGCGGTCAGCGAGTACGCGCGGCGCACGCTCGTCGAGCACCTCGGTGGTGACGCCGTGGTCATCCCGAACGGCGTCGACGTCGACTTCTTCGCCAAGGCCGAACCCGAGCCGAGGTGGCAGGGCGGCACGATCGGCTTCGTGGGCCGTATCGACGAGCCCCGCAAGGGACTGCCGGTCCTCATGAAGGCCCTGCCGAGGATCCTCGCCGAGCGGCCGGACACCCGGCTCCTGGTCGCCGGGCGCGGCGACGAGAAGGAGGCCGTGGAGAAGCTGCCGGCCGAGCTGCGGCCGCGCGTCGAGTTCCTCGGCATGATCAGCGACGAGGACAAGGCGCGGTTCCTGCGCAGTGTCGACGTGTACGTCGCGCCCAACACCGGCGGCGAGAGCTTCGGGATCATCCTGGTCGAGGCCCTGTCGGCGGGGGCGCCGGTGCTCGCCTCCGACCTCGACGCGTTCGCCCAGGTCCTCGACCAGGGCGCGGCGGGCGAACTGTTCGCCAACGAGGACGCGGACGCGCTGGCCTCCGCGGCGGTACGGCTCCTCGGCGATCCGGCGCGCCGCACGGAACTGCGGGAGCGGGGCAGCGCGCACGTGCGGCGCTTCGACTGGTCGACGGTCGGCGCGGACATCCTGTCGGTGTACGAGACGGTCACGGACGGCGCGGCGGCGGTGGCGGCCGCCGACGACCCGGCGGAGCCGGGGGGTCTGCTGGCCCGCTTCGGCCTGGCCCGCGACTGACCCTCCGGGGGCGCGGGGTTCGACTGCGGGTGCGTGGGGGCTGGTCGCGCACTTCCCCGCGCCCCTGAAAAGCCGGCTGCGCCGTGCTTTTCACCCCGCGGTCCTGAAGGTCCGGGGCGAAGCCCCGTCCTTCAGGGGCGCGGGGAACTGCGCGACCGGCCCCCACCGGCCCGCACCCGGCACACACCACCGAACGCCGACCGCCGCACCGGTAGCGTGTGCGCCCGTGACCTCCACACTGATCTGGATCGTGGTCGCCCTCGTGGCGATCGGCCTCTACCTGAGCTGGACCGCCGGCCGGCTCGACCGCCTGCACGCGCGGATCGACGCCGCGCGCGCGGCGCTCGACGCACAGCTGCTGCGGCGCGCCTCGGTGGCACAGGAACTCGCCACCTCCGGAGTGCTCGACCCGGCCGCGTCGATGGTGCTCTACGAGGCGGCTCACGCGGCCCGGCAGGCCGAGGAGGACCACCGGGAGGTCGCCGAGAGCGACCTCAGTCAGGCGCTGCGGGCCGTCTTCGGAGAGACCGAGCAGGTGGCGGCCGTCCAGGCGGCCCCGGGCGGCGAGGACGCGGCGCGCGAGCTGGCCCAGGCCGTCCGCCGCGTACCGATGGCCCGCCGCTTCCACAACGACGCCGTACGGGCCGCCCGCGCGCTGCGCCGCCACCGCACGGTGCGCTGGTTCCGGCTCGCCGGACACGCGCCGTTCCCCCTCGCCTTCGAGATGGACGACGAGCCGCCGACGGCACTGGCGGACCGCCCCGGGACGTAGGCCACCTGGTACGGCGCCCGTACGGCGCCCGTGTGGGGGAGGCGGAGCGACCGGTCCGACAGGGGCCTGACCAGGGAGAACGTGCGTGGCGGTCGCGAAAATGAGCCACCGCGTGTCCATTGGCCCTTGCTGTGGCCTGGTCCCCGGGCGTTACCTCGGTGTCTGCAGAAACCCTCTTCCACCGAGTGAGGTCAACCCGTGTCCAGCACGCTCCCGCACCCCGCCCAGCCCGCCGACACCCCCGCCACCGGCACCGCGCGCGTGAAGCGCGGCATGGCCGAACAGCTCAAGGGCGGCGTGATCATGGACGTCGTCACGCCCGAGCAGGCGAAGATCGCCGAGGACGCGGGCGCCGTCGCCGTCATGGCCCTGGAGCGGGTCCCGGCCGACATCCGCAAGGACGGCGGCGTGGCGCGCATGTCCGACCCGGACATGATCGAGGGCATCATCGAGGCCGTCTCCATCCCCGTGATGGCCAAGTCGCGCATCGGACACTTCGTCGAGGCCCAGGTCCTGCAGTCCCTCGGCGTCGACTACATCGACGAGTCCGAGGTCCTCACCCCCGCCGACGAGGTCAACCACTCCGACAAGTGGGCCTTCACGACCCCCTTCGTCTGCGGTGCCACCAACCTGGGCGAGGCCCTGCGCCGGATGGCCGAGGGCGCCGCCATGATCCGCTCCAAGGGCGAGGCCGGCACCGGCAACGTCGTCGAGGCCGTGCGCCACCTGCGCCAGATCAAGAACGAGATCGCCCGGCTGCGCGGCTACGACAACAACGAGCTGTACGCCGCCGCCAAGGAACTGCGCGCCCCGTACGAGATCGTCAAGGAGGTCGCCGAGCTCGGCAAGCTCCCGGTCGTCCTCTTCTCCGCCGGCGGTGTGGCCACCCCCGCCGACGCCGCCCTGATGCGCCAGCTCGGCGCCGAGGGCGTCTTCGTCGGCTCCGGCATCTTCAAGTCAGGCGACCCGGCCAAGCGCGCCGCCGCCATCGTCAAGGCCACCACCTTCTACGACGACCCGAAGATCATCGCGGACGCGTCCCGCAACCTGGGCGAGGCCATGGTCGGCATCAACTGCGACACCCTCCCCGAGGCCGAGCGCTACGCCAACCGCGGCTGGTAGCCACCGATGAACACACCAGTCATAGGAGTCCTGGCCCTCCAGGGCGACGTACGGGAGCACCTCGTCGCCCTGGCCGCCGCCGACGCCGTGGCCAGACCGGTGCGACGCCCCGGGGAACTCGCGGAGGTCGACGGCCTGGTCGTCCCAGGCGGCGAGTCCACCACCATCTCCAAACTGGCCGTCCTCTTCGGCCTGATGGCACCCCTTCGCGCGCGCGTGCGGGCCGGCCTGCCCGTCTACGGCACCTGCGCGGGCATGATCATGCTCGCCGACAAGATCCTCGACCCGCGCTCGGGCCAGGAGACCATCGGCGGCATCGACATGATCGTGCGCCGCAACGCCTTCGGACGGCAGAACGAATCCTTCGAGGCGCAGGTCGACGTCAAGGGTGTCGGGGGCGATGCCGTGGAGGGCCTCTTCATCCGCGCCCCCTGGGTCGAGTCGGTGGGTGCCGAGGTGGAGGTGCTGGCGGAGCACGGCGGCCACATCGTCGCCGTACGCCAGGGCAACGCGCTCGCCACGTCGTTCCACCCGGAACTGACCGGCGACCACCGCGTGCACGCCCTGTTTGTCGACATGGTCCGCGCGGACCGGACGGCGGGATCCTTGTAGGATCTGGGGGTCCCCGGGTCGTGAAGTCCGGGGCGGTTCGTACGGGATGGGTTACGCGAAGGAGACAGGCAGATGTCCGGCCACTCTAAATGGGCTACGACGAAGCACAAGAAGGCCGTGATCGACGCCAAGCGCGGCAAGCTCTTCGCGAAGCTGATCAAGAACATCGAGGTCGCGGCGCGCATGGGCGGCGTCGACCTGGACGGCAACCCGACGCTGTTCGACGCCGTGCAGAAGGCCAAGAAGTCCTCGGTTCCGAACAAGAACATCGACTCCGCGATCAAGCGCGGCGGCGGTCTCGAAGCCGGTGGCGCCGACTACGAGACGATCATGTACGAGGGGTACGGCCCGAGCGGCGTCGCGGTGCTCATCGAGTGCCTCACCGACAACCGCAACCGCGCCGCCTCGGACGTCCGCGTCGCCATGACCCGCAACGGCGGCAACATGGCCGACCCGGGCTCCGTCTCGTACCTCTTCCACCGCAAGGGCGTCGTCATCGTCCCCAAGGGCGAGCTGTCCGAGGACGACGTCCTCGGTGCCGTGCTCGACGCGGGCGCCGAGGAGGTCAACGACCTCGGTGAGTCCTTCGAGGTCCTCTCCGAGGCCACCGACCTGGTCGCGGTGCGCACCGCGCTCCAGGAGGCCGGCATCGACTACGACTCCGCCGACGCCAACTTCGTCCCGACCATGCAGGTCGAGCTCGACGAGGAGGGCGCCAAGAAGATCTTCAAGCTCATCGACGCCCTGGAGGACAGCGACGACGTGCAGAACGTCTTCGCCAACTTCGACGTCAGCGACGAGGTCATGGAGAAGGTCGACGCGTAGCGCCGCCGCGAGCCGCACATCGCACGGGCCGACGGGCCGACGGGACACGCCCCGTCGGCCCGTCGCTCTGTCGGGGAGTCGCCGGAGCGCGTTGTCGGTGGCACCCGATAACCTGCACGAACTGGGGGAACTCCCAGTGCTGGCCGCGAACACCGCGGAGACCGAAGGAGGGCCGGTGCGGGTACTGGGCGTTGACCCCGGGCTGACCCGGTGCGGTGTCGGTGTCGTCGAAGGAGTGGCGGGCCGGCCGCTCACGATGGTCGCCGTCGGTGTCGTCCGCACGTCCGCGGACGAGGAGTTGGGGCAGCGGCTCGTCGCCGTCGAGCGGGGCATCGAGCAGTGGCTCGACGAGCACCGGCCCGAATTCGTCGCCGTCGAGCGGGTGTTCAGCCAGCACAACGTCCGTACGGTGATGGGCACCGCCCAGGCCAGCGCCGTCGCCATGCTCTGCGCCGCCCGGCGCGGCATCCCCGTCGCCCTGCACACCCCCAGCGAGGTCAAGGCCGCCGTCACCGGCAGCGGCCGCGCCGACAAGGCCCAGGTCGGTGCCATGGTCACCCGGCTGCTCAGACTCGACGCGCCCCCCAGGCCCGCCGACGCCGCCGACGCCCTCGCCCTCGCCATCTGCCACATCTGGCGCGCCCCGGCCCTGAACCGCCTCCAGCAGGCACAGGCCGCGCACCGCCAGGCCCAGGTCTCCAGCCGGAAGGTCACCCGATGATCGCCTTCGTCAGCGGCCCGGTCGCCGCCCTCGCCCCCGACTCCGCGGTGGTCGAGGTGGGCGGTGTCGGCATCGCCGTCCAGTGCACGCCCGACACGCTCTCCGGTCTGCGCATGGGCAAGGAGGCCCGGCTCGCCACCTCCCTGGTCGTCCGGGAGGACTCGCTGACGCTGTACGGCTTCGCGGACGACGACGAACGCCAGACCTTCGAGCTGCTGCAGACCGCGAGCGGCGTGGGTCCGCGGCTGGCGCAGGCCATGCTCGCCGTGCACAGCCCCGACGCGCTGCGCCGCGCGGTGTCCACCGGCGACGAGAAGGCCCTGACCGCGGTCGCCGGCATCGGCAAGAAGGGGGCACAGAAGCTGCTCCTGGAGCTGAAGGACCGGCTCGGGGAGCCGCTCGGCACCGGTGGGCCGGCCATCGGCAGGGCCGTCGCCGCCGGGTGGCGCGAGCAGTTGCACGCCGCGCTGATCGGGCTGGGGTATGCGACCCGGGAGGCCGACGAGGCGGTCGCCGCCGTCACGCCGCAGGCCGAGGCCGCCGGTCCGGCTCCGCAGGTCGGGCCCCTGCTGAAGGCGGCTCTGCAGACGCTCAACCGGGCGCGCTGAGTCCTGCCAGGGGTGCGCCGATGAGTCTGCGGGTGCGTCGTGGCTGGTCGCGCAGTTCCCCGCGCCCCTGAGGGGGCACGCCCCTTGACGGGGCGAGCCCCCGACGGGGCGGCCTCCAGTGAAAACCTGATTCTGACCCACTACCCCGCGAGGCACACCGAATGAACTGGGACGACACGAGCGACGACGGCGGCGCCGAGCGGCTCGTCGGCGCGTCCACCGACCGCGAGGAGCAGGCAGTCGAGGCGGCCCTGCGCCCCAAGGACCTCGGCGAGTTCATCGGTCAGGAGAAGGTCCGCGAGCAGCTCGACCTCGTCCTGCGCGCCGCCCGCGCGCGGGGTGCCACCGCCGACCACGTGCTGCTCTCCGGGGCGCCGGGCCTGGGCAAGACCACCCTCTCGATGATCATCGCCGCCGAGATGGAGGCCCCGATCCGTATCACCAGCGGCCCCGCCATCCAGCACGCCGGCGACCTCGCGGCGATCCTCTCCTCCCTCCAGGAGGGCGAGGTCCTCTTCCTCGACGAGATCCACCGCATGTCGCGGCCCGCCGAGGAGATGCTCTACATGGCGATGGAGGACTTCCGCGTCGACGTGATCGTCGGCAAGGGGCCCGGCGCCACCGCCATCCCCCTCGAACTGCCGCCCTTCACACTGGTCGGCGCCACCACCCGCGCGGGTCTGCTGCCGCCCCCGCTGCGCGACCGCTTCGGCTTCACCGCGCACATGGAGTTCTACGAGCCCGCCGAACTGGAGCGGGTCATCCACCGCTCCGCACATCTGCTCGACGTGGAGATCGACGCGGAGGGAGCCGCCGAGATCGCCGGCCGCTCCCGCGGCACGCCCCGTATCGCCAACCGCCTGCTGCGCCGTGTCAGGGACTACGCCCAGGTCAAGGCCGACGGCGTCATCACGCAGGACATCGCCAGGGCCGCCCTCGCCGTGTACGAGGTGGACAGCCGCGGCCTCGACCGCCTCGACCGGGGCGTCCTCGAAGCCCTGCTCAAGCTCTTCGGCGGCGGGCCCGTCGGCCTCTCCACGCTCGCCGTGGCCGTGGGGGAGGAGCGGGAGACCGTCGAGGAGGTGGCCGAGCCCTTCCTCGTACGGGAGGGACTGCTGGCCCGTACACCCCGCGGACGCGTGGCGACCCCGGCGGCGTGGGCGCATCTCGGCCTCACGCCACCCCGGTCGGCAACCGGTGGAAACGGACAACAGGACCTGTTCGGGGCGTGACGGCGAGGGGGCTCGCGAGGTCAGGAACCCCGGTGCCATGCTGAGCGTTGTTCCTTGACGGCGGACTCGCTTAGACTCCGCCGATGCCGCCCTTGTCGGCGACGTACACACCCCCATCCATCAGGCCGCTCACCATCGCGGTCGAATGAAGGAAGTTCCGACCCGTGAGTCTCGTGACCCTCCTCCCGTTCATCGTGCTCATCGGGGCCATGTTCCTGATGACCCGGTCGGCCAAGAAGAAGCAGCAAGCGGCTGCGCAGATGCGCAACGACATGCAGCCCGGCTCCGGCGTCCGCACGATCGGTGGCATGTACGCGACGGTGAAGGAGGTCAACGACGAGACGGTGCTTCTCGACGCGGGCCCGGGCGTCGACCTGCTCTTCGCGAAGAACGCCATCGGCGCGGTCCTCGGCGACGACGAGTACAACCGCATCGTCCACGGCATCGAGCACGACCTGAAGTCCGACGAGTCGGTCGTGCCGGACGACGCCTCCTCCCTCACCGAGACGGACGAGCCCGCCGACGCTTCCGACGACCAGCCCATCGACCTCGGCAAGAAGACGGCCGACGAGCCCGCCGACGAGCCCGTCGCCCGGCCCGTCGACGAGCCCGCCGTCGTGGAGCCGAAGAAGACCGATGGCGCAGACCTGAAGAAGTCCGACGGCGAGTCCGACGCGAAGTAGTCACGGCCGGGGACCGCGGAGTGCGCCGCTCGCGCGCCGTGGTCCCGGGAGCGTGCGGCTTGGCGCGGAACCTCGACACCATTTGATGCCCGTCCGCGAAGGTACCGAGAGACCGGGCGGACGAAGAGGGAGAACGAGAAGGTGGCAGCACCTAAGAAGGGCCGACAGGGCACCCAGGGCAGGCCGGGGCGCACCTTGGCCCTGATCCTGATCGCCATCGTGGCGCTCACCGGCGGCATGTTCGCCTCCGGGCACACGACACCGCGACTGGGCATCGACCTCGCCGGCGGTACGAGCATCACGCTCCAGGCGAAGAACGAGCCCGGTCAGAAGAACGCGATCAACAAGACCAACATGGACACCGCGGTCGACATCATGAACCGCCGTGTCAACGGTCTGGGCGTCACCGAGGCGGAGGTGCAGACCCAGGGCGAGAGCAACATCATCGTCAACATCCCCAAGGGCACGAACTCCAAGCAGGCCCGGGAACAGGTCGGTACCACCGCCAAGCTCTACTTCCGTCCCGTCCTGACCACCGAGGTCTCCGGCGGCGACCCCGCCGCCACCCCCTCGCCGAGCGGCTCCGGCAGCCCCTCCGGCAGCCCTTCCGCCGGTTCGGACAAGGGCGACGAGAAGGCCACCTCGTCCGCGACGCCGACGGCCACCGCCACCTCGCAGGGCCGGGCGGTCACCGAGGCGCTGAAGGCCGACCCCACTCCCTCGGCGAGCACCACGGGAGACGCGTCCGCCCCCGCCAGCCCGCCCGCCTCGGACGCCCCGAGCGCCGACCCGGCCACCGCCAAGCTGCAGGCCGAGTACACCGCGCTGGACTGCAGCAAGAAGACGACCCGCGCGACGGCCGGTGACGGCGTCAAGGCGTCGGACCCGACCGTGGCCTGCGGTCAGAACGCGCAGGGCCAGTGGCAGAAGTACATCCTCGGCCCGGCCGAGGTGGAGGGCACCGACGTCGACAAGGCGTCGGCCGTCTTCGACACCCAGGGTGCCGCGGGCTGGAAGGTCACCATGGACTTCACGTCCAAGGGTGCCAAGAAGTTCGCGAGCATCACGGGCAAGCTCGCGCAGAACCAGTCCCCGCAGAACCAGTTCGCCATCGTCCTCGACGGTGAGGTCGTCTCCGACCCGTACGTCAGCCAGGCGCTGACCGGCGGCAGCGCGGAGATCTCCGGCAGCTTCGACCAGCAGGAGTCGCAGGACCTGGCCAACATGCTGTCGTACGGCGCACTGCCGCTCACCTTCACGGAGGCGAGCGTCACCACCGTCACCGCCGCGCTCGGCGGCGAGCAGCTGGAGGCCGGCCTGATCGCCGGCGCCATCGGCCTGGCCCTGGTCATCATCTACCTGGTCGTCTACTACCGCGGCCTGTCGCTCATCGCGATCGCCTCGCTGCTGGTCTCCGCGGTCATGACCTACGTGATCATGTCGCTGCTCGGCCCGACCATCGGCTTCGCGCTGAACCTGCCCGCGGTCTGCGGCGCCATCGTCGCCATCGGCATCACGGCGGACTCGTTCATCGTGTTCTTCGAACGCATCCGTGACGAGATCCGCGAAGGCCGGTCGATGCGCCCCGCGGTCGAGCGTGCCTGGCCGCGCGCCCGGCGCACGATCCTGGTCTCCGACTTCGTGTCGTTCCTCGCCGCCGCCGTGCTCTTCGTCGTCACCGTCGGCAAGGTCCAGGGCTTCGCGTTCACGCTCGGTCTGACCACTCTGCTCGACGTGGTCGTCGTCTTCTTCTTCACCAAGCCGCTGATGACGATCCTGGCCCGCAAGAAGTTCTTCGCGGAGGGCCACAGCTGGTCCGGTCTCGACCCGAAGCGACTGGGCGTCCAGCCGCCGCTGCGCCGCACCCGTCGTGTGTCCGCCCCCGTCGACACGAAGGAGGCGTGAGATGTCGAAACTCGGCACCCTCGGCGCCCGGCTCCACCGCGGCGAGATCGGCTACGACTTCGTCGGCAAGCGCAAGATCTGGTACGGCGTCTCGATCCTGATCACCATCACGGCCATCGTCGGCCTCGCGGTGCGTGGCCTGAACATGGGCATCGAGTTCCAGGGCGGCGCCGTCTTCACCACCGAGCGGACCAGCATCTCGGTCAGCCAGGCCGAGACCTACGCGGAAGAGGCGTCCGGCCACGACGCGATCGTCCAGAAGCTCGGCAACGGCGGACTGCGCATCCAGGTCGCCGGGGTCGACACCGGCAAGTCCGACCAGATCAAGGAAGAGCTCGCCAAGAACCTGAAGGTCGACGCGGAGAAGATCAACGCGGACCTGGTCGGCCCCAGCTGGGGTGATCAGGTGGCCGACAAGGCGTGGCAGGGCCTGGCGATCTTCCTGGTCCTGGTCGTGATCTATCTGGCGATCGCCTTCGAGTGGCGGATGGCCGTGGCCGCGCTCGTGGCGCTCATCCACGACATCACCATCACGGTCGGCGTCTACGCACTGGTCGGCTTCGAAGTCACCCCGGGTACCGTGATCGGTCTGCTCACGATCCTCGGTTACTCGCTCTACGACACGGTGGTCGTCTTCGACAGCCTCAAGGAACAGACGAAGGACATCACCAAACAGACCCGCTGGACCTACAGCGAGATCGCCGACCGCTCGATCAACGGCACGCTGGTGCGGTCGATCAACACCACGGTGGTCGCGCTGCTCCCGGTGGCGGGCCTGCTGTTCATCGGCGGCGGTGTCCTCGGCGCGGGCATGCTCAACGACATCTCGCTGTCGCTGTTCGTCGGCCTCGCGGCCGGTGCGTACTCCTCGATCTTCATCGCCACGCCGCTCGTCGCCGACCTCAAGGAGCGCGAGCCGCAGATGAAGGCGCTGAAGAAGCGCGTCCTGGCCAAGCGTTCCGCCGCCGCGGCGAAGGGCGAGTCCCTGGAGACCCCCGTCGCCGACCGGACGTACGACGACGAGGACGAGCCGGAGGACGCGACGCCCGCCGTCGTCGGACCCCGTGCCCAGCGCGCCCAGCCGTCGTCCCGCGGCCGTGGCCGCGGCCGTCCCTCGGGCAAGCGCCGATGACCGGACCCGCGGACGTCACGGAGCTGCTGCTCAGCCGCATCCGTGACGTACCGGACCACCCGGAGCCGGGCGTGATGTTCAAGGACATCACCCCGCTCCTCGCGGACCCGGTGGCGTTCACGGCGCTCACCGACGCCCTGGCCGAGGTCGGTGTCCGCACCGGCGCCACGAAGATCGTCGGCCTGGAGGCCCGCGGCTTCATCCTCGGCGCGCCCGTCGCGGTCCGCACCGGACTGGGCTTCATCCCGGTGCGCAAGGCGGGCAAGCTCCCCGGAGCGACCCTCAGCCAGGCGTACGACCTGGAGTACGGCTCCGCCGAGATCGAGGTGCACGCCGAGGACCTGACGCCGGGCGACCGGGTCCTGGTCGTCGACGACGTCCTCGCCACCGGCGGCACCGCGGAGGCGTCGCTCCGGCTGATCCGCCGGGCGGGCGCCGAGATCGCCGGGGTCGCCGTCCTGATGGAGCTCGGCTTCCTGGGCGGCCGCGCCCGCCTGGAGCCGGCCCTGGACGGGGCCCCGCTGGAGGCGCTCCTGAAGGTCTGAGCGACCGGACGGGAAGCGGCCCGGCCTCCCGGGCCGTCACCCGCCCGACACCGCTCAGAAGCCCGTACGACACCACGTGGGCGGGTCCCGGAGGAATCCGGGACCCGCCTCTCGTGTTTCTTCCGTAGAAGGCCGTCTCACCGGCCGAAGGGGAGACCCGAGCCCGGGATCGCTACCATGGGGTTTCCGGAACCTGACCGGGGACCCGGATCGCGCACGAGGAGCCCTCTTGCCAGACGAGGCCCAGCCACTCGCCCCCAGGGCCGAACGCCCGGGCGTACCCCCAGCCGCCAGGCCCGACCAGTCCGCGGCGCCCGCAGGCACGCCCACGCCGCCCGCGCCCGCGAAGAACGGCACGACCGCCCCGGCGGCCGGGGCCGCCGAGCGGCCACGCCCCGAGCCGGCGGCCCCGGAGCGGCAGGGCCCGGACCAGCAGGCGGCCGTCGAGCGGCAGGGCTCCACGCAGCAGACGGCTCCCGAGCGACAGGCGGCACCGCCCGCCGCGCGCCCCGCGGCCGGTCAGCCCGCCCGCTCCGGCGGCGGTTCCTCCAACCGCGTACGGGCCCGGCTCGCCCGTCTCGGCGTCCAGCGGTCCAACCCGTACAACCCGGTCCTGGAGCCGCTGCTGCGGATAGTGCGCAGCAACGACCCGAAGATCGAGACGTCCACGCTCCGCCAGGTCGAGCGCGCCTACCAGGTCGCCGAACGCTGGCACCGCGGACAGAAGCGCAAGAGCGGTGACCCGTACATCACGCACCCGCTCGCGGTGACCACGATCCTCGCCGAGCTGGGCATGGACCCGGCCACGCTGATGGCCGGCCTCCTGCACGACACGGTCGAGGACACCGAGTACGGCCTCGACACCCTCCGCAAGGACTTCGGCGACCAGGTCGCCCTCCTCGTCGACGGCGTCACCAAGCTCGACAAGGTCAAGTTCGGCGAGGCCGCGCAGGCCGAGACCGTCCGCAAGATGGTCGTCGCCATGGCCAAGGACCCGCGCGTCCTGGTCATCAAGCTCGCCGACCGGCTGCACAACATGCGCACCATGCGCTACCTCAAGCGCGAGAAGCAGGAGAAGAAGGCGCGCGAGACCCTGGAGATCTACGCGCCGCTCGCCCACCGCCTGGGCATGAACACCATCAAGTGGGAGCTGGAGGACCTCGCCTTCGCGATCCTCTACCCCAAGATGTACGACGAGATCGTGCGCCTGGTCGCCGAGCGCGCCCCCAAGCGCGACGAGTACCTCGCCATAGTGACCCACGAGGTCCAGTCCGACCTGCGCGCGGCCCGCATCAAGGCGACCGTCACAGGGCGTCCGAAGCACTACTACAGCGTCTACCAGAAGATGATCGTCCGCGGCCGTGACTTCGCGGAGATCTACGACCTGGTGGGCATCCGCGTCCTCGTCGACACGGTCCGCGACTGCTACGCCGCCCTCGGCACCGTGCACGCGCGATGGAACCCGGTCCCCGGCCGGTTCAAGGACTACATCGCGATGCCCAAGTTCAACATGTACCAGTCGCTGCACACGACGGTCATCGGCCCCAACGGCAAGCCCGTCGAGCTGCAGATCCGCACCTTCGACATGCACCGCCGCGCCGAGTACGGCATCGCCGCCCACTGGAAGTACAAGCAGGAGGCCGTCGCCGGCGCCTCCAAGGTGCGCTCGGATCAGCCGAGGACCACCGGCAAGGACGACCACCTCAACGACATGGCGTGGCTGCGCCAGCTCCTCGACTGGCAGAAGGAGACCGAGGACCCCGGGGAGTTCCTGGAGTCCCTGCGCTTCGACCTGTCACGCAACGAGGTCTTCGTCTTCACGCCGAAGGGCGACGTCATAGCGCTGCCGGCCGGCGCCACCCCCGTCGACTTCTCGTACGCGGTGCACACCGAGGTGGGCCACCGCACCATAGGAGCACGCGTCAACGGACGCCTCGTACCGCTGGAGTCGACCCTCGACAACGGCGACCTGGTGGAGGTGTTCACCTCCAAGGCGGCCGGCGCCGGACCCTCCCGGGACTGGCTGGGCTTCGTCAAGTCGCCCCGTGCCCGCAACAAGATCCGCGCCTGGTTCTCCAAGGAGCGCCGGGACGAGGCCATCGAGCAGGGCAAGGACGCCATCGCGCGGGCCATGCGCAAGCAGAACCTGCCGATCCAGCGCATCCTCACCGGCGACTCGCTGGTCACGCTCGCGCACGAGATGCGCTACCCCGACATCTCGTCCCTGTACGCGGCGATCGGCGAGGGCCATGTGGCCGCGCAGAACGTCGTGCAGAAACTCGTCCAGGCGCTCGGCGGCGAGGAGGCCGCGTCCGAGGAGATCGACGAGAGCGTCCCGCCCGCCCGCGGCCGGGGCCGCAAGCGCCGCTCGAACGCGGACCCGGGTGTCGTCGTCAAGGGCGTCGACGACGTGTGGGTCAAACTGGCCCGCTGCTGCACGCCCGTCCCCGGCGACCCCATCATCGGCTTCGTGACGCGCGGCAGCGGGGTGTCCGTGCACCGCAGCGACTGCGTCAACGTCGACTCGCTGTCCCGTGAACCCGAGCGCATCCTGGACGTCGAGTGGGCCCCCACCCAGTCCTCGGTGTTCCTGGTCGCCATCCAGGTCGAGGCCCTGGACCGCTCCCGTCTGCTGTCGGACGTCACACGGGTCCTGTCCGACCAGCACGTCAACATCCTGTCCGCGGCGGTCCAGACGTCCCGCGACCGGGTGGCCACCTCCCGCTTCACCTTCGAGATGGGCGACCCGAAACACCTGGGCCACGTCCTGAAGGCGGTCAGGGGAGTGGAGGGCGTGTACGACGTCTACCGGGTGACCTCGGCCCGCAGACCCTCGGACGCCTAGGGCTGCGCCCCTGGAAGGGGGGCGCAGCCCTCCTCTCAGGGGCGCGGGGAACTGCGCGCCCAGCCGCAACGCACCCGCAGGCAAGAACCGGCCTCGCAGTGGAGCGCCCCGGCGGAGCTATCCGCCGAACTCCTGCAACCCCTTCAGCGCCTGCTCAAGCAGCGCCCGCCGCCCGTCCAGCTCCCGCTGGAGCTTGTCGGCCTTGGCGTTGTTGCCCGCGGAGCGCGCCGCCTCGATCTGGCCCTCCAGCTTGTCCACGGCGGCCTGCAGCTGACCGGTCAGACCCTCGGCACGCGCGCGTGCCTCCGGGTTCGTCCGGCGCCACTCGGTCTCCTCGGACTCCTGCAGCGCCCGCTCCACCGCGTGCATCCGGCCCTCGACCTTCGGGCGGGCGTCGCGCGGCACATGCCCGATGGCCTCCCAGCGCTCGTTGATCGAGCGGAAGGCTGCCCTCGCCGCCTTCAGATCCTGCACCGGAAGGAGCTTCTCGGCCTCCTCGGCCAGCTCCTCCTTGAGCTTCAGGTTCTCCGTCTGCTCCGCGTCCCGCTCGGCGAAGACCGAGCTGCGCGCCGCGAAGAACACGTCCTGGGCGCCGCGGAAGCGGTTCCACAGGTCGTCCTCGTGCTCGCGCTGGGCACGGCCCGCGGCCTTCCAGTCCGCCATCAGCTCGCGGTAACGGGCCGCCGTCGGACCCCAGTCCGCCGAACCGGAGAGCGCCTCGGCCTCCGCGACCAGCTTCTCCTTGGTCTTGCGGGCCTCCTCGCGCTGGGCGTCCAGCGACGCGAAGTGCGCCTTGCGGCGCTTGGAGAACGCCGAGCGCGCGTGCGAGAAACGGTGCCACAGCTCGTCGTCGGACTTCCGGTCGAGCCGCGGCAGGCCCTTCCAGGTGTCCACCAGGGCGCGCAGCCGCTCACCGGCGGCCCGCCACTGGTCGGACTGGGCCAGCTCCTCCGCCTCGACGACCAGCGCCTCCTTGGAGTGCCGGGCCTCGTCGGACTGCTTGGCCCGCTGCGCCTTGCGCTCCTCACGGCGAGCGTCGACCGTCTCGACGAGCTTGTCCAACCGCTTCCGCAGCGCGTCCAGATCCCCGACCGCGTGGTGGGCGTCCACCTGCTCGCGGATGTGATCGATGGCGATCTGGGCGTCCTTCGAGGACAGGTCGGTCGTCTTCACTCGTCGTTCGAGGAGGCCGATCTCCACGACCAGGCCCTCGTACTTGCGCTCGAAGTAGGCCAGTGCCTCGTCGGGAGTTCCGGCCTGCCAGGAACCGACGACCTGCTCGCCGTCGGCCGTACGCACGTACACGGTCCCCGTCTCGTCGACGCGGCCCCACGGGTCGCTGCTCACAGCGCCTCCTCCACATGATGCCTGCGTGGGGCAGCACTGCCCCCGGGCATCGTCCACAGTTTCGTCACGGCCAACATAGGCGACCGGCGGGGCGGCTGTCCGCATCCCGCGCGACCGAAATTTCGCACTTGGCGGTCAGGATTTCGTGACGGTCGCCTTGTCGATCACGACCGTCGCGTTGGGTGCGCCGTCGCCCTGGCCAGTGCTCTCACCGGCGGCCGCGATCTTCTTCAGCACCTTCATGCCCGATTCGGAAATCGTGCCGAACGGTGTGTAGTTGGCGGGCAACTGACTGTCCTGATAGACGAGGAAGAACTGGCTGCCGCCGGTGTCACGGCCTTCCTTCGTCTGCGCGTTGTACTGGTTGGCCATCGCGACCGTACCCGCCGGATACACGCCGCCCTTGAGGCGCTTGTCCTTGAGGTTCTCGTCGGGGACGGTGTAGCCGGGGCCGCCCATGCCGGTGCCCTGCGGGTCGCCGCACTGGAGCACGTAGATGCCGTTCGTCGTCAGACGGTGGCACTTGGTGTGGTCCAGGTAGCCCTTGCCCACCAGGAAATTGAACGAGTTGACCGTGTGCGGGGCCTTCGTGGCCGGCATGTCGATGTCTATCGCGCCGCAGGTCGTCTGCAGCTTCATCGTGTAGTCCGCCGACCTGTCGATGGTCATCGCCGGCTCCTTCTTGTAGCTCAGCGACTTCACCTTGCCCCCGGCGGCCTTGTCACAGGGGTCCGGGGCCTTGCTGGGCGCGGAAGGACTCGGGGTGGCCTCCGCCGCCGCGTTGGACTTGTCGTCGTCCTGCTTGAACACCCCGGTCGCGTACGACACCACGCTGCCCACGACGACCACGCCGAGGACCGACGCGATCACCGCGTTACGAGCGTGGGCCTTGCGACGGGCGGACGTACGCCGCTGCTGTTGCCGCAAGAACTTCTCCCGGGCGAGCTGACGCCGCCGCTGTTCCTGGGTGACCACCGGGTTATCTCCTCATGCGTCTCGTACGTCATCTCGTACGTCAGGTGGGACGCGTGCGTCTTGTGAGCCGACCGCCTGCGTGTGCCCCGTACCGTATATGGGTTCGCTGTGGTTCCGGCAGCGCCGGTAGGCTCTCATCCGCAGCGAAACCATTCCCGTACGACCTGCCGTACGACATACCGAAGGACGAACGTGCTCATTGCCGGGTTCCCCGCCGGGGCCTGGGGCACCAACTGTTATCTGGTCGCCCCCGCCGCCGGTGAGGAGTGCGTGATCATCGACCCGGGCCACCAGGCCGCCCAGGGAGTCGAGGAAGCACTCGCCAAGCATCGGCTCAAGCCCGTCGCCGTCGTCCTCACGCACGGCCACATCGACCATGTCGCCTCGGTGGTCCCGGTCTGCGGCGCGCACGACGTACCCGCCTGGATCCACCCCGCGGACCGGTACATGATGAGCGATCCGGAGCGGGCGCTCGGCCGCTCGATCGGCATGCCGCTGATGGGCGAGCTCACGGTCGGCGAACCGGACGACGTGAAGGAGCTGACGGACGGCGCCGCGCTGAAGCTCGCAGGACTCGACTTCTCCGTCGCGCACGCACCGGGCCATACGAAGGGGTCGGTGACGTTCCGGATGCCCGCGAACACGGAGATCCCGTCCGTGTTCTTCTCCGGTGACCTGCTCTTCGCCGGCTCCATCGGACGCACCGACCTGCCCGGCGGCGACATGGACGAGATGCTCGGCTCGCTGGCACGCGTGTGCCTGCCGCTCGACGACTCGACCGTGGTGCTGTCCGGCCACGGCGCCCAGACGACCATCGGCCAGGAACGCGCCACCAACCCGTATCTGCGGCAGGTGGCGGCGGCCGGCCAGGGAGCGGACCCCACCTCCGCTCCTCGACGAGGAATGTGACGAGAGACTTCCGTTGAGCACCTTCAAGGCACCCAAGGGCACGTACGACCTGATCCCGCCGGACAGCGCGCAGTATCTCGCGGTGCGCGAGGCGATCGCCGCCCCGCTGCGCAACTCCGGTTACGGATACATCGAGACCCCCGGATTCGAGAGCGTCGAGCTGTTCGCGCGCGGCGTCGGTGAGTCCACCGACATCGTGACCAAGGAGATGTACGCCTTCGAGACCAAGGGCGGCGACCAGCTGGCACTGCGCCCCGAGGGCACGGCCTCCGTGCTGCGGGCCGCTCTGGAGGCCAACCTCCACAAGCTCGGCAACCTGCCGGTCAAGCTCTGGTACTCGGGCTCCTACTACCGCTACGAGCGCCCGCAGAAGGGCCGGTACAGGCACTTCTCGCAGGTCGGCGCCGAGGCGATCGGGGCCGAGGACCCGGCCCTCGACGCCGAGTTGATCATCCTGGCCGACCAGGCGTACCGCTCGCTCGGACTGCGCGACTTCCGGATCCTGCTCAACTCGCTGGGCGACAAGGAGTGCCGGCCCGTCTACCGGGCCGCGCTCCAGGACTTCCTGCGCGGGCTCGACCTGGACGAGGAGACCCTGCGCCGCGCCGACATCAACCCGCTGCGCGTCCTCGACGACAAGCGGGACGACGTCCAGAAGCAGCTCGTCGGCGCCCCGCTGCTGCGCGACTACCTCTGCGACGCGTGCAAGGCGTACCACGAGGAGGTGCGCGAGCTGATCACGGCCGCGGGCGTCTCCTTCGAGGACGACGCGAAGCTGGTGCGCGGCCTGGACTACTACACCCGGACCACCTTCGAGTTCGTGCACGACGGCCTCGGCTCGCAGTCCGCGGTCGGCGGGGGCGGACGGTACGACGGCCTGTCCGAGATGATCGGCGGCCCCGCGCTGCCGTCCGTCGGCTGGGCACTGGGCGTCGACCGTACGGTCCTCGCGCTCGAGGCCGAAGGGGTGTCGCTGCAACTGCCCCCGGCCACCAGCGTGTTCGCCGTGCCGCTCGGTGAGGAGGCGCGCCGCGTGCTGTTCGGTGTGGTGACCGAGCTGCGCAGGACCGGGGTCGCGGCGGACTTCTCGTACGGCGGGAAGGGGCTCAAGGGGGCCATGAAGAACGCCAACCGCAGTGGGGCGAGGTATGCCGTCGTGGCCGGTGAGCGTGATCTCGCCGAGGGGGTCGTCCAGCTCAAGGACATGGAGTCGGGCGAGCAGGTCCCGGTGGGCGTGAACGAGATCGTGGCCGAACTGGAGTCCCGGCTCAGCTGAAGCGGGCATTTCTCGGGGGCCAGCCCCCGAACCCCCGGTCCTCAAGCGCCGGACGGGCCGGAAATCCGGCCCGTCCGGCGCTTGAGGACGAGCGCGCAGCGCGACAAGGGGGGTCTGGGGGCGCAGCCCCCAGGGTCGGGACGGGAAGGGGCGGCGGGGGCGAGAACCGCTCCGGGGCCCGCGGTCGTCAACCCCGCGCCCTCGGATTCGCCCCACCGGGCGATTCCCTGCACACGCAGCCCCGCCCCAGCACACCCGCACGCACTTCCTTATGCCCATCGAACGGTGGACACCCACGCCCGTGCGGCACAATGACCGTGCCCGGAAAGCCCTCTCGAGCTACGGAAACGGCGTGATGAGCAAGACGACAGTCAGGGAAGGCGTCCCCACCGACCAGGACGCCGCCGGTGCCCCGCGAGCCGTGGGCGGAGGCCGTGTCCTCGCCCTGCTGCTGGTGATCACCGGCGCGGCCGGCGTGCTGGCCTCCTGGGTCATCACCATCGACAAGTTCAAGCTGCTCGAGGACCCGAACTTCACGCCGGGCTGCAGCCTGAACCCGGTCGTCTCCTGCGGCAACATCATGAAGAGCGACCAGGCATCCGTCTTCGGGTTCCCCAACCCGATGCTGGGCCTCGTCGCCTACGGCATGGTGATCTGCGTCGGCATGAGCCTGCTCGGCCGCGCCTCCTTCCCGCGCTGGTACTGGCTCACCCTCGACGCGGGCATGCTGTTCGGCGTCGGTTTCGTGACCTGGCTCCAGTACCAGTCGCTGTACAACATCAACTCGCTGTGCCTGTGGTGCTGCCTCGCCTGGGTCGCGACCATCATCATGTTCTGGGCCGTGACCGCGCACAACGTCCGCAACGGCGTGCTGCCCGCCCCCGGCTGGCTGAAGGGCTTCCTCGGCGAGTTCGCCTGGGTGCTGCCGGTCATGCACATCGGGGTCATCGGCATGCTGGTCCTGACGCGCTGGTGGGACTTCTGGACCAGCTGACGGGACCGGCTCGTCCCTTGCGCGCCAAGGGCTGGACCGCTCTGTCAGTGGCGTGACATAGGGTTTCCGACGTGGAGCCCGACCTGTTTACCGCCGCAGCCGAAGAACGCCAGGAGAAGGACCCGTCCAGCAGCCCCCTGGCCGTCCGGATGCGCCCGCGCACCCTCGACGAGGTCGTGGGCCAGCAGCATCTGCTGAAGCCGGGCTCGCCGCTGCGCAGACTCGTCGGCGAGAGCGGCGGGGGCCCGGCCGGCCCCTCCTCGGTGATCCTCTGGGGCCCGCCGGGCACCGGCAAGACGACCCTGGCGTACGTGGTCTCCAAGGCGACGAACAAGCGCTTCGTGGAGCTGTCCGCGATCACCGCGGGCGTCAAGGAGGTGCGCGCGGTCATCGAGGGCGCCCGCCGTGCCACCGGCGGCTTCGGCAAGGAGACCGTCCTCTTCCTCGACGAGATCCACCGCTTCAGCAAGGCCCAGCAGGACTCCCTGCTGCCGGCCGTGGAGAACCGCTGGGTCACGCTGATCGCGGCGACCACGGAGAACCCGTACTTCTCCATCATCTCCCCCCTCCTGTCCCGCTCGCTCCTCCTCACCCTCGAACCGCTCACGGACGACGACCTGCGCGCGCTGCTGCGCCGGGCCCTCACCGACGACCGTGGCCTCAAGGGCGCCCTCACCCTCCCCGAGGACAGCGAGGAGCACCTCCTGCGGATCGCCGGGGGCGACGCCCGCCGCGCACTGACGGCTCTGGAGGCGGCGGCCGGATCCGCGCTCGACAAGGGCGAGCCGCAGATCACCCTCCAGACGCTGGAGGAGACCGTCGACCGGGCCGCGGTGAAGTACGACCGAGACGGCGACCAGCACTACGACGTGGCCAGCGCCCTCATCAAGTCCATCCGCGGCTCGGACGTCGACGCCGCGCTGCACTACCTGGCCCGGATGATCGAGGCGGGCGAGGATCCCCGGTTCATCGCCCGCCGGCTGATGATCTCGGCCAGCGAGGACATCGGGCTCGCCGACCCGACCGCCCTGCCCATCGCCGTCGCGGCCGCGCAGGCCGTCGCCATGATCGGCTTCCCCGAGGCCGCGCTCACCCTCAGCCACGCCACCATCGCCCTCGCCCTGGCCCCGAAGTCGAACGCGGCGACCATGGCGATCGGCGCCGCCATGGAGGACGTGCGCAAGGGCCACGCGGGCCCCGTGCCCACCCACCTGCGCGACGGGCACTACAAGGGCGCGGCCAAGCTCGGCCACGCGCAGGGGTACGTGTACCCGCACGACCTGCCGGAGGGCATCGCCGCCCAGCAGTACGCGCCGGAGGAGCTCAAGGACCGCGAGTACTACACGCCGACCCGGCACGGCGCCGAGGCACGCTACGCGGACGCGGTCGAGTGGACCAGGAAGCACCTCGGCCGAGGGCGGTCCTGAGGAAGCCGCAGGACCCTGTAGACTTCCCCGCAGTGCTGAGTCCCGTGTCCGGCCCCGGTCGGCGCCTCAGGCGGGACACCCAGCCGGATCTTTCGATCCAGGAGCGTCGCGCACCGGTTGTAGGTGTCGCGGGCAGCCCACCACCACCCGGAGTTCCGGGATCGGTCGGTGGGCCGTTCGTGTGCTGCACGTATGTGCCCAGCCAGGGGAGCGGCTGCCCGGCATGTCCCCCGCGGACCTGACGGGAATCCCCGGTTGCGGATGCGACCTCCCGTAACCCTGAGGCAGCCGAAGAGAAGAAGGAAAAGAAGTGGCGAACCAGTCCCGCCCCAAGGTCAAGAAGTCGCGTGCCCTCGGCATCGCGCTGACCCCGAAGGCCGTCAAGTACTTCGAGGCCCGCCCCTACCCGCCGGGCGAGCACGGCCGTGGCCGCAAGCAGAACTCGGACTACAAGGTCCGTCTGCTCGAGAAGCAGCGTCTGCGCGCGCAGTACGACGTGTCCGAGCGCCAGCTCGTCCGCGCCTACGAGCGTGCCGCCAAGACGCAGGGCAAGACCGGTGAGGCCCTGGTCATCGAGCTCGAGCGCCGTCTCGACGCGCTGGTCCTGCGTTCGGGCATCGCCCGCACGATCTACCAGGCCCGCCAGATGGTCGTGCACGGCCACATCGAGGTCAACGGCCAGAAGGTCGACAAGCCGTCCTTCCGCGTCCGGCCCGACGACGTCGTGATGGTCCGCGAGCGCAGCCGCAGCAAGACGCTGTTCGAGGTCGCCCGCGCCGGTGGCTTCGCCCCCGACGGCGAGACCCCGCGCTACCTCCAGGTGAACCTCGGCGCCCTGGCGTTCCGCCTGGACCGCGAGCCGAACCGCAAGGAGATCCCGGTGATCTGCGACGAGCAGCTCGTCGTCGAGTACTACGCCCGCTGATCAGGCGTACCTCTCAGCACCGGCCCCGCGCCTGCTTCAGCCCGTCGCCTCGCCGCCCCTGTGGGTGGGCGAGGCGGCGGGTTCTCGCATGTCCGGGGGTACCGCACCGCCTCGCTGCCCGCAGGACGTGCCCGGCGCCCGCTGCCGGGAGTGCCCCAGTGCCCGGCCCACCGCCGCCCGCAGGCCGAGCCGCGCCCCCGCGCGTACGCACTCCTCGTACCGTTCGTCGCCCAGCTGTTCCCGGGCCGTCGCCTCGCACAGCTCGTGCGGGGCGTTGTAGTGCGCCGAGCCGAACAGCGGCAGACCCACCGACGGCCACATCGAGGCCGCGGACCCCTGCAGCACCGCGGCCTCGCCGGCGTCGCCCTCCGACACGGTGACCAGCGCGAGCAGTTCCACCGCCAGGACCGTGCCGAGCAGGTCGTGGAAGACGTGGGTGGTGTCCAGGCACTCGGCCAGCAGCCGCCGGGCCCCCGGCAGGTCGCCCTCGGTCCAGGCCGCGTACGCCAGCACGTACAGCGCGTACGCCAGGGCCCAGCGCTCCCCGTGGTCCACGCAGACCCGGCGCACCTCCTCGCACAGCCGCACCGCGCCCGGCAGGTCGCCCTGGAAGGCCAGGGCCATCCCCAGCTCGACCTGGCCCATCAGGACGTTGCTGTTGAGCTCGCCGATCTCGTGATACCGCTCGAGCGCCGAACGAAGGAGCGTTTCCGCACGGAGCATGTCGTCGGTGACCAGGGCCAGACAGCCGGTGCGGTGCTCCGCGTAGGCCAGCGCGGTGGCGTTCCCGGACAGCTCGGCCCGCTGCCGGCACTCGTCGAGCGCGGCGAGCGCGGGCACGCTGTCGCCCTGCAGGACCGCCACGTAGCCGAGCACCCACAGCGCCTTCAGCCGCGAGCGCTCGTGGCCCGTCTCCAGGCCGACGCTCCGCTCCAGCCAGTGCCGTCCCTCCGACAGCCGCCCGCAGCCGACCCAGTAGTACCAGAGGGTCCCCGCGAGGTACTGGCCCAGATGTCCGCCGTCCGGCTCGCTGAGGCAGTGCTCCAGGGCGTGGCGCAGGTTCGGCAGCTCCGCCTCCACCCGCGCGGCCACCTCGCGCTGCCGGGGCGAGAACCAGTCCAGCTCGCCCCAGGTCGCCAGCCCCAGGTACCAGTCGCGGTGGCGCCGCCTCAGTCGCGCCGCGTCGCCCATGGCCTCCAGCCAGTCCGCGCCGTACGACCGGACCGTGTCCAGCATCCGGTAGCGCGCCCCCGCCGGGGTCTCCTCGCGGGTGACGACCGACTGGGCGAGCAACTCGCCGAGCACGTCGAGGATGTTGTCGGGACGCAGCCCGCCGCCCCCGCACACGTACTCCACGGCCTCCAGGTCGAACGGCCCGGCGAACACCGACAGCCGTGCCCACAGCAGCCGTTCCCGCGGTGTGCACAGCTCGTGGCTCCAGCCGATCGCCGTACGCAGCGTCCGGTGGCGCGGCAGCATGTCGCGCCCGCCCCCCGTCAGCAGCCGGAAGCGGTCGTCGAGCCGGGCCAGCAACTGGGCGGGGGAGAGGGCCCGCAACCGTCCCGCGGCCAGTTCCACGGCGAGCGGGACACCGTCGAGCCGCCGGCAGATCTCGTGCACGTCCGCGCGGTTGCCGTCGTCCAGCGCGAACTGCGGTGCCCCGGCGGCGGCACGGTCCGCGAACAGCTCGGCCGCCTCCGGTTCGCTCAACGGCGCCAGCGGGAAGACCCGCTCACCGTCCACCGACAGCGGTCTGCGCCCCACGGCGAGCACCCGCAGGCCCGCGGAGCGCCTCAGCAGGTCACCGACCAGCGACGCGCACGCGTCCACGAGATGCTCGAACCCGTCGACGACGAGCAGGACCCGGCGCTCCGCGAGATGCTCCAGCAGTACCCGGCGCGGCGGGCGCGAGGTGTGGTCCGTCAGACCCAGCGCCTCCACGACCGCGTACTCGACCAGTTCCGGATCGCGCACCGCGGCCAGCTCCACGAGCCACACCCCGTCGCGCGGCCGCGACCCGGCCGCCGCGCGCGCCGCGAGCCGCGACTTGCCGACCCCGCCCGGGCCGGTCACCGTCACCAGCCGCGCCGCGTCGAGGGCCGTGCCCAGCTGCGACAGTTCGGCCGAGCGGCCCACGAACGCGTTGAGCTCCAGGGGCAGATTGCCGGCCGGGTGACCGCCTGCCCCCGCGCCCGGACGCCGAGAACGCTGAGAACGCTGAGAAGCCCGCATGGGCAACTGAGCGTACTCATCCATACGCACTCCGTACAATCCGTTCACGCAACTCCGGTTGCGGCGGGCGGTAATCCGGTACGGACCGGCTGCCCCGGCGCGATAGGGTCACAGGACGACTTTTCGATGGTGAGGCACGATCCAGGGAGCGGGTGCGCGGTGTCCGGTGGAGAGGTGGCCGGGATTCTGGTGGCCGTCTTCTGGGCGATTCTGGTCTCCTTCCTCGCGGTGGCACTCGCGAGGCTGGCCCAGACGCTCAGGGCGACCACCAAACTCGTCGCGGACGTGACCGAACAGACGGTCCCGCTCCTCGCGGACGCCTCCGCGGCCGTGCGCTCGGCGCAGACCCAGATCGACCGGGTCGACGCCATCGCCTCCGACGTCCAGGAGGTCACGTCGAACGCGTCGGCGCTCTCCACCACCGTTGCGTCGACCTTCGGCGGACCGCTGGTGAAGGTGGCGGCGTTCGGCTACGGCGTGCGCCGGGCCATGGGCGGCCGCCGGGAGGACATGCCTGCCAAGCCCGCGCGTCGTACCGTGATCGTGGGCCGCACCGTCCCGTCGGCGCGACGGGCCAAGCGGAAGAAGGACTGACGCAGCGATGTTCCGCCGTACGTTCTGGTTCACCGCGGGCGCAGCCGCCGGTGTGTGGGCCACCACCAAGGTCAACCGCAAGATCAAGCAGCTGACGCCCGAGAGCCTCGCGGCCCAGGCCGCCAACAAGGCGATCGAAGCGGGCCACCGGCTCAAGGACTTCGCACTCGACGTCCGCGAGGGAATGGCCCAGCGCGAGGCGGAACTCGGCGAGGTCCTCGGACTGGACGCCGATCCCGAACTGCCCTCCCCGCGTCGCGTCGCCGCCCTCGAGAACCGCAACGACCCGCAGTACAGCAAGAACCCGACGTACGTCGAGAGGTCGACGTACTCGCGCAACCGGAATGAGGACCACTGATGGAGTCGGCCGAGATTCGTCGCCGCTGGTTGAGCTTCTTCGAGGAGCGCGGGCACACCGTCGTCCCTTCGGCGTCGCTCATCGCGGACGATCCGACCCTCCTCCTGGTCCCGGCCGGCATGGTGCCCTTCAAGCCCTACTTCCTCGGTGAGGTCAAGCCGCCGTTCGACCGCGCCACCAGCGTCCAGAAGTGCGTCCGCACGCCGGACATCGAGGAGGTCGGCAAGACCACCCGGCACGGCACGTTCTTCCAGATGTGCGGCAACTTCTCCTTCGGCGACTACTTCAAGGAAGGCGCCATCAAGTACGCCTGGGAGCTGCTCACCAGCCCCCAGGACAAGGGCGGTTACGGCCTGGAGCCGGAGAAGCTCTGGATCACCGTGTACCTGGAGGACGACGAGGCCGAGCGCATCTGGCACGAGGTCGTCGGCGTCCCCAGAGAGCGCATCCAGCGTCTCGGCAAGAAGGACAACTACTGGTCCATGGGCGTCCCGGGCCCCTGCGGCCCGTGTTCCGAGATCAACTACGACCGCGGCCCCGAGTTCGGCGCCGAGGGCGGCCCCGCCGTCAACGACGAGCGGTACGTGGAGATCTGGAACCTCGTCTTCATGCAGTACGAGCGCGGCGAGGGCACCTCGAAGGAGGACTTCGAGATCCTCGGGGACCTCCCGAGCCAGAACATCGACACGGGTCTCGGCCTGGAACGCCTCGCCATGATCCTGCAGGACGTGCAGAACCTGTACGAGATCGACACCTCCATGGCCGTCATCAAGAAGGCCACCGAGCTCACCGGTGTCGAGTACGGCGCCGGCCAGGACTCCGACGTCTCCCTGCGCGTGGTCACCGACCACATGCGCACGTCCGTGATGCTCATCGGTGACGGCGTCACCCCGGGCAACGAGGGCCGCGGCTACGTGCTGCGCCGCATCATGCGCCGCGCCATCCGCAACATGCGGCTGCTCGGCGCCACCGGCCCGGTCGTCAAGGACCTCGTCGACGTCGTGATCGGCATGATGGGGCAGCAGTACCCCGAGCTCGTCAGCGACCGGCAGCGCATCGAGACCGTGGCCCTCGCCGAGGAGGCCGCCTTCCTCAAGGCCCTCAAGGGCGGCACCAACATCCTCGACACCGCCGTCACGGAGACCAAGGCCGCCGGTGGCAGGGTCCTCTCCGGCGACAAGGCGTTCCTGCTCCACGACACCTGGGGCTTCCCCATCGACCTCACCCTGGAGATGGCCGCCGAACAGGGCCTGTCCGTGGACGAGGACGGTTTCCGGCGCCTCATGAAGGAGCAGCGGGAACGCGCCAAGGCCGACGCCAAGGCCAAGAAGACCGGGCACGCGGACATGGGCGCCTACCGGGAGATCGCCGACGCCGCCGGCGAGACCGACTTCATCGGCTACACCAGCACCGAGGGCGAGTCCACGGTCGTCGGCATCCTCGTCGACGGTGCCTCCTCGCCGGCCGCGACCGAGGGCGACGAGGTCGAGATCGTCCTCGACCGCACCCCGTTCTACGCCGAGGGCGGCGGCCAGATCGGCGACACCGGCCGGATCAGGATCGACACCGGTGCCGTGATCGAGGTCCGCGACTGCCAGAAGCCGGTCCCCGGGGTGTACGTCCACAAGGGCGTCGTCCAGGTCGGCGAGGTGACCGTCGGAGCCAAGGCCCAGGCCGTCATCGACGTGCGCCGCCGCACGGCCATCGCCCGCGCCCACTCGGCCACGCACCTCACCCACCAGGCCCTGCGCGACGCCCTCGGCCCGACGGCCGCCCAGGCAGGCTCCGAGAACCAGCCCGGCCGCTTCCGCTTCGACTTCGGTTCCCCGGCCGCCGTGCCCACGGCCGTGATGACGGACGTCGAGCAGAAGATCAACGAGGTGCTCGCCCGCGACCTGGACGTGCACGCCGAGATCCTCAGCATCGACGAGGCCAAGAAGCAGGGCGCCATCGCCGAGTTCGGCGAGAAGTACGGCGAGCGCGTCCGGGTCGTCACCATCGGGGACTTCTCCAAGGAACTGTGCGGCGGCACGCACGTGCACAACACCGCGCAGCTCGGTCTGGTGAAGCTGCTCGGCGAGTCGTCGATCGGTTCGGGTGTACGGCGCATCGAGGCCCTGGTGGGTGTCGACGCCTACAACTTCCTCGCCCGCGAGCACACGGTCGTCGCCCAGCTCCAGGAGCTGATCAAGGGCCGCCCCGAGGAGCTCCCGGAGAAGGTCTCGGCCATGCTCGGCAAGCTGAAGGACGCCGAGAAGGAGATCGAGAAGTTCCGCGCGGAGAAGGTCCTCCAGGCCGCCGCCGGTCTCGCCGGGTCCGCCAAGGACGTCCAGGGCATCGCCCTGGTCACCGGCCAGGTCCCGGACGGCACGAGCGCCGACGACCTGCGCAGGCTGGTCCTCGACGTGCGCGGCCGTATCCAGGGCGGACGGGCCGCCGTGGTCGCCCTGTTCACCACGGTGAACGGCAAGCCGCTGACGGTCATCGCCACCAACGAGGCCGCCCGCGAGCGCGGTCTCAAGGCCGGTGACCTGGTGCGTACGGCCGCCAAGACCCTCGGTGGCGGCGGTGGCGGCAAGCCCGACGTGGCCCAGGGCGGTGGCCAGAACGCGTCGGCCATCGGTGAGGCCGTCGACGCCGTCGAGCGTCTCGTGGCCGAGTCCGCCAGGTGAGCGAGGGCGAGCGGGTCATGCGCCGCGGACGCCGACTCGCCCTCGACGTCGGGGACGCCCGGATCGGGGTCGCCTCGTGCGACCCCGACGGGATCCTCGCCACCCCGGTGGAGACCGTGCCGGGACGTGACGTCCCGGCCGCCCACCGGCGGCTGCGGCAGCTCGTCGAGGAGTACGAACCGATCGAGGTCGTCGTCGGTCTCCCACGCTCCCTCAAGGGGGGCGAGGGCCCCGCCGCGGTGAAGGTCCGGGCCTTCGCGCAGGAGTTCGCGCGGGGCATCGCACCCGTTCCGGTGCGGCTCCTGGACGAGAGGATGACCACAGTGACGGCCAGTCAGGGACTGCGTGCCTCGGGCGTGAAGTCCAAGAAGGGCAGATCGGTCATCGACCAGGCAGCGGCCGTGATCATCCTCCAGCAGGCACTGGAGTCCGAACGGGCGTCAGGCACATCCCCCGGCGAGGGCGTCGAAGTGGTCATCTGATCGCGGTACGGTAACGTTCCGCGCGATGCGGTGGTGTTCGAATAGCCTCCGCACAAGAGAGAGGCGAACGGTAGCCGAGCCCAGCCACCGCGCGACCGCCGCCTCGCGGCTCTAGGGGATCGATGACTGAGTATGGCCGGGGCCCGGGCTCCGAACCGTGGCATCCCGAGGACCCGTTGTACGGGGACGGCGGATGGGGAGGACAGGAGGCCCAGGCGGCCCAGTCCCCCTACGGCGGCCAGCCGCAGCACCATCCGGAGCAGCCGCAGCAGCCGGAGTACGGCGACTGGGGCGCGGGGCAGCAGGCCGGCTACGACCAGGGCCCGCAGCAGTACGCCCAGGGACAGCAGCAGTACGGCGGTCATTCCCCGCAGCAATACACCGGCCAGGGCGGACAGGGCTACCCCGGTCAGGGCGGCCCGCAGTACGACCCGAACGGCCGACCGTACGATCAGAACGGTCAACCGTATGACCAGAGCGGTCAGCAGTACGACCAGAACGGTCAGCCGTACAACGCCGGCTGGGGCACGGGCCAGCAGTACCAGCAGCAGCAGGTCCCCTACAACGGCGATCCGAACGATCCCTACGGCGATCAGGCCGCGGCGTACGCCGGTCAGCAGCCCGACCAGTACGGGACCCCCGACGCGTATCCGCCGCCGGAGCCGCCGGGCCGCCGCCGTGCCGAACCGGAACCGCAGCGCACCGACTGGGACCCGGGCCCGGATCAGGGCGAGCACGCCTTCTTCGCGGGCGGAGACGACGACGATGACGGCGTCGACGACGGCGACGACCCGCAGAGCCGCCGACGCGGCAAGGGCGGCAAGGGGAGCAAGGGAAAGGGCGAGAAGAAGAGCCGCAGCGGCTGCGCCTGCCTGGTCGTCTCGCTCGTCTTCACCTCGATGATCGGTGGAGTCGGATATTTCGGCTACCAGTTCTATCAGAACCGTTTCGGCTCGGCCCCCGATTATGCCGGTGACGGCACGGGCGAGCAGGTGACCGTCGTCATTCCCAAGGGCGCTTTCGGCTCGGTGATCGGCCAGCGGCTGAAAGCGGCAGGCGTCGTCAAGAGCGTGGACGCGTTCGTGGCGGCCCAGTCCCAGAATTCCGAAGGGGACAAGATCCAGCCGGGGTCCTATCTGCTGAAGAAGCAGATGTCCGCGGAAAGCGCTGTCGAGCTGATGCTCGATCCCAAGAGCCAGAACAACCTGGTCGTCAGGGAGGGACAGCGCAACGTCACCGTGTACGAGGCGATCGACAAACAGCTGGATCTCCCCAAGGGCAGCACCGCGAAGGTCGCCGAGGAGAAGTACGAGAGCCTCGGACTGCCGGACTGGGCGAACGACGACACCGACATCAAGGACCCGCTGGAAGGATTCCTCTACCCGGCGACCTACCCGGCCGACAAGGACATGAAGCCCGAGGCCGTCCTGAAGGAAATGGTGTCGCAGGCCAACAAGGAGTACGCCAAGTACGACCTGGAGGCCAAGGCCGAGGACCTCGGCCTGGAGGATCCGCTGCAGGTCGTCACCGTGGCGAGCCTGGTACAGGCCGAAGGCATCACGCACGACGACTTCAGGAAGATGGCGGCCGTCGTCTACAACCGTCTGAAGCCGACGAACGACGTCACCAACCAGAAACTCGAGTTCGACTCGACGTACAACTACCTCAAGGGTCAGAGCGAGATCGACATCTCCGTCGACGAGATCCGCAACTACGACGACCCGTACAACACGTACTTCTACAAGGGTCTGCCGCCCGGGCCCATCGGTAACCCGGGCGGGGAAGCACTGAAGGCCGCGGTGGACCCGGACGGCGGTGCGTGGATGTTCTTCATCTCCATCGACGGCAAGAAGACCGACTTCACCAAGACGTTGGCCGACCACGAGAAGCTGGTTCAGAAATTCAATGAACGGCGCAAGAAGGACTGACGGGGACCGGCGGTGCCGTGCCGCCGTTCTCGGTTCCCCGATCGACCATTCCCTCTCCCCGGTACTGCACCGCGCCGCGTACGAGGAACTGGGCCTGGACGACTGGTCGTACGACCGCTTCGACGTCGACGAAGCCGCACTCCCCGAGTTCGTCGGCACACTCGGCCCCGAATGGGCCGGGCTCTCGCTGACCATGCCGCTGAAACGGGCCGTCATTCCCCTGCTCGACACCATCAGTGACACCGCGGCCTCCGTCGAGGCCGTGAACACGGTGGTGCTCACCGAGGACGGGCGCCGCGCCGGTGACAACACCGACATCCCCGGCATCGTCGCCGCCCTGCGCGAGCGGGGCATCGAACAAGTGGAATCCGCGGCGATCCTCGGCGCGGGCGCCACCGCCTCCTCCGCGCTGGCCGCGCTCGCCCGCATCTGCACGGGCGAGGTCGTCGCGTACGTCCGCAGCGCGGCGCGCGCCGCCGAGATGCGGCAGTGGGGCGAGCGGCTCGGCGTCGGGGTGCGTACGGCGGACTGGGCGGACGCCGGGCAGGGCCTGCGCGCCCCGCTGGTGATCGCGACCACCCCGGCCGGTGCCACCGACGCTCTCGGCCCGTCCGTCCCGGAGCGGCCCGCCACCCTCTTCGACGTCCTGTACGACCCGTGGCCGACCGAGCTCGCGGCCCGCTGGTCCGCCTACGGCGGTGCCGTCGTCAGCGGCCTCGACCTGCTCGTCCACCAGGCGGTCCTCCAGGTCGAACAGATGACGGGCCTCGCCCCGGCCCCGGTCCACACGATGCGCACGGCAGGGGAGAAGTCCCTCGCGGCCCGGTAGGAGAGGCCGGCCCGGTCCGGTTCTCGATTCCGCGGAGGCGGCACCCGCGGCGTGACGGGGGCGTCCGCCTGGTGGACCTGCGGCCGGGCCGAGGGCGCGGACGTGGGAGGATCGAGGGCGGCGGGCCAGGGCCGCGCACCCGGTCGCGCCGTCGCCGTACGCGAGGACGCGCGTACGCAAAGACAGTACGCAGTACCAGGGCGCGAGCATGAGGAGCACCGTTGAGCAGGTTGCGCTGGCTGACCGCGGGGGAGTCGCACGGCCCCGCACTCGTGGCGACGCTGGAGGGTCTTCCCGCCGGCGTGCCCGTCACCACGGAGATGGTGGCGGACCACCTGGCCCGGCGGCGCCTGGGCTATGGACGCGGTGCGCGGATGAAGTTCGAGCGCGACGAGATCACCTTCCTCGGCGGGGTACGGCACGGCCTCACCCTCGGTTCGCCGGTCGCGGTGATGGTCGGCAACACCGAGTGGCCGAAGTGGGAACAGGTGATGGCCGCCGATCCGGTCGACCCGCAGATCCTCGGTGACCTGGCCCGCAACGCCCCGCTGACCCGCCCGCGGCCCGGCCACGCCGACCTCGCCGGTATGCAGAAGTACGGCTTCGACGAGGCGCGGCCGATCCTGGAGCGGGCCTCCGCACGGGAGACGGCCGCCCGGGTGGCGCTGGGCGCGGTGGCCCGGTCGTATCTGAAGGAGACCGCCGGCATCGAGATCGTCTCGCACGTGGTGGAGCTGGCGGCGGCGAAGGCCCCCTACGGCGTCCTCCCGACCCCCGCCGACGTGGACAAGCTGGACGCGGACCCGGTGCGCTGCCTGGACGCGGACGCCTCGAAGGCGATGGTCGCGGAGATCGACCAGGCCCACAAGGACGGCGACACGCTCGGCGGCGTCGTCGAGGTCCTGGCGTACGGAGTGCCGGTCGGCCTCGGCTCGCACGTGCACTGGGACCGGCGCCTCGACGCCCGGCTCGCGGCAGCGCTGATGGGCATCCAGGCGATCAAGGGCGTGGAGGTCGGCGACGGCTTCGACCTCGCGCGGGTCCCCGGTTCCCGGGCACACGACGAGATCGTCCACACCGACGAGGGCATCCGCCGTACCTCGGGCCGTTCCGGCGGTACCGAGGGCGGTCTGACGACGGGCGAACTGCTGCGCGTGCGGGCGGCGATGAAGCCCATCGCCACCGTCCCGCGGGCCCTCGCCACCGTCGACGTGGCGACCGGCGAGGCGACCAGGGCGCACCACCAGCGCTCGGACGTGTGCGCGGTACCGGCCGCGGGCATCGTCGCCGAGGCCATGGTCGCGCTGGTCCTGGCGGACGCGGTGGCGGAGAAGTTCGGCGGCGACAGCGTGCCGGAGACCCGCCGCAACGTCGAGTCCTACCTCCAGCACCTGGTCGTACGGTGACCGGTCCCAGGGTCGTGCTGGTCGGCCCGATGGGAGTCGGCAAGTCCACGGTCGGCGCGCTGCTCGCGGAGCGGCTCGGCTGCCGGTTCCGGGACACCGACGAGGACATCGTGGCCGAGCAGGGCCGCACCATCGCGGACATCTTCGTGGACGAGGGCGAGTCCGTCTTCCGTGCCGTCGAGAAGCAGGCCGTGCGCCGGGCCCTCGCGGAACACGACGGCGTCCTCGCGCTGGGCGGCGGCTCGATCCTCGACGCGGACACCCGGGCGCTGCTCGCCGACCGGCCCGTCGTGTACCTCTCGATGGACGTCGAGGAAGCGGTCCAGCGCACCGGACTGAACGCGGCCAGGCCGCTGCTGGCGGTCAATCCGCGCCGGCAGTGGCGCGAGCTGATGGACGCCCGCCGTCCCCTGTACGGCGAGGTCGCGAGCGCCGTGGTCGCCACCGACGGCCGTACCCCCGAAGAGGTCACCCGAGCGGTCCTCGACGCACTGGAGTTGAAAGAAGCATGAGCGAGGCAGTGACGCGGATCCACGTCGGCGGCACGGCGGGCAGCGAGCCGTACGAGGTCCTGGTCGGCCGGCAGCTGCTGGGTGAACTCGGCGCGCTGGTGGGGGAGAAGGCCAAGCGGGTCGCGGTGATCCACCCCGAGGCGCTCGCCGAGACCGGTGACGCGCTGCGCGCCGACCTGGCGGAGCAGGGCTTCGAGGCCGTCGCCATCCAGGTGCCCAACGCCGAGGAGGCGAAGACCGCCGAGGTCGCCGCGTACTGCTGGAAGGCGCTCGGCCAGTCCGGCTTCACCCGCACCGACGTGATCGTCGGCGTCGGCGGCGGGTCCACCACCGACCTGGCCGGATTCGTCGCGGCGACCTGGCTGCGCGGGGTGCGCTGGATCGCCATCCCCACCACCGTGCTGGCCATGGTGGACGCCGCCGTCGGCGGCAAGACCGGCATCAACACCGCCGAGGGCAAGAACCTCGTCGGCGCCTTCCACCCGCCGGCCGGCGTGCTGTGCGACCTGGCCGCGCTCGACTCGCTGCCGGTCCACGACTTCGTGTCGGGACTCGCCGAGATCATCAAGGCCGGCTTCATCGCCGACCCGGAGATCCTCGAACTCATCGAGGCAGACCCCCAGGGCGCCCGTACGCCGGCCGGACCGCACACCGCCGAACTCATCGAGCGCTCCGTCAGGGTCAAGGCCGAGGTCGTCTCGTCCGACCTCAAGGAGTCCGGGCTGCGCGAGATCCTCAACTACGGGCACACCCTCGCCCACGCCATCGAGAAGAACGAGCGCTACGAGTGGCGCCACGGCGCGGCGGTCGCGGTCGGTATGCACTTCGCGGCCGAACTGGGCCGTCTCGCGGGACGCCTCGACGACCTGACCGCGGACCGGCACCGCACGATCCTGGAGTCCGTCGGACTGCCGCTGAGCTACCGCTACGACCAGTGGCCGAAGCTCCTGGAGAACATGAAGGTCGACAAGAAGTCCCGCGGCGACCTGCTGCGCTTCATCGTCCTCGACGGACTGGCCAAGCCGACCGTCCTGGAGGGCCCCGACCCCGCGGTGCTCCTCGCCGCCTACGGCGAAGTGGGCGAATAGCCCCGCGGGCGGCCATCGCGCCGCTCCGCCGGGTGCGGACGGGCACTTCGGGCCGTCCCCGGCCGTTCACCAAACGGCGGCCGGGGACGGTACCGTTCGGTAGGGAAGCGGGGCAGGTGTCTCGCTGCCAGCGCCCATTGCCTGTACGAGACGGAGTGGCACCGGATGCAGCACGCAGTGGGGTCTCCGCTGCCGCCGCCCCATCAGCAGGGGCACGGACCGGCCGCCGGCTGGTCGGGGGCCGCACCACACCCGGGACCGCACCACCCGGTCCCGCCCGCCGGCGCGCAGGCGGGACCTGGGCCGGTGCACCCGCCCGCGGGCCCGCCGGTCTTCACCGGAGCCGGGGCCGGAGCGCAGTCCGGGCCCGCCGCACCGCACCCGCCGGGCCATCCGCCCGCGCCGCACCACGCGGTCCCGCACCACGCTCCCGTACCGCCGACGCCCGACACCACGGGACATGTCCAGTTGCCGCCGGGCGGACCCGTCCCGATGCCGAGCGCGCCGCCCGCGACCGGTACGCCCGATCCGACGTCCACTACGCTCGCCGTGCTGCTCATCGGGCCCGCGGGCGCGGGCAAGACCAGCGTCGCCAAGTACTGGGCGGACCACCGCCGGGTGCCCACGGCGCACATCAGCCTGGACGACGTCCGTGAGTGGGTGCGCGCGGGGTTCGCCGACCCGCAGTCGGGCTGGAACGACATGTCGGAGGCGCAGTATCGTCTCGCCCGCCGCACCTGCGGCTTCGCGGCCCGCAACTTCCTGGCCAACAGCATCTCCTGCATCCTCGACGACGCCGTCTTCCCCGACCGGCCCGTGGTGGGCCTCGGCGGCTGGAAGCGGCACGTCGGCCCCGGCCTGCTGCCGGTCGTCCTCCTGCCGGGCCTGGAGATAGTCCTGGAGCGCAACGCCAAGCGCTCCGGAAACCGCCGTCTCACCGACGAGGAAGTCGCGCGCATCCACGGCAGGATGGCCGGCTGGTACGGCTCGGGCCTGCCGATCATCGACAACTCCCAACTGGACGTCCCCCAGACGGCCCAGGTCCTGAACGACGTCCTGTCCCGGTCGATCGCCAGCCCACCCCAGTGGTAGCCCCCACCTAGGAGCCGTGCCCCGGAGGGGCGGGGAACTGCGCGACCGGCCCCCACAAGCCCGCACCCGGCACTCGGCCTTCAGCCGCCCCCGCCCGGCCTCTCCAAAACGGCACAAAACGGGCAAGTCTCATACCCTCGGAACATGCCAGAGGTGTACGAGACCCGCCGAGCCCGCCTTCGGGACCGCTGCAACGCGAGCGGCAGCGCCACCGCGCTGGTCTCCCGCCCCGCCAACGTCCGCTACCTCACCGGCGCGGCCGTACCCGGCGCGGTCCTCCTCCTGGGCAGGACCGAGGACCTCCTCGTGCAGGGCGCCCCGGCGGAGGCCGCGCCCGGCGCGGCCCGCCCGGACGACGCCCTGCGCGTCCACACGCTGCCGGGCCCCGGTGGCGACCCCGCGGTCGCCGCCGCGGGCCTCGCCGCCGCCCAGGGCGCGGACTCCCTCGCCGTCGAGGAACACCACCTGACGGTCGGCCGCCACCGGGCGATCGGCTCGGTCGCACCCGCGCTGCGCCTCGCCGACGTCGGCTGCGCCGTCGAGCAGCTGCGTGTGATCAAGGACGAGGGGGAGATCTCCTGTCTGCGCATCGGCGCGGAGATCGCCGACCAGGCCCTGGGGGAACTCCTGGAGTCGATCCTCGTCGGCCGCACCGAACGGCACCTCGCGCTGGAGCTGGAACGCCGCCTCGTCGACCACGGCGCCGACGGGCCGGCGTTCAGGACGTCGGTCGGCACGGGCCCGCACTCGGGCCGCCGCCGGCACCTCCCGACCGACCGCCGGGTCGAGGAGGGGGACTTCCTCTCCGTCTGCCTGGGCGCGACCTACCGCGGCTACCGCTGCGAGATCGGCCGCACCTTCGTCATCGGCACCTCGCCCGCCGCCTGGCAGATCGAGCTGTACGACCTCGTCTTCGCCTCCCAGCGGGCCGGCCGCGAAGCCCTCGTACCCGGCACCGCCTACCGTGACGTGGACCGCGCGGCCCGCCAGGTACTGGACTCCGCGGGGCACACGGAGGGCCTCCCCGAGTCGACCGGACACGGCGTGGGGCTCGAAATCGACGAGGAGCCGCAGTTGGCCCCCGCGGCCATGGGTAAACTGGACGCTTGCGTGCCGGTCACCGTCGAACCGGGGGTCCACCTCCCGGGCCGGGGCGGCGTCCGGATCGATGACACGCTCGTCGTGCGCCCTGAGGCGGACGGCGGACCCGAGCTACTCACCATCACGACCAAGGAACTGCTCGCGCTCTAGCTTGGAACGCTTCGAGCCGTGCGCGTGCCACCGGGGTCGTCCACGTCAGTCCAGGAGATTCCGCAACCGTGGCTTCCACGAACGACCTCAAGAACGGCCTGGTGCTCAAGCTCGAAGGCGGCCAGCTCTGGTCCGTAGTCGAGTTCCAGCACGTCAAGCCCGGCAAGGGCCCGGCCTTCGTGCGCACCAAGCTGAAGAACGTGCTTTCCGGCAAGGTCGTCGACAAGACGTTCAACGCCGGCGTCAAGGTCGAGACGGCCACTGTCGACAAGCGCGACATGCAGTTCTCGTACATGGACGGCGAGTACTTCGTCTTCATGGACATGCAGACCTACGACCAGCTCATGGTCGACCGCAAGGCCGTCGGCGACGCCGCCAACTTCCTGATCGAGGGCTTCACCGCCACCGTGGCGCAGCACGAGGGCGAGGTGCTCTTCGTCGAGCTGCCGGCCGCCGTCGAGCTCGTCGTCCAGGAGACCGAGCCGGGCGTCCAGGGCGACCGCTCCACGGGTGGCACCAAGCCCGCCACCCTGGAGACCGGTCACCAGATCAACGTCCCGCTCTTCATCACCACCGGTGAGAAGATCAAGGTCGACACCCGCACGAGCGACTACCTCGGCCGGGTGAACAGCTAACCGTGGCTGCCCGCAATACGGCCCGCAAGCGCGCCTTCCAGATCCTCTTCGAAGGGGACCAGCGCGGCGTGGACGTCGTGACGGTCCTGGCGGACTGGATCCGGCACTCCAGGACCGACACCCGGCAGCCGCCGGTGAGCGAGTTCACGATGCAGCTGGTCGAGGGCTACGCGTCCTACGCGAAGCGCATCGACGAGCTCATCTCGCAGTACGCCGTCGGCTGGACGCTCGACAGGATGCCGGTCGTCGACCGCAACATCCTGCGCCTCGGCGCGTACGAGCTGATCTGGGTGGACGGGACTCCGGACGCGGTCGTGCTCGACGAGGCGGTGCAGCTCGCCAAGGAGTTCTCCACGGATGAGTCGCCCGCGTTCGTGAACGGGCTGCTCGGCCGGTTCAAGGAGCTCAAGTCGTCGCTGCGGCGCGACGACGTCTGAACGCTCCGCTCGGTCCCACGTCAGGTGCGGGCCGGTGGGGGCCGGTCGCGCAGTTCCTCGCGCCCCTTGGTACGCCGGAGGGCCCCCAGTTCCTTGCTGGGGGCCCTCCGGCGTTCTCGTGCGAAACGCCCTCGGGGTGGCCGGAACCGATCGGTTCCGGCCACCCCGAGGGCACGTTTCTTCTCAGTGCTGGTGCGGGTCAGGCGTCTTCGTGGGAGACCGCGCGGCGCGCGTCCGCGTCCAGGACGCCCCAGCTGATCAGCTGCTCGGTGAGGACCGAGGGAGACTGGTCGTAGATGACGGCGAGGGTGCGCAGGTCGTCCTGGCGGATCGACAGCACCTTGCCGTTGTAGTCGCCGCGCTGCGACTGGATCGTCGCCGCGTAGCGCTGCAGGGGGCCCGCCTTCTCGGCCGGCACGTGCGCCAGCCGCTCCAGGTCGAGGACCAGCTTCGGCGGCGGCTCGGCGGCTCCACCAGGCGTGGTGCCGGGCAGCAGCTCCTGCACGGGGACGCCGTAGAAGTCCGCCAGCTCCGCGAGACGCTGTACGGTCACGGCGCGGTCGCCGCGCTCGTACGAACCGACCACGACCGCCTTCCAGCGGCCCTGGGACTTCTCCTCGACGCCGTGGAGGGAAAGGCCCTGCTGGGTACGGATGGCACGGAGCTTGGCCCCGAGCTGTTTGGCGTATTCGCTGGACATATGGCTCCCCGGACACTGTGTCGACGTGCGGCTCGGCCGCGCGGCTGGTGACTCACTGTGAGGTTACGCAGCGTGACTCTGGCTCGTCAAGCCGAATGGTCCGGACCGGCCTCCGCGTGCAAGGGGTGCACGACCGGTGCCAGGGGGGTGATCAGGGGCGTTGCCGGGCTGGTACCGTGGATGGCGCAATTCCGACGTCCTTTAATGATCCGTCCCGTGAGGCGGAGAAGGAGGTCCGTTTCGTATGGACACCGAACAGCAGAAGCAGCAGTACGAGTCCGATGCGCGGCCCGTTCTCGAGGCGCCCGACATCGCGCGGGTCCTGACCCGCATCGCCCACGAGATCGTCGAGCGCGCCAAGGGCGCGGAGGACGTGGTCCTCCTCGGCATCCCGACCCGGGGCGTGCACCTGGCCCGGCGGCTGGCCGCCAAGCTCCAGGAGATCACCGACCGCACCATCCCGGTCGGCTCCCTCGACATCACCATGTACCGCGACGACCTGCGCATGCACCCGCCCCGCGCGCTGGCCCGCACCGACATCCCCGGTGACGGCATCGACGGCCGCCTGGTCGTCCTCGTCGACGACGTGCTCTTCTCCGGCCGCACCATCCGCGCCGCCCTCGACGCGCTGAACGACATCGGCCGCCCGCGCGCCGTGCAGCTCGCGGTCCTCGTCGACCGCGGTCACCGTGAACTCCCGATCCGCGCCGACTACGTCGGCAAGAACCTCCCCACGTCGTTGCGGGAGACGGTCAAGGTCCAGCTCGCCGAGGAGGACGGCCGCGACACCGTCCTGCTCGGTGTGAAGCAGACCTCCCCCGGCGGACAGCAGTAGCTCTCCGGCGTACGGCCGCCGTCGTACGCCGTGCCCGCTCGCGCCCCCGCCCGCCCGGCTGCGCCCGCACGGCCCACCCGGGTGCCCGCTTCCCGACCTGAACTGCCTTACGGAGCCTGAAAGATGCAGCGTCATCTCATCTCGGCCGCCGACCTCTCCCGCGACGACGCCGTCCTGATCCTCGACACCGCCGAGGAGATGGCCCGGGTCGCCGACCGGCCGATCAAGAAACTGCCGACCCTGCGCGGCCGCACCGTCGTCAACCTCTTCTTCGAGGACTCCACACGGACCCGGATCTCCTTCGAGGCCGCCGAGAAGCGCCTGTCCGCGGACGTCATCAACTTCACCGCCAAGGGGTCGAGCGTCTCCAAGGGCGAGTCCCTGAAGGACACCGCGCAGACCCTGGAGGCGATGGGCGTCGACGCCGTCGTCATCCGGCACGGCGCCTCCGGAGCCCCCTACCGGCTCGCCACCTCCGGCTGGATCGACGCCGCGGTCATCAACGCCGGGGACGGCACCCACCAGCACCCCACGCAGGCGCTGCTCGACGCCTTCACCATGCGGCGCCGGCTCGTCGGCCGGGACGCGGGCCTCGGCCAGGACCTGGCCGGCAAGCGCATCACGCTCGTCGGCGACATCCTGCACAGCCGCGTGGCCCGCTCGAACGTCGACCTGCTGCACACCCTCGGCGCCGAGGTCACCCTCGTGGCCCCGCCGACCCTGGTGCCGGTCGGCGTCGAGAGCTGGCCCTGCGAGGTCTCGTACGACCTCGACAGCACGCTGTCCAAGTCCGACGCGGTGATGCTGCTGCGCGTCCAGCGCGAGCGGATGAACGCGGCGTTCTTCCCCACCGAGCGCGAGTACTCGCGGCGCTACGGGCTCGACGGCGACCGCATGGCGAAGATGCCCGGGCACGCCGTCGTGATGCACCCCGGCCCGATGGTCCGCGGCATGGAGATCACCGCGGAGGTCGCCGACTCGGAGCGCTGCACCGCGATCGAGCAGGTCGCCAACGGCGTCTCCATCCGGATGGCCGTCCTGTACCTGCTGCTCGGCGGCAACGAACCCGCCGTCGCCGCCACCCACACCCGTACCGAGGAGAAGTAGGTCACATGAGCAGGATTCTGATCCGTGGTGCGAAGGTGCTCGGCGGCGAGCGGCAGGACGTGCTCCTCGACGGCGAGACGATCGCCGAGATCGGTACGGGGCTCCCGGCCGAGGGCGCCGAGGTCGTCGAGGCGGCCGGCCGGGTGCTCCTGCCGGGCCTCGTCGACCTGCACACGCATCTGCGCGAGCCCGGCCGCGAGGACTCCGAGACGGTCCTGACCGGCACCCGCGCCGCCGCGAGCGGCGGCTACACCGCCGTGTTCGCCATGGCCAACACCTTCCCGGTGGCCGACACCGCCGGCGTCGTCGAGCAGGTCTACCGGCTCGGCCGGGAGCACGGCTACTGCGACGTGCAGCCCATCGGCGCCGTCACCGTCGGCCTGGAGGGCAGGAAGCTCGCCGAGCTGGGCGCGATGCACGAGTCCGCCGCCGGCGTCACCGTCTTCTCGGACGACGGCAAGTGCGTCGACGACGCCGTGATCATGCGCCGGGCGCTGGAGTACGTGAAGGCGTTCGGCGGCGTCGTCGCCCAGCACGCCCAGGAGCCCCGCCTCACCGAGGGCGCCCAGATGAACGAGGGCGTCGTCTCCGCGGAACTGGGACTGGGCGGCTGGCCCGCGGTGGCCGAGGAGTCGATCATCGCCCGGGACGTCCTGCTCGCCGAGCACGTCGGCTCCCGCGTCCACATCTGCCACCTGTCGACCGCCGGCTCCGTCGAGATCGTCCGCTGGGCCAAGTCCCGCGGTATCGACGTCACCGCCGAGGTCACCCCGCACCACCTGCTCCTCACCGACGAGCTGGTCCGCTCGTACAACCCCGTCTACAAGGTCAACCCGCCGCTGCGCACCGAGCGCGACGTGCTGGCCCTGCGCGAGGCGCTCGCCGACGGCACCATCGACATCGTCGCCACCGACCACGCCCCGCACCCGCACGAGGACAAGGACTGCGAGTGGGCCGCCGCCGCCATGGGCATGGTCGGCCTGGAGACCGCCCTCTCCGTCGTCCAGCAGACGATGGTCGAGACCGGGCTGCTCGACTGGGCCGGCGTCGCGGACCGCATGTCCCACAAGCCCGCCGCGATCGGCCGGGCGCAGGGCCACGGACGCCCCGTCTCGGCAGGTGAGCCCGCCAACCTCACGCTGGTCGACACGGCATACCGTGGTGAGGTGGACCCCGCGGGCTTCGCCTCACGCAGCCGCAACACTCCGTACGAGGGTCGTGAGCTGCCGGGCCGTGTCACGCACACGTGGCTGCGGGGCAGGGCCACGCTCGTCGACGGGAAGCTCGCGTGACATCACTCACCCCCCTTGCAGCGCAGATCGCCACGGACCTCACCGCGGGGCGCGCCACCGGTCTCGCGGCGGACCAGAAGTCCGCCGAGGTGACCGACTGGGCCGCCCGCATCGGCTGGCTCGTCGGCCTCGTCCTGTTCATCGCGCTCGTCTACTGGCTGATGCGCGAGGGCTGGAAGTGGCGCGGCACCCTCCAGGGCGACCTCCCCGAACTGCCCGTCGTGCCGAGCGAGCCCGGTGCGGCCAGACTGAGCATGACCGGCCGCTACCACGGCTCCACCACGGCAGGTCAGTGGCTGGACCGCATCGTGGCGCACGGCCTGGGCACCCGCAGCAGGGCCGAGCTCACCCTGACGGACGCGGGCCTCGACGTCGTACGGCCCGGCGCGGCCGACTTCTTCGTCCCCCGCGCGCAGCTGCGTGAGGCCCGGCTGGACAAGGGCATCGCCGGCAAGGTCCTCACCGAGGGCGGGCTGCTCGTCGTCACCTGGAAGCACGGCGACCGGCTGATCGACTCCGGGTTCCGCTCGGACCACGCGGCGGAGCACCACGCATGGGTCGACACCCTGAACCGCATGATCGACAAGAGCAACGACACGGAAGGCGCACGATGACCACCTCCGACCAGGGGACCGCCTCGCGCAGGCAGCAGGCGGCGCCCGCCGTACTCGTCCTGGAGGACGGCCGGACCTTCCGCGGCCGCGCCTACGGGGCCGTGGGGGTGACCTTCGGCGAAGCGGTGTTCTCCACCGGCATGACCGGCTACCAGGAGACCCTCACCGACCCGTCGTACCACCGCCAGGTCGTCGTGATGACCGCCCCGCACGTCGGCAACACCGGCATCAACGACGAGGACATGGAGTCCAGGAAGATCTGGGTCTCCGGCTACGTCGTACGCGACCCCGCGCGCGTGCCCTCCAGCTGGCGCTCCCGCCGCACACTGGACGACGAACTCGCCGCACAGGGCGTCGTCGGCATCAGCGGCATCGACACCCGCGCGCTCACCCGCCACCTGCGCGAGCGCGGCGCCATGCGCGTCGGCATCTTCTCCGGCGGCACGCTGCCCGACGACGCCACCCTGCTGGCACAGGTGCGCGAGGCCCCCGAGATGAAGGGCGCCAGCCTCTACGAGGAGGTCGCCACCGAGGAGGCGTACGTCGTCCCGGCCGTCGGTGAGAAGAAGTTCACCGTCGCCGCCGTGGACCTCGGCATCAAGGGCATGACCCCGCACCGCATGGCCGAGCGCGGCATAGAGGTGCACGTCCTGCCGGCCACCGCCACCGTCGAGGAGATTTACGCGGTCGCCCCGGACGGCGTGTTCTTCTCCAACGGCCCCGGTGACCCGGAGCAGGCCGACCACCCGGTCGCCCTGATGCGCGCCGTGCTGGAGCGCGGGACGCCCCTGTTCGGCATCTGCTTCGGCAACCAGATCCTCGGCCGTGCCCTCGGCTTCGGCACGTACAAGCTGAAGTACGGGCACCGGGGCATCAACCAGCCCGTGCAGGACCGTACGACCGGCAAGGTCGAGGTCACCGCGCACAACCACGGCTTCGCCGTCGACGCCCCGCTCGACCGGGTCTCCGAGACCCCCTACGGGCGCGCCGAGGTCAGCCACGTCTGCCTGAACGACCAGGTCGTCGAAGGGCTGCGGCTGCTCGACCGGCCCGCGTTCAGCGTCCAGTACCACCCCGAGGCGGCAGCGGGCCCGCACGACGCCGCCTACCTGTTCGACCGCTTCACGTCTTTGATGAACACCGCCCAGATGGAGGGCCAGCGTGCCTAAGCGCTCCGATATCCAGTCCGTCCTGGTCATCGGCTCCGGCCCGATCGTCATCGGCCAGGCCGCCGAGTTCGACTACTCCGGCACCCAGGCGTGCCGCGTCCTCAAGGCCGAGGGCCTGCGGGTGATCCTGGTCAACTCCAACCCCGCGACGATCATGACCGACCCGGAGATCGCCGACGCCACGTACGTCGAGCCGATCACCCCGGAGTTCGTCGAGAAGATCATCGCCAAGGAGCGGCCCGACGCCCTGCTGCCGACCCTCGGCGGCCAGACCGCCCTCAACACCGCGATCTCCATGCATGAGCAGGGGGTGCTGGAGAAGTACGGCGTCGAGCTGATCGGCGCCAACGTCGAGGCGATCAACAAGGGCGAGGACCGCGACCTCTTCAAGGGCGTCGTGGAGGAGGTCCGCAAGAAGATCGGGCACGGCGAGTCCGCCCGCTCCGTCATCTGCCACTCCATGGACGACGTGCTCAAGGGCGTCGAGACGCTCGGCGGCTACCCCGTCGTCGTCCGCCCCTCCTTCACCATGGGCGGCGCGGGCAGCGGCTTCGCCCACGACGAGGACGAACTGCGCCGCATCGCCGGCCAGGGCCTCACGCTCTCCCCGACCACCGAGGTGCTCCTGGAGGAGTCCATCCTCGGCTGGAAGGAGTACGAGCTGGAGCTGATGCGCGACAAGCACGACAACGTCGTGGTCGTCTGCTCCATCGAGAACTTCGACCCGATGGGCGTCCACACCGGCGACTCCATCACCGTGGCTCCCGCGATGACGCTGACCGACCGCGAGTACCAGCGGCTGCGGGACATCGGCATCGCGATCATCCGCGAGGTCGGCGTCGACACCGGCGGCTGCAACATCCAGTTCGCGGTGGACCCCGAGGACGGCCGGATCATCGTCATCGAGATGAACCCGCGCGTGTCCCGCTCCTCGGCCCTCGCGTCGAAGGCCACCGGTTTCCCCATCGCCAAGATCGCCGCCAAGCTGGCCGTCGGCTACACGCTCGACGAGATCCCGAACGACATCACCGAGAAGACCCCGGCGTCCTTCGAGCCGACCCTCGACTACGTGGTCGTCAAGGCGCCCCGGTTCGCCTTCGAGAAGTTCCCGTCCGCCGACTCCACGCTGACCACCACCATGAAGTCGGTCGGCGAGGCCATGGCGATCGGCCGCAACTTCACCGAGGCGCTCCAGAAGGCCCTGCGCTCCCTGGAGAAGAAGGGCAGCCAGTTCACCTTCGTCGGCGAGCCCGGCGACAAGGCCGAGCTGCTCGCGGAGGCCGTCCGTCCCACCGACGGGCGCATCAACACCGTCATGCAGGCCGTCCGCGCGGGCGCCACGCCGGAGGAGGTCTTCGACGCGACGAAGATCGACCCGTGGTTCGTGGACCAGCTCTTCCTGCTCAAGGAGATCGCGGACGAGCTGGCCGCCGCCGACAAGCTGCACCCGGAGCTGCTCGCCGAGGCCAAGCGCCACGGCTTCTCCGACGTCCAGATCGGCGAGATCCGCGGCCTGCGCGAGGACGTCGTGCGCGAGGTGCGGCACGCGCTCGGCGTCCGGCCGGTCTACAAGACCGTCGACACCTGCGCCGCCGAGTTCGCCGCGAAGACGCCCTACTTCTACTCCTCCTACGACGAGGAGACGGAGGTCGCCCCGCGCGAGAAGCCCGCGGTGATCATCCTCGGCTCCGGCCCGAACCGCATCGGCCAGGGCATCGAGTTCGACTACTCCTGTGTCCACGCCTCCTTCGCGCTGAGCGACGTCGGCTACGAGACGGTGATGGTCAACTGCAACCCCGAGACCGTCTCCACGGACTACGACACCTCCGACCGCCTGTACTTCGAGCCGCTCACCCTCGAGGACGTGCTGGAGATCGTGCACGCCGAGACGCTGGCGGGCCCGATCGCGGGCGTCATCGTCCAGCTCGGCGGACAGACCCCGCTCGGCCTGTCGCAGGCCCTCAAGGACAACGGCGTCCCGGTCGTGGGCACCCCGCCCGAGGCCATCCACGCCGCCGAGGACCGCGGCGCCTTCGGCCAGGTGCTCGCCGAGGCCGGACTGCCCGCGCCCAAGCACGGCACCGCCACCACCTTCGCCGGGGCCAAGGCCATCGCGGACGAGATCGGCTACCCCGTCCTGGTCCGCCCGTCGTACGTCCTCGGCGGACGCGGCATGGAGATCGTGTACGACGAGACGCGGCTGGCCTCGTACATCGAGGAGTCGACCGAGATCAGCCCCTCCCGGCCGGTTCTCGTCGACCGCTTCCTGGACGACGCGATCGAGATCGACGTGGACGCCCTGTACGACGGCCACGAGCTGTACCTCGGCGGCGTCATGGAGCACATCGAGGAGGCCGGCATCCACTCCGGCGACTCGGCGTGCGCGCTGCCCCCGATCACGCTCGGCGGCTTCGACATCAAGCGGCTGCGCGCGTCCACCGAGGCCATCGCCAAGGGCGTCGGCGTGCGCGGACTGATCAACATCCAGTTCGCGCTGGCCGGCGACATCCTGTACGTCCTGGAGGCCAACCCGCGCGCGTCGCGCACGGTTCCCTTCACCTCCAAGGCGACCGCGGTGCCGCTCGCCAAGGCCGCCGCCAGGATCTCGCTGGGCGCGACCGTCGCCGAACTGCGCGCCGAGGGCCTGCTGCCGGCCGTCGGCGACGGCGGTGAACTGCCGCTGGACGCGCCGATCTCCGTCAAGGAGGCCGTCATGCCGTGGTCGCGCTTCCGCGACATCCACGGCCGCGGTGTCGACACCATCCTCGGCCCGGAGATGCGCTCCACCGGCGAGGTCATGGGCATCGACTCGGTGTTCGGCACGGCGTACGCCAAGTCCCAGGCCGGCGCGTACGGTCCGCTGCCGACCAAGGGCCGCGCCTTCATCTCCGTCGCCAACCGCGACAAACGCTCGATGATCTTCCCTGCGCGGGAACTCGTCGCCCACGGCTTCGAACTGTTCGCCACGTCCGGCACGGCCGAGGTCCTGCGGCGCAACGGCATCAACGCCACCGTCGTGCGCAAGCAGTCCGAGGGCGAGGGCCCGAACGGCGAGAAGACGATCGTCCAGCTCATCCACGAGGGCGGCGTCGACCTCATCGTCAACACGCCGTACGGCACCGGGGGCAGGCTCGACGGCTACGACATCCGTACGGCCGCCGTGGCCCGCTCCGTGCCGTGCCTGACGACCGTCCAGGCGCTCGCCGCGGCCGTCCAGGGCATCGACGCGCTCAACGGCGGCGACGTGGGTGTGCGCTCGCTGCAGGAACACGCGGAGCATCTGACCGCGGCGCGCGGCTGAGCGCTCCGCCTGCCGCGGGTGCTTCGTCTGCGGGTCCGTCGTGGCTGGTCGCGCCCCGCGGCGGAGCCGCAGATCGAATACAGCCCCGCGCCCCTCAGGGGCGCGGTGCTGCGGGACCAGCCTCTTCATCAGGAAGCCCACCATGTACAAGCTCTTCTTTCGGCTCGTGTTCCGGCGTATGGATCCCGAGCAGGCCCATCACCTCGCCTTCCGGTGGATCCGGCTGGCCGTCCGCGTGCCCGTGCTGCGGACCTTCGCCGCCGCCGTCCTCGCACCCCGGTACGAGGAGTTGCGGACCGAGGCGTTCGGACTGCGGATGCACGGGCCGTTCGGGCTCGCCGCGGGCTTCGACAAGAACGCGGTCGCCGTCGACGGCATGGCGATGCTCGGCTTCGACCACGTCGAGATCGGCACGGTCACCGGGGAGGCGCAGCCGGGCAACCCCCAGAAGCGGCTGTTCCGCCTCCTGCCGGACCGCGCGCTGATCAACCGCATGGGGTTCAACAACGAGGGCTCCGCGGCCGTGGCGGAGCGCCTGCGCACCCGCACGCCCGTCCTCAGGACGGTCCTCGGCGTCAACATCGGCAAGACCAAGGCAGTCCCGGAGGCCGAGGCCGCCGCCGACTACGTGAAGTCCACCGAGCGACTCGCCCCCCACGCCGACTACCTCGTGGTCAACGTCAGCTCGCCGAACACCCCCGGACTGCGCAACCTCCAGGCCACCGAGTCGCTGCGGCCCCTGCTCACCGCGGTCCGCGAGGCCGCCGACCGGACCGTCACCACGCGCCGCGTGCCGCTGCTCGTGAAGATCGCGCCCGACCTCGCGGACGAGGACGTCGACGCCGTCGCCGACCTCGCCGTCGAGCTCGGCCTGGACGGCATCATCGCCACGAACACCACCATCGCGCGCGCGGAGCTGGGGCTGCGGTCCGGCACCTCCCTCGTCGCCGAGACCGGCGGGCTCTCCGGCGCGCCTCTCAAGGCACGCTCCCTGGAGGTGCTGCGACGCCTCTACGCGCGCGTGGGGGACAGGATCACCCTGGTGGGCGTCGGCGGCGTGGAGAACGCCGAGGACGCCTGGCAGCGCATCCTGGCCGGCGCCACCCTGGTCCAGGGCTACAGCGCCTTCGTCTACGAGGGCCCGTTCTGGGCGCGCGGCATCCACAAGGGCCTCGCCGCACGCCTTCGTACGAGCCCGTACGCCACCCTCGCCGACGCGGTCGGCGCCGACGTGAGGAAGACGACCGTATGAGCCCGGAACCCTTCGGTGCCCGACTGCGCCGCGCCATGGACGAGCGGGGTCCTCTGTGCGTCGGCATCGACCCGCACGCCTCCCTGCTCGCCGACTGGGGTCTGAACGACGACGTCGCGGGCCTGGAGCGGTTCAGCCGCACCGTCGTGGAGGCGCTGGCCGGCCGGGTCGCCGTGCTCAAGCCGCAGAGCGCGTTCTTCGAGCGCTTCGGGTCGCGCGGCGTCGCCGTGCTGGAGAAGTCGGTCGAGGAGGCGCGCGCGGCCGGGGCGCTGGTCGTCATGGACGCCAAGCGCGGTGACATCGGCTCGACCATGGCCGCGTACGCCGCCGCCTTCCTGGAGAAAGGCTCGCCGCTCTTCTCGGACGCGCTCACCGTCTCGCCGTACCTCGGCTACGGGTCGCTGCGGCCCGCGGTCGAACTCGCCCGGGAGAACGGCGCGGGGCTCTTCGTGCTCGCGCTGACCTCCAATCCGGAGGGCGCCGAGGTGCAGCACGCGGTCCGGCCCCCGCATGCCGACACGGCGCGGCGGAACGTGGGCGCGACCATGCTGGCGCACCTCGCCGAGGAGAACGCGGGACAGACCCCGATGGGCTCCTTCGGGGCGGTCGTCGGCGCCACGCTCGGCGATCTGTCCTCCTACGACCTCGGCATCAACGGCCCGCTCCTCGCTCCCGGCATCGGCGCCCAGGGCGCGACGCCGGCCGACCTGCCCCGGGTCTTCGGGGCGGCGGTGCGCCAGGTGGTGCCGAACGTCAGCCGCGGAGTCCTGCGGCACGGGCCCGGCATCGACGCGCTACGCGCGTCATCCGACCTCTTCGCGGAACAGATCAGGGCGGCGGTGGAGGCGGCCTAGTGGCCGGCGCCGCGCCCTCGGCACGCGACTTCCGGGCGCCGAGCGTCTGAATACATGCTCAAATCCTGGGTGTTTTGTCTGGAATGTCTGACTCCATAGAGGCTGACCAGGACTTTTCCGCTGTTCTCGCTGACTCCGGCGGACTTGCCCGCTAGTCTCCGACGAGAGTCGACGGGCAGAAGCGTTGCTCGTTGCTCACCAGGTGTGGAGCGATCAGGTTCCTCACCGGTCCGTATCCGACAGTTCGACATCCGAGGTGACGTAGGCGTGGCTCTTCCGCCCCTTACCCCTGAACAGCGCGCAGCCGCGCTCGAAAAGGCCGCCGCGGCTCGCCGGGAGCGGGCCGAGGTCAAGAATCGACTCAAGCACTCCGGCGCCTCCCTCCACGAGGTCATCAAGCAGGGCCAGGAGAACGACGTCATCGGCAAGATGAAGGTCTCCGCCCTTCTCGAGTCCCTGCCCGGCGTGGGCAAGGTCCGCGCCAAGCAGATCATGGAACGGCTCGGGATCTCCGAGAGCCGGCGTGTGCGGGGTCTCGGCTCCAACCAGATCGCCTCTTTGGAGCGCGAGTTCGGCGGCGGTGCGGCCTGACGTTCTCGGGCACCCCTGAGAACCTGGATAATCGCCGCATGGCTGCAACACCCCGGGGGACGTCCCCCGTACCCCCGGACGTACGTCCGCGGCTGACCGTGCTCTCCGGCCCCTCCGGGGTCGGCAAGAGCACGGTCGTCGCCCATATGCGCAAGGAACACCCCGAGGTATGGCTCTCGGTGTCGGCGACGACCCGCAGGCCGCGCCCCGGGGAGAAGCACGGTGTCCACTACTTCTTCGTCAGCGACGAGGAGATGGACAAGCTGATCGCCAACGGCGAGCTGCTCGAGTGGGCCGAGTTCGCGGGCAACCGCTACGGGACGCCCCGCGATGCCGTGCTCGAACGGCTGGAGTCGGGCGAGCCGGTCCTCCTGGAGATCGACCTCCAGGGAGCCCGGCAGGTCCGCGAGTCCATGCCCGAGGCCCTGCTGGTGTTCCTGGCTCCTCCCTCCTGGGAGGAGCTGGTGCGCAGACTCACCGGGCGGGGCACCGAGCCGCCCGAGGTCATCGAACGCCGGCTGGCGGCCGCCAAGATCGAACTGGCTGCCGAGCCGGAGTTCGACACCACCCTGGTCAACACCTCCGTCGAGGACGTGGCTCGTGAGCTGCTAGCCTTGATGGAAGTTGTCTGATCTTAAAGGTCACCTTCAAGGTCAATTTCCACTTTTCGGAAGGCAGAGCGTGTCCTCTTCCATCACTGCTCCCGAGGGCATCATCAACCCTCCGATCGACGAGCTCCTCGAGGCAACCGACTCGAAGTACAGCCTCGTGATCTACGCGGCCAAGCGCGCCCGCCAGATCAACGCGTACTACTCGCAGCTCGGTGAGGGTCTCCTCGAGTACGTCGGTCCCCTCGTGGACACGCACGTCCACGAGAAGCCGCTGTCGATCGCCCTCCGGGAGATCAACGCCGGCCTGCTGACGTCGGAGGCCATCGAGGGCCCGGCTCAGTAGTATTTTCGGCTCACAGCTCAGTTGTCCACAGGCCCGGCAGTACGTCTGCCGGGCCTGTGGTGTGTGATGGGGACGTACGGGTGCCGAGGTCGGGGAGAGACGTGGACAAGCCGAAGGTCGTGCTGGGAGTCAGCGGTGGCATCGCCGCCTACAAGGCGTGCGAGCTGCTGCGCCGACTGACCGAGTCGGGCCACGACGTGCGGGTCGTACCGACGGAGTCGGCGCTGCACTTCGTCGGCGCCGCCACCTGGTCCGCCCTCTCCGGACACCCGGTCTCGACGGAGGTCTGGACGGACGTCCACGAGGTGCCGCACGTGCGGATCGGCCAGACGGCCGACCTGGTCGTCGTCGCGCCCGCCACCGCGGACCTGCTGGCGAAGGCCGCCCACGGCCTCGCCGACGACCTCCTCACGAACACGCTGCTCACCGCCCGCTGTCCGGTCGTCTTCGCGCCCGCCATGCACACCGAGATGTGGGAGCACCCGGCCACCCAGGAGAACGTGGCGACGCTGCGCCGCCGGGGCGCCGTCGTCATCGAGCCCGCGGTGGGCCGGCTGACCGGCGTCGACACCGGCAAGGGACGGCTGCCCGACCCCGTGGAGATCTTCGAGACCTGCCGCCGGGTGCTCGCGCGCGGCGCGGCCGAGGCGGACCTCGCCGGCCGGCACGTCGTCGTCAGCGCGGGCGGCACACGCGAGCCCCTCGACCCGGTCCGCTTCCTCGGCAACCGCTCCTCGGGGAAGCAGGGGTACGCCCTCGCGCGCACCGCCGCCGCCCGGGGCGCCCGGGTCACGCTGATCGCCGCCAACACCGGGATGCCGGACCCGGCGGGCGTCGACGTCGTCGAGGTCGGTACCGCCGTGCAACTGCGCGAGGCCGTGCTCAAGGCGGCCCCGGACGCCGACGCCGTGGTGATGGCGGCCGCGGTGGCCGACTTCCGGCCCGCGGCCTACGCGGCGGGCAAGATCAAGAAAAAGGACGGGCAGGAACCGGAGCCGATCGTTCTCGTCCGCAACCCCGACATCCTCGCGGAGATCTCCGCGGACCGTGCCCGCACCGGACAGGTGATCGTCGGCTTCGCCGCCGAGACGGACGACGTGCTGGCCAACGGCCGGACGAAGCTCCGGCGCAAGGGCTGCGACCTCCTCGTCGTCAACGAGGTCGGTGAGCGCAAGACCTTCGGCTCCGAGGAGAACGAGGCGGTCGTGCTCGGCGCCGACGGCAGTGAGACCCCGGTGCCGTACGGGCCGAAGGAGGCGCTGGCCGAAACCGTGTGGGACCTCGTGGCGCGCCGGCTGGGCTGAGCGTCGCATTCGTCTCGAGCGCCCCTCGAATCCGGCACACACAGGGTGTGGGAGCCTGGCGCAGACGTGTCCTCGTGTCGCAGAATGCTCGTGCCGCAGGTCACAGCGCTTCCGAGAGGCGAGACGGTAGCCCTGCGGCGAAGTGCGACCGATAAGCTGTTCTCGGACGACGCCGGGCGCAGCTCCCGGCCGTCCGCCAATGATCAGCCAGCAGCCGCTGCAACCACAGGGAGCGTTGTGTCCCGTCGCCTGTTCACCTCGGAGTCCGTGACCGAGGGTCACCCCGACAAGATCGCTGACCAGATCAGCGACACCATCCTCGATGCGCTCCTGAGAGAGGACCCGACGTCCCGGGTCGCCGTCGAGACCCTGATCACGACCGGCCTCGTCCACGTGGCCGGCGAGGTCACGACCAAGGCGTACGCGCCGATCGCACAGCTCGTGCGCGACAAGATCCTCGAGATCGGCTACGACTCGTCGAAGAAGGGCTTCGACGGCGCCTCCTGCGGCGTGTCCGTGTCGATCGGCTCCCAGTCGCCCGACATCGCGCAGGGTGTCGACACCGCGTACGAGAAGCGGGTCGAGGGTTCCGACGCAGGTGAGGCAGGGGACGAGCTCGACAAGCAGGGCGCCGGCGACCAGGGCCTGATGTTCGGTTACGCGACGGACGAGACCCCGGAGCTCATGCCGCTCCCGATCCACCTCGCGCACCGCCTGTCGCGCCGCCTCTCCGAGGTCCGCAAGAACGGCACGATCCCCTACCTGCGTCCCGACGGCAAGACCCAGGTCACCATCGAGTACGACGGCGACAAGGCGGTCCGCCTGGACACGGTCGTCGTCTCCTCGCAGCACGCGTCGGACATCGACCTGGACTCGCTGCTCGCGCCCGACATCCGCGAGTTCGTGGTGGAGCCCGAACTGAAGGCCCTCCTGGACGACGGCATCAAGCTGGAGACGGAGGGCTACCGCCTCCTGGTCAACCCCACCGGCCGCTTCGAGATCGGCGGCCCGATGGGCGACGCCGGCCTGACCGGCCGCAAGATCATCATCGACACCTACGGCGGCATGGCCCGCCACGGTGGCGGCGCCTTCTCCGGCAAGGACCCGTCCAAGGTCGACCGCTCCGCCGCGTACGCCATGCGCTGGGTCGCCAAGAACGTCGTCGCGGCGGGCCTCGCCTCCCGCTGCGAGGTCCAGGTCGCCTACGCGATCGGCAAGGCCGAGCCCGTCGGTCTCTTCGTCGAGACCTTCGGCACCGCGAAGATCGACGCGGAGAAGATCGAGACGGCCATCTCCGAGGTCTTCGACCTCCGCCCGGCCGCGATCATCCGCGACCTCGACCTGCTCCGCCCGATCTACTCCCAGACCGCCGCGTACGGCCACTTCGGGCGCCCGCTGCCCGACTTCACCTGGGAGAAGACGGACCGGGTCGACGCGCTGCGCAGGGCGGCGGGGCTGTAGCCCTTCCACCCGGGCAGTCCTCTCTGCTCATGGGCCCGGCATCCCGGAGGGGTGCCGGGCCCCGGCGTTCCCGGGCGCGCGGCGCTGTCGGTGGGGTCTGGTAGGAATGCTGGTGTGAGCAGCGAGGACGGGCAGGCGGACACGGGGGGCGACGGGGCGCCGCCCGAGCAGCTCGCGCTGATCCGGGACGCCGTGCGCAAGGCGCCGCGGGCCAAGCCGCGGACCTGGCGCGGGGCCGCCGTCGCCAAGAACCTGCCCGTCGCCCGGGTCCTCGTCGACAAGGGCGTCCTGCACCTCGACCGGTACTTCGACTACGCCGTGCCCGAGGAACTCGACGCCGACGCGCAGCCCGGGGTGCGGGTGCGGGTGCGGTTCGGGGCCGGACGACACCGGGTGCGGGAGGGGCGGCGCGAGGGCGGCGGGCTGATCGACGGGTTCCTCGTCGAGCGGCTGGCCGAGTCCGACTACCCGGGACCCCTCGCGGCCCTGGCCCACGTCGTGTCGCCCGAGCCCGTGCTGAGCGAGGAGTTGCTCGGCCTCGCCCGGGCCGTCGCCGACCGGTACGCGGGGAGCCTGGCCGACGTCCTGCAACTGGCCGTCCCGCCGCGCAACGCACGGGCCGAGGCGAAGCCGTCGCCCGAGCCGCTGCCCGTCCCCGGGACCCCCGCGCCGGGGCCCTGGGCCAGATATGCGCGCGGTGCCGCCTTCATCGAGTCGCTCGCGGGCGGCGGGGCGCCCAGGGCCGTGTGGAACGCGCTGCCCGGGCCCGGCTGGGCCGAGGAGCTGGCCCGGGCCGTGGCGGCGACCCTCGCCTCGGGACGTGGCGCGCTCGTCGTCGTGCCGGACGGGCGGGCCGTCGGCCGGGTCGACGCCGCGCTGACCTCGGTCCTGGGGGAGGGGCGGCATGCCGTGCTCACCGCCGACGCCGGGCCCGAGAAGCGCTACCGGCAGTGGCTGGCGGTACGGCGCGGGTCCGTACGGGCCGTGGTGGGGACCAGGGCCGCCATGTTCGCGCCCGTCCGGGACCTGGGGCTGGTGGCCCTCTGGGAGGACGGGGACAGCAGCCACAGCGAACCGCACGCCCCGCAGCCGCACGCCAGGGAAGTGCTGTTGCTGCGGGCCGCCCACGACAAGAGCGCCTTCCTGTTGGGGAGTTGGAGCTGCACCGTCGAGGCCGCACAGCTCGTGGAGAGCGGCTGGGCGGCGCCGATCGTCGCCGAGCGGGAGCAGGTACGGGCCGCCGCGCCGCTCGTACGGACCGTCGGGGACCAGGATCTCGCGCGCGACGAGGCGGCCCGGGCCGCGCGGCTGCCCACCCTCGCCTGGCAGGCCGTGCGCGAAGGGCTGAAGCAGGGGCCCGTACTGGTCCAGGTGCCCCGGCGGGGTTACGTACCGCGGCTGGCCTGCGCGCAGTGCCGGGCGCCCGCGCGGTGCCGGCACTGCGCGGGACCGTTGCAGGGAGAGGACGCCGGGGGCCTGCGGTGCGGGTGGTGCGGGCGTGAGGAGAGTGGCTGGCACTGTCCCGAGTGCGGCGGGTTCCGGCTGCGGGCGCAGGTCGTGGGGGCGCGGCGGACCGCCGAGGAGCTGGGCCGTGCGTTCCCCGCCGTGCCCGTGCGGACCTCGGGGCGTGAACAGGTGCTGGACACGGTGCCGGGGTCGCCCGCGCTCGTCGTCAGTACGCCCGGCGCGGAGCCCGTCGCCGAGGGCGGCTACGCGGCGGCGCTGCTGCTCGACGGCTGGGCGATGCTCGGGCGGCCGGACCTGCGGGCCGGTGAGGAGGCGCTGCGGCGCTGGATCGAGGCGGCGGCGCTGGTGCGCGGGCAGCGCGACGGCGGGACCGTGGTGGTCGTCGCCGAGCCGACCCTGCGGCCCGTGCAGGCGCTGGTGCGGTGGGATCCGGTCGGGCACGCCGTCCGTGAGCTGGCCGAGCGGGCCGAACTGGGTTTCCCGCCGGTCTCCCGGATGGCGTCCGTGTCCGGGACCACGGAGGCGCTCGCCGGGTTCCTCGCCGCGGTCGAACTGCCGAGCGACGCGGAGGTGCTGGGCCCTGTGCCGGTGCCCGCGCCGGATCCGGGCTGGCCGCGGCGGGCGGGGGCGCCGCCCGCGGGTGAGCAGGGGGAGCGGGCGCTGATCCGGGTGCCGCCGGGGAAGGGGGCCGCGCTGGCGTTCGCCCTGAAGAGTGCGCAGGCTGCCCGGATGGCGCGCGGCGGGGGCGGCAGCGAGGCGGTCCGGATCCGGATCGACCCGCCCGACATCGGGTGAGGCCGTGTACGCGTCTGCCCCCGAGTGCGTCCGGGGGCAGACGGGGAGCTGGTGCTTCGCCGCTGACAGACGCGTACGTCAGCCGTTGCGCGGACCAGGGAAGGCGTTGGGCCTGACCTCGTCGCGGAGAGGGGGCCTGACCTCCTCGCGAAGGGACGGCCTGGCCTCCTCGCGGAGGGTGGGACTGCCCGCCGTCGGCTGGGTCGGCATGGGCATCGGCATCGGCATGGAACGGGCGGCCGGGACCGTGGGCATGCCGGTGTTGACGGCGATGCGGGCTCCCGAGGGCTCGGTCGCGCGCTCGGCCTCGGCGGCTGCCTGAGCGGTCGCCCGGCGGGCGCCGTAACGGCGGTGCACCGCCTGCTTCGTGACCCCGAGGGCCGAGCCCACCGCGTCCCACGAGAAGCCCAGTGAGCGGTCGAAGTCCACGGCGGCCGTGACCAGGGTCTCGACGCTGTCCCGCAGCTCCTGCGCGAGGCGGACGGTCGGAGCGGGAGCGCGTCCGTAGACGACGAAGCCCGTGGAGGGGCCGGAGCGGCGCGGGCGGTAGACGTTGCCCAGCTGGGCTGTCAGCGTGCGCAGTGCGTCCACCTGCCGGCGGACCCGCTCGATGTCCCGCACCAGCAAGTGCAGGCTGGCCCGAGCCTGGGCGTCGTGGGTTGCGTGGTCGGCCATGAACAAGCCTCTCGAACCGGCGTTGAAAAGGTCCGGGCCGCGATTACGGCCCGTTTTGGTCAACTCTTTCTTGACCAACGCGTTTCCGGGTGAGTGGTCACGCAGCAGGGGCGTGGGGGCGCATCCGTACGCCCCCGGCGATCGGCTGAGTGCTCGGCTCGACACCGCTCTGACCAGCACTTCGTCGCCCGCGTCAGCCGTGTGGCGGTCCTGCAGGGCGGCCGGCCCCCGCCGGTGGCAGCAGGGGCCGACGTGCGCCGGACGAGCGGGGGAGGCGCCCGGTCGTCGTCGTGCGTTGCCGTCCGGGACGGCGGATACGGAGCCGTGGCCGCCGGGGGCCCTCCGGTACCGCGGCCCATAGACTGGTGCGCTGCCCGTTGAACTCGCCCGAGAGGCCGACTGCCACCCATGAAGCTCGTCTTCGCCGGTACCCCCGAGGTCGCCGTTCCCGCTCTGGACGCCCTGATCGCCTCCGGGCGGCACGAGGTCGCCGCCGTCGTGACGCGGCCCGACGCGCCGGCCGGGCGGGGGCGCAGGCTCGTCGCGAGCCCCGTCGCGCAGCGCGCGGAGGAGGCCGGGATCGAGGTGCTCAGGCCGGCGCGGCCGCGGGACGAGGACTTCCTCGCACGGCTGCGGGAGATCGCCCCGGACTGCTGCCCCGTCGTCGCCTACGGCGCGCTGCTGCCCCGGGTCGCGCTCGACATCCCCGCCCACGGGTGGGTCAACCTGCACTTCTCGCTGCTGCCCGCCTGGCGCGGCGCGGCGCCCGTACAGCACGCGGTCATGGCCGGGGACGAGATCACCGGCGCGTCCACCTTCCTCATCGAGGAGGGGCTCGACTCCGGGCCCGTCTACGGGACCGTCACCGAGGAGGTGCGGTCCACCGACACCAGCGGGGACCTGCTGACGCGGCTCGCGTTCGCCGGGTCCGGGCTGCTCGCGGCGACCATGGACGGGATCGAGGACGGCACGCTGAAGGCCGTGCCGCAGCCGGCGGACGGGGTCACCCTGGCACCGAAGATCACCGTCGAGGACGCCCGGGTGGACTGGGCCGCGCCGGCGCTCCGGGTCGACCGCGTCGTACGGGGGTGCACGCCCGCGCCCGGGGCGTGGACCGTGTTCCGCGGCGAGCGGCTGAAGTTGATCCAGGTGGCGCCGGTGCCCGAGCGGACGGACCTGGCGCCGGGGGCGCTGGGGGTCGGGAAGAACACCGTGTACGTGGGGACCGGCTCGCACGCGGTGGAGTTGTCGTGGGTGCAGGCGCAGGGGAAGAAGCCGATGCGGGCGGCCGACTGGGCCCGGGGTGTGCGGATCGCCTCCGGCGAGGTGGTGGGGTGACCTCCGTCGGTGACGTGCGGGTGGGCTGGGTGTCGTGTCACCTGCGGGTGGGTGGGGGCTGGTCGCGCAGTTCCCCGCGCCCCTGTGGGGCGCCCCTGGAGGGGCGACCCGACAGGGCGACGTAATCTGGGGAGGTATCTCTTCCACTGAGCCGGAGCACCTTTTTCGTGAGTGAGCAGCCTCGTCGGGGTCGTCAGCAGGGCAAGCCGTACCGCCGTCCCAAGAAGGACCCCGTGCGGATGCTTGCCTTCGATGCGTTGCGGGCGGTGGACGAGCGGGACGCGTACGCGAACCTCGTACTGCCGCCGCTGCTGCGCAAGGCCCGCGAGAAGGGCGACTTCGACGGGCGGGACGCGGCGCTGGCGACGGAGCTGGTCTACGGGACACTGCGCCGGCAGGGCACGTACGACGCCGTCATCGCCGCCTGCGTGGACCGGCCGCTGCGCGAGGTCGACCCGCCGGTGCTGGACGTGCTGAGTCTGGGCGCCCACCAGTTGCTCGGGACGCGGATCCCGACGCACGCCGCCGTGTCGGCGACCGTCGACCTCGCGCGGATCGTGCTCGGCGACGGGCGGGCGAAGTTCGTCAACGCCGTCCTGCGCAAGATCTCGCAGCACGAGCTGGACGCCTGGATCGAGCAGGTCGCGCCGCCCTACGAGGAGGACGCCGAGGACCACCTCGCCGTCGTGCACTCGCATCCGCGGTGGATCGTCTCCGCGCTGTGGGACTCGCTCGGCGGCGGCCGTGCCGGGATCGAGGACCTGCTGGAGGCCGACAACGAGCGGCCCGAGGTGACCCTGGTCGCCCGGCCCGGGCGCGCCACCGCGGACGAGCTCCTCGGCACGCTCGGCGAGGAGAGCGCGCTGCCGGGGCGCTGGTCGCCGTACGCCGTGCGGTTGTCCGAGGGCGGCGAGCCGGGTGCCATCGACGCCGTACGGGAAGGGCGGGCCGGCGTCCAGGACGAGGGCAGCCAGCTGGTGGCCCTCGCCCTCGCCAACGCGCCCCTCGACGGGCCGGACCGGGCCTGGCTCGACGGGTGCGCGGGGCCGGGCGGCAAGGCGGCCATGCTCGCCGGACTCGCCGCCGAGCGCGGGGCCGTGCTGCTCGCCTCCGAGAAGCAGCCGCACCGGGCCGGGCTGGTCGCGAAGGCACTCGCCGGCAACCCCGGTCCATACCAGGTCATCGCCGCCGACGGGACGCGGCCGCCGTGGCGATCGGGCACCTTCGACCGTGTCCTGATGGACGTGCCCTGCACGGGACTCGGCGCCCTACGGCGGCGCCCCGAGGCCCGCTGGCGGCGGCGGCCCGCCGACCTGGACGGGTTCGCGCCCCTGCAGCGCGGTCTCCTGCGTACCGCGCTGGACTCCGTGCGGGTCGGCGGTGTCGTCGGGTACGCCACCTGCTCGCCGCACCTCGCCGAGACCCGGGCCGTGGTGGACGACGTGCTCAAGCAGCAGGACGCCGAACTCCTCGACGCCCGGCCGCTCTTCCCGGACGTCCCGGCCCTGGGCGACGGCCCGGACGTCCAGCTGTGGCCGCACCTGCACGGCACGGACGCGATGTACCTGGCCCTGATCCGGCGAACGGGCTGAGCCGGAACCCGCTGTCGGCGTCGTCCTCCGGCACCGCCGCGCCCACCGCGGCAGGGCCGTCCTGTGCCGCGGGGGCACGGACATGCCGAGCGGGCACCGGTGGACGGGCGTGACGGGCCCGTACGACAGTCGTGCGCTGCGGTCCGTCGGCCACTGCGGCGGACTCGTCGTCGGGCTCGGCGGCCGGGCCGGTGCCCACCGGCCGGCCGGGGCCGGGGACCGGGGAGGGCAACCGGCGCCGGGCATGGCAGGCTTGTGGCATGGCCGCGCAGATCAACCCCAGCATCCTGTCCGCCGACTTCGCCCGCCTCGCCGAGGAGGCACAAGCCGTGGAAGGGGCCGACTGGCTGCATGTCGACGTGATGGACAACCATTTCGTCCCGAACCTCACGCTCGGCGTGCCGGTCGTAGAGGCACTGGCGCGAGCGACGGACACGCCGCTGGACTGCCATCTGATGATCGAGGACGCCGATCGGTGGGCGCCCCAGTACGTCGAAGCGGGTGCCGGTTCCGTCACCTTCCACGCCGAGGCGGCCGCGGCGCCCGTGCGGCTCGCCCGCGAGATCCGGGCCAAGGGCGCCCGTGCCTCCATGGCGCTCAAGCCCGCGACGCCCGTCGAACCGTACGAGGATCTGCTCTCCGAGCTCGACATGCTGCTGATCATGACCGTCGAGCCCGGCTTCGGAGGCCAGTCGTTCCTCGACATCATGCTTCCCAAGATCCGCCGCACCCGCGAGCTCATCAGCAAGCACGGTCTGGAGCTGTGGCTGCAGGTCGACGGCGGAGTCTCGGCCTCCACCATCGAGCGCTGCGCCGAGGCGGGGGCCGACGTCTTCGTCGCCGGCTCGGCCGTCTACGGGGCCGACGACCCCGCCCAGGCGGTACGTGCATTGCGCACGCAGGCGGAGCAGGCGACGGCCCAGGCGGCATGGGCATGCGACCACTGAACCAAGGGAACGTGAACGCCGCCCCTCAGGGCTGATCAAGTACGCCGGATCTGCAAGGATGAACGGCGAATCCAGAGTGTGAACAGCAGTGAGGAGATCGCCGTGTCGGGTATGTCGGCGGGCCGGTCAGCCATGCGGATGGGACCCGCCGAGCTGGTCCAGGCGGCGGCCATGGCCCGCCGCTTCTACCTCGAGGGCAAATCCAAGATCCAGATCGCCGAGGAGTTCGGCGTCAGCCGCTTCAAGGTGGCCCGGGTCCTGGAGACCGCTCTCGAACGGGATCTCGTGAGGATCGAGATCCGTGTCCCCGCCGAGCTGGACGCGGAGCGCTCCGACGCGCTGCGTGCCCGCTACGGCCTGCGGCATGCCGTCGTCGTCGAGTCCCCGGCCGAGGCCGAGGAGTCGCCCGACCCGGAGAACCTCGGCGAGGTGGCCGCCGACCTGCTCGGTGAGCTGGTCGCCGAAGGTGACGTGCTGGGCCTCGCCTGGGGCCGCTCCACCATCCACATGGCGGCGGCGCTCGACCGGCTGCCGCCGTGCACGGTGGTGCAGCTGACGGGTGTCTACGACGCCGGGACGGCCGAGCGCGGCTCGGTCGAGGCCGTCCGCCGGGCCGCCCAGGTCTCCGGCGGCGACGCCCACCCCATCTACGCGCCGATGCTGCTGCCGGACGTGGCCACCGCGGCCGCCCTGCGCAGCCAGACGGGGATCGCCCGGGCCTTCGAGTACTTCGACAAGGTCACGGTGGCCTGCGTGTCCATCGGGTCCTGGGAGGCCGGCATCTCGACGGTGCACGACATGCTCAGCGAGGAGGAGCGCGCCCACTACGCCTCCCTGGGGGTCGAGGCCGAGATGTCCGCGCACCTCTTCGACGTCGAGGGCCGCCGCGTCGGGCGCGACCTGGGGGAGCGGTGCATCACCGTCGAGGCCGACCGGCTGCGGCGCATCCCCGAGGTCGTCGCGATCGCCGGCGGGCAGCGCAAGTCGGGCGCCATCGACGCGGTGCTGCGGTCCGGGCTCGTCACCAGCCTGGTGACGGACACGGCCGCCGCGGACGCCCTGATGACGACGGGCCCGACCCCGCGTCCGGCCCTGGACCGGGCCGACCCCGACGGGCTCTGATCCCCGGCCGAGGCGAGCGGGTGCGCGGCCCTCGTCCGGCCGGACCCCGCGGGCGGTCCGGCAGCGCGCAGGGCGGGGACGACGAGGTCCACCCGCACGGATGATCACCACAACTCGTTCAGGGCGGTGCTGAGATGACGCACGACGTGCCGGACCACGAGGCGCCGAGCCGTCACGTGGTCACGCTGGACCTCGACGGGATCGCGGACAGGGCGGGCCTCATGGAGCGCTGCGCACGCGCCCTGGAGCTGCCCGAGTGGTTCGGCGGCAACTGGGACGCGCTCGCCGACAGCCTCGGCGACCCCACCGTGTGGCCCGGAGCCGCCCGCGAGGGCGGGCTGCTCGTCGTCGTCACCGGCTGGCGGGCGTACGCGGCTACGCGGCCCGACGAGTGGACGGTCGCGGAGGACGTCTTCGCCCAGGCGGCGGACCGCGCCCCGGAGGGACTGCTCACCGTGGCGCTGGCCCTTGGAGGATCCCACTAGTGACCCCCTGACCGGCCTGGACGATCGGCCCGGGGCGTGCCGACCACCCGACATGGGACAATGAGGTACGTGCTCTTCCCCCGGGCTGACCTGTTCGGGGGCCACCTCTGATCGACTGGGATGTGCAGCACGTGCGTTTCCTGAACGACATCCAGCCTCCGTACGACCTCACGTACGACGACGTCTTCATGGTGCCGAGCCGTTCCGCGGTCGGCTCGCGGCAGGGCGTCGACCTGGCTTCGCCGGACGGCACCGGCACCACGATCCCGCTCGTGGTCGCCAACATGACGGCGATCGCCGGCCGCCGGATGGCCGAGACCATGGCCCGCCGCGGCGGTCTCGTCGTCATCCCGCAGGACATCCCGATCGAGGTCGTCACCGAGGTGGTCTCCTGGGTCAAGAGCCGCCACCTCGTGCTGGACACCCCGATCATCCTCGCCCCGCACCAGACCGTCGCCGACGCGCTGTCCCTGCTGCCCAAGCGCGCGCACGACGCCGGTGTCGTGGTGGACGGCGAGGGCAGGCCCGTCGGTGTCGTCACCGACGCCGACCTCAGCGGCGTCGACCGCTTCACCCAGCTCTCCGAGGTCATGTCCCGTGACCTGCTGCTGCTCGACGCGGACATCGAGCCGGGCGAGGCGTTCAACAGGCTCGACCACGCCAACCGGCGGTACGCCCCGGCCGTCGACCAGGACGGCAGGCTCGCCGGCATCCTCACCCGCAAGGGCGCCCTGCGCGCCACCCTCTACACACCGGCCACCGACGCGGACGGCCGGCTGCGCATCGCGGCCGCCGTCGGTATCAACGGCGATGTCGCCGGCAAGGCCAAGCAGCTGCTCGCGGCGGGCGTCGACACGCTCGTCGTGGACACCGCCCACGGTCACCAGGAGTCGATGATCTCCGCGGTCCGAGCCGTCCGCGGACTCGACCCCCAGGTGCCGGTCGTCGCGGGCAACGTCGTCGCCGCCGAGGGCGTACGCGACCTGATCGAGGCCGGCGCGGACATCGTCAAGGTCGGTGTCGGACCGGGCGCCATGTGCACCACGCGCATGATGACCGGCGTGGGCCGCCCGCAGTTCTCGGCCGTCCTGGAGTGCGCGGCCGAGGCGGCGAAGTTCGGCAAGCACGTGTGGGCCGACGGCGGGGTGCGGCACCCCCGTGACGTCGCCATGGCACTGGCCGCGGGCGCGTCGAACGTCATGGTCGGCTCGTGGTTCGCCGGTACGTACGAGTCGCCGGGCGACCTGCAGCAGGACGCCCACGGGCGGCCCTACAAGGAGTCGTTCGGCATGGCGTCGGCGCGGGCGGTGCGCAACCGTACGTCGGAGGAGTCGGCGTACGACCGGGCCCGCAAGGCGTTGTTCGAGGAGGGGATCTCGACGTCCCGGATGTTCCTCGACCCGGCCCGGCCGGGGGTCGAGGACCTGGTCGACTCGATCATCGCGGGTGTGCGGTCGTCGTGCACGTACGCCGGGGCGAACTCGCTGGCGGAGTTCGCGGAGCGGGCGGTCGTGGGCGTGCAGAGTGCGGCGGGGTATGCGGAGGGCAAGCCGTTGCATGCGAGTTGGGGGTGAGCCCTGGGTTCGCGTTTTGACGCGGAACCCGGGCTCGGGGCTGAGCGTGGGGGCGGGCCCCCTGGGGGTCGTGGGTATGTGCGGGGCGGTGGGGGCTGGGCGCGCAGTTCCCCGCGCCCCTGAGGGGCGCGCCTCTGTACGGTGTGCCTCTGACGGGGTGCCGGGCTCTGGTGCCGGGGGCGTGTTCTACTTCTGGGGCGGTTGCCGGAGGGTGTGGCTCGTGGCAGGGGCAGCCGGTGTGACCAGCGCGGTCAGCGCGTCCAGCGAAGAGAAGTGATCCATCCGCAGTGCTGAACGATCTCGACGAACGTATCGTGCACGCCCTCGCCGAGGACGCCCGGCGCTCCTACGCCGACATCGGGCAGGAGGTCGGGCTGTCCGCGCCCGCCGTGAAGCGGCGGGTGGACCGGTTGCGGTCCACCGGGGCGATCACCGGGTTCACGGTTCGGGTCGATCCCGCGGCGCTCGGGTGGGAGACCGAGGGGTTCGTCGAGATCTACTGCCGCAGGAACACGTCTCCGGAGACCATCCAGCGGGGGCTGGAGCGGTACCAGGAGGTGGTGGCCGCGTCCACCGTCACAGGGGAGGCGGATGCGGTCGTGCAGGTCTTCGCCTCCGACATGCGGCACTTCGAGCGGGTGCTGGAGCGGATCGCGGGGGAGCCGTTCGTGGAACGGACGAAGTCCGTGCTGGTGCTCTCGCCCTTGTTGCGTCGGTTCTCCTCCGGATCCCCCACGTAGCGCTCCGCTTGGGGGTGGGAGGGGGTGGGGGGTGGGGGTGCTTGTCGGGTATCCGCGGGGCCGTGGGGGCTTGTCGCGCAGTTCCCCGCGCCCCTACGGGGCGCTCCGTAGGGGCGCGGGGCCCGTGCGGGTAAATCGTTGGGCCGGAGTGGGGATGCGCCCTAGCATGGGGGCATGACCTGGCGACATTGATTCTGTGCCTGTGCCTCTCGAGGGCCGCCTCGGGCGTCGTACCTCCGGCGTCCGAACTCTCCGCGGTCCTTTCGGGAAGGCTTCATGTCACTCTCTTCCGCGCGGCGGCTCACCGCCACGCTGTACGCCTACGCGTTCCTCGACGACTTCGTGCTGCTCTACCCGGTGTACGCGCTGCTGTTCGCCGACAACGGGCTCACCGTCTGGCAGATCTCGTCGCTGTTCGCCGTCTGGTCCGTCACCGGTGTGGTGCTGGAGATACCTTCCGGCGCCTGGGCCGACGCCGTTTCGCGGCGGACGCTCCTGTGGTGCGGGCCGCTGCTCACCGCCGCCGGATTCACGCTCTGGGTGCTCGTCCCGTCGTACTGGGCGTTCGCCCTGGGCTTCGTGCTGTGGGGCGCCAAGGGCGCCCTCGGCTCCGGCGCGCTGGAAGCGCTGGTGTACGAGGAACTCGACCGGCGGGGAGCCGGTGACCACTACGGACGCGTCATGGGCCGGGCCCGTGCGGCGGGACTCGTGGCCGTGATGGCGGCGATGGGCCTCGCCGGGCCCGTCTTCGCGTTCGGCGGCTACCACGCGGTCGGGCTCGCCAGCGTGCTGGCCTGTCTGCTGGCGGCGGCCACCGCGGCACGGTTCCCGGAGCACCGGAGGCCGAGTACGGCCGCGGGCTCCGGCGAGGGATGGGCCGCGCCGTTGCGGTCCGGGCTCGCCGAGGCCCGCGCGGACCGGTCCGTACGCGCCGCGCTGCTGCTCGTACCGGCCGTCACGGCGGTGTGGGGCGCGCTCGACGAGTACACCCCCCTCCTCGTCCAGGAGACCGGGGTCGCCGAGGACCGCGTCTCGCACTGGCTGTTGCTGATCTGGGCCGGGGCGACCGTCGGCGGGCTGCTCGCCGGCGCGGGGCGGCGGCTGGGCAGGGGCGGGTTCGCCGCGCTCCTGGCGGGCTCGGCGCTGGCGCTCGCCGCGGGCGCGGCGGCGCGGACCCCGGCCGCCATCGCCCTGCTGGCCCTCGCCTTCTGCGGGTTCCAGCTGGCGAGCGTCCTGGCCGACGCCCGCCTCCAGGAACGTATCGGCAGCACCGGCCGGGCCACCCTGACCTCGGTGGCCGGGGTGGGCACCGACCTGACGACCATCGCCGTGTTCGGCGTCTACGCGGCGGTCGGGTCGGCGTCCACGCACGCCGCCGCCTTCGCGCTGGCCGCGGTGCCCTACCTGCTGACGGCGCTGGTCGTGGCCGCCGGACGGAAGGAACGCCTCAGAGGTCCGGAGGCCGTGGCACGGCCTTGAGGCCGCCGGAGCCCTTCCTGGCCCGATCGAGCCGATCGAGCCGATCGGCCCGGCCGGGCCGGTGTCGTGGACGGTGACGCCGATCCGCTCGCCCTCGCGCCCGGCAGCGGGGGCGAGGGAGAACGCGATGTCGTCCCCTGTGGACCGGTACAGCTCGGCGGCGCCGGTGAGCAGCCCGGGTGCGCAACGAATCGCCGCCGGAGCGCCGGTGGACGCAACGAATCGTCCACCGGCGCGCAACGGCTCCTCCTTGTCCGTCCGACACCCCGCCCGTAGCGTCTATCTGGCCGTCCCTACGGCCTCCCCCGACCCTTCCGCCCGGTGAGGAACACGCATGCGCACCGCCCTGCTCCAGAGCTCCGGCCGGCCCGGATCCGTCGTCGAGAACCTCAAGGTCCTCGACGAGGCCGCGGCCCGTGCCGCCGAAGCGGGCGCCGGGCTCCTGATCGCCCCGGAGCTGTTCCTCACCGGCTACGCGATCGGCGCCGACGTGCACCGGCTGGCCGAGCCCGCCGACGGGGACTCCGCGGACGAGGTCGCCGAGATCGCCGGCCGGCACGGCCTGGCCGTCGTCTACGGCTATCCGGAGCGCGCAGCGGACTCCGGCCCGGTCCACAACTCGGCGCAGCTGATCTCCGCCGACGGCACGCGCCTCGCGAACTACCGCAAGACCCACCTCTACGGCTGCTTCGAGCAGGAGTGGTTCACCCCCGGCGACGAACCGGTCGTGCAGGCCGAGCTGAACGGCCTCCGCGTCGGCCTCATGATCTGCTACGACGTGGAGTTCCCGGAGAACGTCCGCGCGCACGCCCTCGCCGGCACCGACCTCCTCGTGGTGCCGACGGCCCAGATGCACCCGTTCCACTTCGTCGCCGAATCGGTCGTGCCGGTGCGGGCCTTCGAGAACCAGATGTACGTCGCGTACGTCAACCGGGCCGGGAAGGAAGGGGAGTTCGAGTTCGTCGGGCTCTCCACCCTGGCCGGCCCCGACGGTGGCGCCCGGGCCCGCGCGGGCCGCGCCGAGGAACTGGTCCTGGGCGACGTGGACCCCGTGTTCCTCGCCGCCTCGCGCGAGACCAACCCGTATCTCAAGGACCGCTGCCCCCGTCTCTACGGGTCCCTCGTCTGACACGCGCCGCCCCACCACAGCCCCGCCGAAGCCCTTGCGCAAGGAGTCCGTACCCCATGACGTCCACGGTGCCCCCCGCCGTCCCGCACACCGACGCGCAGCCGCCGATCACCATGTTCGGCCCGGACTTCCCGTACGCGTACGACGACTTCCTCGCGCACCCCGCGGGCCTGGGCCAGATACCCGCGACCGAGCTCGGCACCGAGGTGGCCGTCATCGGCGGCGGCCTCTCCGGCATCGTGGCCGCGTACGAGCTGATGAAGATGGGCCTCAAGCCCGTCGTGTACGAGGCCGACGAGATCGGCGGCCGGCTGCGGACGGTGGGCTTCGAAGGCTGCGACCCCTCCCTCACCGCCGAGATGGGCGCGATGCGCTTCCCGCCGTCCTCCACGGCGCTCCAGCACTACATCGACCTGGTGGGGCTGCGGACCGCGGCGTTCCCCAACCCCCTCTCCGAGGCCACGCCCTCGACCGTCGTCGACCTCAAGGGCGAGTCGCACTACGCCGAGACGATGGCCGACCTGCCGCAGGTCTACCGCGACGTGGCGGCCGCCTGGAACACCTGCCTGGAGGAGGGCGCCGACTTCTCCGACATGAACCGGGCGATGCGCGAGCGCGACGTCCCGCGCATCCGCGAGATCTGGGCGAAGCTGGTCGAGAAGCTCGACAACCAGACCTTCTACGGATTCCTCTGCGACTCCGAGGCGTTCAGGTCCTTCCGGCACCGTGAGATCTTCGGCCAGGTCGGCTTCGGCACCGGCGGCTGGGACACCGACTTCCCCAACTCCATCCTGGAGATCCTGCGCGTCGTCTACACCGAGGCCGACGACCATCACCGCGGCATCGTCGGCGGCAGCCAGCAGCTCCCCCTGCGCCTGTGGGAGCGCGAGCCGCAGAAGATCGTGCACTGGGCGTACGGGACCTCGCTGGCCTCGCTCCACGGCGGCGAGCCCCGGCCCGCCGTGACCCGCCTCCACCGCACCGCGGGCAACCGGATCACCGTCACCGACGCCTCCGGAGACATCCGTACGTACCGGGCGGCGATCTTCACCGCGCAGTCCTGGATGCTGCTCTCCAAGGTCGCCTGCGACGACGCGCTTTTCCCGATCGACCACTGGACCGCGATCGAGCGCACCCACTACATGGAGAGCTCCAAGCTCTTCGTGCCGGTCGACCGGCCCTTCTGGCTCGACAAGGACGAGCGGACGGGCCGGGACGTCATGTCGATGACGCTCACCGACCGCATGACGCGCGGGACCTACCTCCTCGACGACGGCCCGGACCGGCCCGCCGTCATCTGCCTCTCCTACACGTGGTGCGACGACAGCCTCAAGTGGCTGCCGCTGTCCGCGAACGAGCGGATGGAGGTCATGCTGAAGTCGCTCGGCGAGATCTACCCGAAGGTCGACATCAGGAAGCACATCATCGGCAACCCGGTCACCGTCTCCTGGGAGAACGAGCCCTACTTCATGGGCGCGTTCAAGGCCAACCTGCCCGGGCACTACCGCTACCAGCGGCGCCTGTTCACGCACTTCATGCAGGACCGGCTGCCCGAGGACAAGCGGGGCATCTTCCTTGCCGGCGACGACATCTCCTGGACGGCCGGCTGGGCCGAGGGCGCCGTACAGACCGCGCTCAACGCGGTCTGGGGCGTCATGCACCACTTCGGCGGTGCCACCGACCCGACGAATCCGGGTCCCGGTGACCTCTACGACGAGATCGCTCCGCTGGAACTCCCCGAAGACTGACGGGTCCCTCCGGGGGCGGGCGGGGCTGCCGGTCCGGCTCTCGGCCGCGGGCCGGTGGGGGCTTGTCGCGCAGTTCCCGGCGCCCCTGAGGGGCGCCCGGGGTTCAGGGGCGCGGGGAACCGCGCGCTCAGCCCCCACCGGCCCGCAGCCGACTTACGGTCCGGGCGGTCCGGCGTACGGCCCGACCTCCAGCGGGGTCAGCAGGCACCGCCCCACCAGCCCCACCCCGTCATCGAGGCGCACGACGAACTCCCCGGCCAGGTCGGGGAGTTCCCGCAGGGCCCAGAGGGCCCGGGCGGCGCCCCAGGCCCCGTCCCGCGCCCGCTCCAGACTCCACGCCCCCAGCAGATGCGTCAGCGGGTCGGCGATCTGCAACAGATCGGGCCCCGGCATCAGATCCTCCCGGATCCGCTCCTCCAGAGCGACGAGCACCTCGCCCACCTGGTCGAACTCGTCCTCCAGTTCGGCCGGTTCGCAGCCGAGCGTACGACAGGTGTCCACCACCGCGAGCGCCAGATCGTGCCCGATGTGCGCATTGATACCGGCGAGGGCGAACTGCAGCGGCCGTACTCCGGGATGACCCCGGAGCTGGAACAGCGGCCGCCAGCAGGCGGGTGGTCGGCGCTCCCGCGCGACCGCTCCGACGGCTGCGAGGTAGCGCTCCGCGAACCGCACGTCGAGGGTCAGCGCGGCCCGCGGGTCCGCGAAGTGCCCCGCGTCCAGGCGTCTGCCGACCTCCTCCGTGACGGCGAGGTAGACCCGGTTGAAGACCGCGACCCCGTCCCGCGCCGGCCAGTCCGCTCCGAGCGCACGCATCCGGCGGACCACCCCGTCGAGGTCGTGCACACGGACCGCGTCTTCCCCGAAGCATTCCCACCGCACCATGGGGGCAGGGTCCCAGGCATAGGCTGTGCGGAGGGCCGCCGGGCCGAGCGCTTCCCCAGAACGGGGGAACACGCGGGACCCGGGGGAGGGGGGAGTACCACGTGGCAGGCCGACGTGCCGAGCGCCTGGCCGCACGGAGGGCGGAGCGCAGACGAGCCGCCCGGCGCGGCGCCATGCTGGCGCTGGCCTCCGCCGTCGTCGCGGTGGGCACCGTGACGGGGATGCTGTCCGCACTGGACGACGGCCGGGGCAGCGACGAGGCGCGCCCCGAGGTGACCGGCTCACCCTTCCTCCAGCCGCTGCCCGCCGTGCCGACGCCCTCGTCCGCGACGGCCTCCGCCTCGCCGTCGCCCTCGCCGTCCGCGTCCGCATCCGCCTCCGAGGCGCGGCCGGCCCCGAAGCCCTCGAAGTCCGCGTCCACGACGCCGAGGAGCGAGCCCGCGTCCGTGCGGTTGTACCGCCACACCGACTCCCAGGTCCTCGACTGGGTCAGGGCGAACCACGACGATCCGCGCCGTCCCGTCATCGAGTCCCGGATAGCCGACCGGCCCGCCGCGGTCTGGTTCGCGGACTACACGCCGTCGAACATCACCGCACGCGTCAGGGCGGTCACCTCGGCCGGAGCGGCGAAGGGCGGCGTGCCCGTCGTCGTTCCGTACGCGGTGCCGGACCGCGACTGCGGCGGGGCCTCGCAGGGCGGCGCGCCCGACCTCGGCGCGTACGACGGGTGGATCGAGAAGTTCGCGGCGGGCCTCGGCTCCGCCGAGGTCGTGGTGATCCTGGAGCCCGACGCGATCGCCCAGTCCGCCTGTCTGTCGGAGGGACAGCGGTCGGCCCGTTTCGCCTCGCTGGCCCGCGCCGGCCGCGTCCTCAAGGCGGCGAACCCGAAGGCGCGGGTCTACTTCGACGCCGGCCACTCGGACTGGAACCCGCCGCAGAAGCAGGCCGGACTGCTGCGCCGAGCCGGTGCCGCGTCCGCCGCCTCCTCGGACGGGATCTTCAGCAACGTCTCCAACTTCAACCGCACCGGCGACGAGGTCGCGTACGTCCGCCGGACCCTCGACGCGCTCGGCGGCCCCCCGGGCCTGGGCGCCGTGATCGACACCAGCCGCAACGGCAACGGGGCCCCCGCCGACGGGGAGTGGTGCGACCCCGCGGGCCGCAGACTCGGGCAGGCGCCGACCCTCACGACCGGCGAGGCCCGGATCGACGCCTATCTGTGGGTGAAGCTGCCGGGCGAGTCCGACGGCTGCCGCGGCACGCCCGGCACCTTCACACCCGACTACGCCTACGACTTGGCGCGCTGACCCGGCCCCGGACCGGGGCCGCCCTCGGTACCCTCCCGTGCTTCGGAGCCGTACGAGGACGTGCCCTCGTCGAGCAGTGGTTCCTGCGTCCTGAGGTGCGCGGGGGCCAGCGCCCGCAGCGCGTGGTAGCCGGTGATGACGACCAGCGTGCCGAGCGCGATCCCGCTCAGCGAGAAGGTGTCGGTGAAGGTCATCGTGACGTTTCCGACGCCGATGATGATGCCCGCCGCGGCCGGCACCAGGTTCAGCGGATTGCGCAGGTCGACCCCGGCGTTGAGCCAGATCTGCGCGCCGAGCAGTCCGATCATTCCGTACAGGATCACGGTGATCCCGCCGAGCACCCCGCCGGGGATCGCGGCCACCACCGCGCCGAACTTCGGACAGAGACCGAAGAGCAGCGCGAAGCCGGCGGCGGCCCAGTAGGCGGCTGTGGAGTAGACCCGGGTCGCGGCCATGACGCCGATGTTCTCGGAGTACGTCGTGTTGGGCGGGCCGCCCACGGCGGTGGAGAGCATCGAACCGACACCGTCCGCGGAGATCGCGGTGCCCAGCTTGTCGTCCAGGGAGTCGCCGGTCATCTCGCCGACGGCCTTCACATGGCCCGCGTTCTCGGCGATCAGCGCGATCACGACGGGCAGTGCCACGAGGATCGCCGACCACTCGAAGGACGGGCCGTGGAAGTCCGGCAGCCCGATCCAGTCCGCCCTGCCGACGCCGGAGAGGTCCAGCCGCCAGTGGTCGGTCACCTTGCCGCTCGCGTCGGCCGAGTGGATGCGTCCGAGGACGAGGTCGAAGATCCAGGAGATCGCGTATCCCAGGACCAGACCGAGGAAGATCGCGATCCGTGACCAGAAACCGCGCAGGCACACCACGGCCAGACCGGTGAACAGCATCACGAGCAGCGCCGTCCACTGATCCTGCGGCCAGTAGGTGGCGGCGGTGACCGGTGCCAGGTTGAAGCCGATCAGCATGACGACCGCGCCCGTGACGACCGGCGGCATCGCCGCGTGGATGATCCGCGCCCCGAACCGCCGGACCGCGAGACCGACCAGGAACAGCGCGACGCCGACGACGAACACGGCGCCGGTCACGGTCGCGCTGGAACCGCCCTGCGCGCGGATCACCGCGGCGACGCCCACGAAGGAGAGAGAACAGCCCAGATAGCTGGGTACCCGGCCGCGGGTCGCGAGCAGGAAGATCACCGTCGCGACGCCCGACATCATGATCGCGAGGTTGGGGTCCAGGCCCATCAGGACCGGCGCGACGAAGGACGCCCCGAACATGGCAACCACGTGCTGGGCGCCGAGCCCGGCCGTCCGGGGCCACGAGAGCCGTTCGTCGGGGCGGACCACCGCTCCGGGTGCGGGCGTGCGCCCGTCACCGTGCAGTTTCCAGCGCACGCCGAGGTCCATGGTGGATAGCCGCCTTCTCTGTACCTGTACCTGTACCTGAGTTTCCGTACGTGTTTCCGTACGTGAAGATCAGCGTCATGGTAGGGCGGCGCCGGGGGAGCGGCCGGATCAGGGCCTCGAATCCGGAACCTTCGTGTCCGTCGCCCCGCCGCGCGCGGCGGCCACCTCGGCATTCGTCGTACGGCCGCTGGCGTGCAGCACACCCGCGAACGCGGCGAGACCGAAGGCCAGCACGGTCACCAGGACGAAGGACGTGACAAGACTCGTCGCGTCCGCGACGGTGCCGATCGCGGACGGCGCGATCAGGCCCGAGGTGTAGGTGATGGTGGCGACGCCCGCTATGGCCTGGGCCGGGTTGGGGCCGCTGCGGCCCGCCGCGGCGAAGCAGAGCGGGACGACCACCGCGATGCCGAGGCCGAGCAGCGCGAAGCCGGCCATGGCCAGCGGAGCGTTCTCCGCCAGCACCACGAGCAGCGCGCCCGCGGTGGCGAGGAGGCCGCTGACCCGCACCGTGCGCACCGGGCCGAACCGGTCCACCACCGCGTCACCGGCGAACCGGGCGAGCGCCATGGTCAGGGTGAAGCCCGTCGTGCACGCGGCCGCGAGCCCCGCCGAACTGCCGATGACGTCCCGCAGATAGACCGCGGACCAGTCCAGGCTCGCCCCCTCCGCGAACACCGCGCAGAAGCCGATCGCGCCGATGAGCAGCGCCGACCTCGGCGGCAGCGCGAACCGCGGGGGCGCCTCGTCGTCCTCCGTGGCGCGCAGGTCCAGTACGCCCTGGGAGGCGACGATGCCCAGCAGGGTGAGCGCCGCCGCGGCGAGCGCGTGGTGCACCCGGGCGTCCGTGCCCAGATGCGCGGCGAGCGTGCCGGCGGCCGAGCCGACCAGGGCGCCCGCGCTCCACATGCCGTGCAGCCCCGACATGATCGACTTGTCGAGCCGGTTCTCCACCTCGACGCCGAGCGCGTTCATCGCCACGTCGGCCATGCCCGCCGTCGCGCCGAACACGAACAGGGCCAGACACAGGGTGAGCAGGTTCGGCGCGAGTGCCGGGAGGACGAGGGCCAGCGTCCACAGTGACATGAGTCCGCGCAGGGCCGCGCGGGCGCCGAAGCGGTGGCTGACGCCGCCCGCGAGCGGCATCGCCACGGAGGCGCCGATCGCGGGGAAGGCGAGTGCCAGGCCGAGTTGTCCCGCGCTCACCGAGGCGTGGTCCTGGATCCACGGAACGCGCGTCGCGAACGAGCCGGTGACGGCTCCGTGCACGGCGAACACCGCCGACACGGCGTACCGGGAACGCCTCACCTCGCGTCGGCCGTAGACCACTGCACTCATTTTCCCGGGCCCTCCCTGTCGTTCCTGCCGTGCCTCGCCACGCTGCCGCCGTAAACTATCAGGCACCCTGCCTGATAGATAGATGGTTTTCGGGACCGCCGACCGGGCGGCCCCGATCTGGAAGGATCCCGGCATGCCCGCATCACCGAGCACCGCCCGGGCCATCAACGACCGGCTCGCCCTGCGGCTGCTGCAGCAGGAAGGCCCGCTGACGGCCGGGCAGTTGAAGCAGCTCACCGGCCTGTCCCGGCCCTCGGTCGCCGACCTGGTGGAACGCCTCGCCGCGGCCGGACTGATCGGCGTGGTGGGGGAGTCGGGCGAGCAGCGGCGCGGCCCGAACGCCCGGCTGTACGGCATCGTCGCCGACCGGGCCCACCTGGCCGCCCTCGACGTCCGTACCGAGGGCGTGTCCGTGGTCGTCGCGGACCTGCTGGGCTCGGTGCTGGCGGAGGCGTCCGTGCCGATCGCGGACGAGACCGACACCGCGGCCGCCGTCGAGCAGGCGGTCGCGCTGGTCGAACGTACGGCCAAGGAGGCGGGCGTCGAGAGGCTGCACACCGTCGGTGTCGGGGCGCCCGGTCTCATCGATCCCGCCACCGGCGAACTCCGCGACTCCTCCGGCCTGCCCGAATGGCACCGCCGCCTCGTCGCGGTCCTCCAGGAGCGGCTGCCGGCCCGGGTCGTCGTGGAGAACGAGACCAACCTCGCGGCGCTGGCCGAGCAGCGCGAGGGGGTCGCCCGTGACCGGGGCACCTTCGCGCTGCTCTGGTTCGGGCACGGGATCGGCGCCGCCGTGGTCCTGGACGGCGTTCTGCGCCGGGGTGCCTCAGGCGGTACGGGGGAGATCGGCTTCCTGCCGGTGCCGGGGACCGGCGGCCTGCCGTCCGCGACGGACTGCGAGGGGGGCTTCCACTCCCTCGCGAGCGCCGCCGCGATCGCCGAACTGGCGCACCTGCACGGGGTCGTGGCGCCGCCGGCGCCCCATGAACCGCATGCGGCGGCGCTGGTACGGGAGGCGGTGACGCTGGTGCGGGAGGCGGTGCCGCGCGCCGTCGGTCCGGCTCCCGCCCGGAGCGCGACGAAGCCCTCGGCATCCGACTCGTCACCCGCCCCGGACCTGGATCCCGCTCCGGATCCCGCCCCGGACCCGGACCGCGCCCCGGACCCGGACCGCGCCCCGGACCTGGGCCCCGTCCCGGACCCCGTTCCGGACCCGGCCCCGGCGGGAGCTTCGGGCTCGGCCGCGGTGTCGTCCGGGTCGAGATCCGCTACGGGGCCGGTGGAAGGGCTCGGCTCGGCCGTGGTGCCTGGGTCGAGGCCCGCTTTGGGTTCGGTGGGGGCTACCGGCTCGGACGTGGTGTCCGGGTCGAGGCCCGCTTCGGATTCGGTGGAGGGGTTCGGCTCGGCCGCCGTGTCCAACTTGAGGCCCGATAGAGGCTCGGTGGAGGAGTTCGGCTCGGACGTGGTGTCCGGGTCGAGGCCCGCTTCGGGCTCGGCGGAGGGGTTCGGCTCGGCCGGGGTGGTCGGGTCGAGCTCGGGCGCGGGCTCGGTGGAAGGGCTCGGGGCGGGGCGCGTCTCCGCGGCGGGCGCGTTTCTCGATGTGCTCGCCGATCGCGTCGCCCTCGGTGCCGCGTCCGTGGTCGCCGTGCTGGACCCGGGATGCGTGGTGCTCGCCGGGGAGATCGGCCGGGCGGGCGGCGAGGTGCTCGCCGCCCGGGTGCGGGACCGGCTCGCCCGGATGACGCCGCTGCCCACCGAGGTGCGGGCGGGCACGCTGGGCGGCGGCGCCGTCCTGCGCGGTGCGCTGCTGATGGCGCGGGACGGGGCCCAGGACGAGCTGTTCGCACCGCCGGAGAGGTGAACCGGGGCCCGTGCCCGGGGGAACGGAGACCCGGCGGCGGGGCAAGGGCCTCCGTCACCGCCGCCGGGTCGATCTGGGGCGGGTCGGCGAACGCGGACCCGGAAAGGCGCCGGTGAACGCAGACCCTAGAGAGGTATAGACCAAAGCGTCAATAGGTTCGGACCATTACCGGAACGCCTCGCCCGTGGCGAGGCCGACGCGTCACGAGTGTCCCGTGAAGCCCATCGGTACACTCTGTGAGCCACCCCACAACATTCACCCTCATGGGCGTGGATCAGGCGTGGCACACTGAGTCTGTACCAGAAGCAGCGCACTCCGGGGTCGGTGAAAGTCCGAACCGGCGGTTACAGTCCGCGACCCGGTCGCTTCCAGCGGCCGGTTGACCAGGTGAAATTCCTGGACCGACGGTTAAAGTCCGGATGGGAGGCAGTGCGCGGCGGGCGGGCATTCGTGCGCGCCGCCGTCTGTTTCGACGTGTCCTGCGGGGCACGTCCCTACGCGGCGTCGCCCCGGTGTCCCCGCTCGCTCATATCTGTCGTCATCGACAGGCCCCGGAGTCCGTGCCCGAAGAGGCAGGAGGACCCGGGAAGTGTTCACCGGAATCGTCGAAGAGCTGGGTGAAGTCACCGCCGTCGAGAACCTCGGCGATGCCTCCCGTTTCCGGCTGCGTGGCCCCGTGGTCACCGAAGGTGCACGTCACGGGGACTCCATCGCCGTCAACGGCGTCTGTCTGACCGTCGTCGACCACGAGGACGGCGAGTTCACCGCCGACGTCATGGCGGAGACCCTGAACCGCTCCAGCCTCGGCGCCCTCACGGTCGGCTCCCGCGTCAACCTCGAACGGCCGATGGCCGTGGGCGAGCGCCTCGGCGGGCACATCGTGCAGGGCCATGTGGACGGCACGGGCGAGGTGCTCGAACGCAAGCCGTCCGAGAACTGGGAGATCGTGAAGATCTCGCTGCCGAAGGACCTCTCGCGTTACGTGGTCGAGAAGGGCTCCATCACCGTCGACGGCATCAGCCTGACCGTCGTCGACGCCGGCCCCGACTTCTTCACCGTCAGCCTCATCCCCACGACCCTCGACCTGACCACGCTGGGCCGCAAGCAGCCCGGCGACCCGGTCAACCTTGAGGTCGACGTGATCGCCAAGTACGTCGAGCGGCTGCTCGGCCCGCAGGGACAGGGGGCGACACGGTGAACTGGCTCAACTCCGAGGCGTTCACGCTCTTCGACCAGCACATCAAGTGGGCCGACATGATCGGCAACGTGATCGGACTGATCGGCCTCGCCCTCGGCTGGCGCCGCTCCATCTGGACCTGGCCCGTCCAGTTCCTGTCCGGCGCCATCCTCCTCGCGGCCTTCGCCACCGCCCACCTCTCGGGCAGCGCGGGCAAGCAACTGGTGGTCATGGCCGTCGCCGTGTGGGGCTACTGGCAGTGGAACCGCGGCAGGGGCGGCGCGCAGGACGGTTCCATCGCCGTCCGGTTCGCCACCTGGCGCGAGCGCGGATACCTGCTCGGCGCCGCCGCCGTGGGCACCCTCGCGGTCGGCGGCCTCTTCACGGCGTACCCGTCGCTCTCCTGGGACCCGTGGCCCGACGCGTACATTTTCGTCGGCACGGTCGTCGCGATGTACGCCCAGGCGCGCGGCATGGTCGAGTTCTGGTTCGCCTGGCTGCTCGTCGACCTGGTGGGCGTGCCGCTCAACTTCGCCAACGGCTTCGCGTTCTCCGGATTCGTCTACATCATCTACGGCGCGCTCGTCCTGTGGGGCATGCGCGACTGGTGGCTGCGCTCCCGCAAGGCCGGGCAGCCCGTCCTGGAAGGAGCCCCGGCATGACGAGCGCACCCGTCTGGTACAGCACGGACAACATCGAGGACTTCGCCCTCGACCCGGTCGAGAAGGCCGTCGCGGACATCGCCGCCGGCCGCCCGGTCGTGGTCGTCGACGACGAGGACCGCGAGAACGAGGGCGACCTCGTCATCGCCGCCGAGAAGGCCACCCCCGAGATCATCGCCTTCATGATGAGCGAGTGCCGGGGCCTGATCTGCGCGCCAATGGAGGGCGACGAGCTCGACCGCCTCCAGCTCCCGCAGATGGTCGAGAACAACACCGAGTCGATGCGCACCGCCTTCACGGTCTCCGTCGACGCGGGCCCCGCCTTCGGGGTGACCACGGGCATCTCCGCCGCGGACCGCGCCACCACCCTGCAACTGCTCGCCGGCGGACTGGCCGGGGCGGCCGACTTCGTCCGGCCCGGTCACATCTTCCCGCTGCGCGCCAAGCCCGGCGGCGTGCTCGTCCGCAACGGCCACACCGAGGCCGCCGTCGACCTCGCCCGGCTAGCGGGCCTGCGGCCCGCCGGGGCCATCGTCGAGATCGCCGGCGAGGACGGGCGGATGCTGCGGCTGCCCGAACTGATCCCGTTCGCCCGCAAGCACGGACTGACGATCATCTCCATCGAGGACCTGATCGCCTACCGCCGCACCGCCGAACCCACCGTCCGCCGCGAGGCGAAGACGCATCTGCCCACCGCCTTCGGCGAGTTCACGGCCTACGGCTACCGCTCCACCGTCGACGGCGTCGAGCACGTGGCGCTGGTCCACGGCGAGATCGGCGACGGCGCCGACGTCGTGGTGCGCATCCACTCCGAATGCCTCACCGGTGACGTCTTCCACTCGCTGCGCTGCGACTGCGGCCCTCAGCTGGAGGCGTCCCTGGAGCGCATCCAGGCCGAGGGCCGCGGTGTCGTCGTCTACCTCCGCGGACACGAGGGGCGCGGCATCGGGCTGCTGTCCAAGCTGCGCGCGTACGAGCTCCAGGAGCGCGGCCGCGACACCCTCGACGCCAACCTGGAACTCGGCCTGCCCGCCGACGCCCGCGACTACGCGGCCGGCGCCCAGATCCTCGAGGACCTCGGCGTCCGCAGCCTGCGGCTGATGACCAACAACCCCGACAAGACCGACGCGCTCGTCCGCCACGGCCTGGAGGTCACCGACCGCGAACCGATGCCCGTGACCGCGGGCGAGCACAACCTCCGGTATCTGCGCACCAAGCGGGACCGGATGGGGCACGACCTGCCCTGGCTGGACACGACCGCCGTGTCCGCCTGCGGCAACCAGTGACTGAGAAGCACGAGGAGACACAGACGTGAGCGGCAAGGGCGCACCCGAACTGTCCGTACGCAACTGCGGTGACCTGCGGGTCGCCGTCATCGCAGCACAGTGGCACGAGAAGGTCATGGACGGACTCGTCGACGGCGCGCTGCGCGCGCTGCACGAGCTGGGCATCGACGAGCCGACCCTCCTGCGGGTCCCCGGCAGCTTCGAGCTGCCGGTCGTCGCGAAGGTCCTCGCGGGCCGCGGCTACGACGCGATCGTCGCGCTCGGCGTCGTCATCCGCGGCGGCACCCCGCACTTCGAGTACGTGTGCCAGGGCGTCACCCAGGGCCTCACCCAGGTGTCCATCGACACCGGCGTCCCCGTCGGCTTCGGCGTCCTGACCTGTGACACCGAGGAACAGGCCCTGGACCGCGCGGGCATCGAGGGCTCGAACGAGGACAAGGGGCACGAGGCGGTGACGGCGGCCGTGGCGACCGCGGCCACCCTGCGCTCGGTATCCGAACCCTGGCGCTGACACGGGCCCGCGAGCGCGTAGGGTGAGAACCACCATGGCCAAGAAGACTTTCGAGGAGCTCTTCACCGAGCTCCAGCACAAGGCAGCCCACGGCGACCCCGCCACTTCCCGCACCGCGGAACTGGTCGGCAAGGGGGTCCATGCCATCGGCAAGAAGGTCGTCGAAGAGGCCGCCGAGGTCTGGATGGCCGCGGAGCACGAGGGCAAGGAAGCAGCCGCCGAGGAGATCTCGCAGCTGCTCTACCACGTCCAGGTGATGATGGTCGCCCGCGGCATCTCCCTGGACGACGTGTACGCCCACCTCTGAGCCCTCGTCCCCCTGCCGCACCCGTACGCACGCCCGCCCACGCTCGAACGAAGGAAGCCGACCTCATGCTGCGCATCGCCGTCCCCAACAAGGGTTCCCTGTCAGGCCCCGCGGGGGAGATGCTGCATGAGGCCGGCTACCAGCAGCGCCGGGAGGCCAAGGAGCTCCGGATCGTCGACCCGGAGAACGAGGTCGAGTTCTTCTACCTCCGCCCCCGCGACATCGCGATCTACGTCTCCTCCGGCCGCCTCGACATCGGCATCACCGGGCGCGACCTGCTCGTCGACTCCGCGGCCGACGCGGAGGAGATCCTGCCGCTCGGCTTCGCCCGCTCCACCTTCCGCTTCGCGACCAAGCCCGGCACGGCCGGATCGGTCGCGGACCTCGCCGGCAAGACCGTCGCCACCTCGTACGAGGGCATCGTCGGGAAGTACCTCGCCGACCAGGGCGTCGACGCGTCCGTCGTGCACCTCGACGGCGCCGTCGAGACGGCCATCGAGCTCGGGGTCGCCGAGGTCATCGCGGACGTCGTCGAGACCGGCACCTCGCTGCGCAACGCGGGCCTGGAGGTCTTCGGCGAGCCGATCATGAAGTCCGAGGCCGTCGTCATCCGCCGCACCGGCGCGGAGACCACCGGGGACGCCGAACCCAAGGTCCAGCAGTTCCTGCGCCGCCTCCAGGGCGTCCTCGTCGCGCGGACCTACGTGATGATGGACTACGACTGCCGAGTCGAGCAGCTGGAGAAGGCCGTCGCGCTCACCCCGGGCCTGGAGTCGCCGACCGTCTCGCCGCTCCACAACGAGGGCTGGGTCGCCGTCCGCGCCATGGTCCCGTCCAAGGAGGCCCAGCGCATCATGGACGACCTGTACGACATCGGCGCCCGGGCCATCCTGACCACGGCCATCCACGCCTGCCGTCTCTGAGGACCTTCGAGGAACCGCTCGCCATGTCCGACGCACCAGAGCTCCCCGCTCTCCCCGTGACCTTCCGCCCCGGGCGCACCCGTGCCGTGCTGCTGACCGCCGGCGCCGCGATCTTCGTGGTCATCACCGCGGTCGCGCTGCTGCTGGAGAAGCTCGGCCCGGGGGAGCGGCTCAGCTTCGTCTTCACCGGGGCCCTGCTCTTCGGCGTGCTCGTCCTGCTGGCCCGCCCGAAGGTCGTCGCCGACGAGGCCGGGGTCACCGTCGTCAACATCACCAGCCGCCGGCGGCTGGCCTGGGCGGAGATCCTTCAGGTCAACCTGCGTCCCGGGGACCCCTGGGTGTTCCTGAACCTCAGCGACGGCACCAGCCTGCCCGCGCTCGGCATCCAGCCGGGCATCGCCAAGCAGCACGCCATCCGCGACGCCCGTGCCCTGCGGGCCCTCGTCGAGGCCCACTCCCTCGGCGGGCAGGACGGGCAACACGACGAACATCACGGCTGACTCCGGGCTCCCACCCTGCCGTACGGACCCCTGTCTTGATTAATCTGGTGGGCGGAGGCGTTCTCGTTGCGCCTCCGCCACTGACCTTCCCCCCGGAACTCAGCGGCCCCCTGCTATTCGAGGAGTGACTCCCTCCAGCGATGGACGGATCGTCCTGTAGTACCTGCGCCGCCCCCTCCCGACCCATCGCGGCGGCGGCATGACCATCCCCCTGCTGCTCCTCGGAGCGGCGTTCCTGTTGATCCTCGCCAACGGCTTCTTCGTGGCCGCCGAGTTCGGTCTCGTCACGGTGGAGCGCCCCGACGCCGAGAAGGCGGCGGCGGAGGGCGACCGACGGGCCCGTACCGTCGTCGACTCCCTCAAGGAGCTGTCCTTCCAGCTCTCCGGCACCCAGCTCGGCATCACCATCACCTCGCTGGTCGTCGGCATGCTCGCCGAGCCGGCGCTCGCCGAACTGCTGCACGGACCGTTCACCGCCGTCGGTGTCCCCGAGGGCGCCGTGTCCGGTGTCGCCGTGGTCGTCGGCATGCTGCTGGCCTCGGCCGTGCAGATGGTGATCGGCGAACTCGTGCCGAAGAACTGGGCGGTGTCCAAGCCCCTGCAGGTCGCGCGGTTCGTCGCAGGCCCGCAGCACGCCTTCTCCACCCTGTTCCGGCCGGTGATCGCCGGACTGAACTCCGTCGCCAACCGGCTCGTGCGGACCTTCGGTGTCGAACCGACCGCGGAGCTGGCCTCCGCCCGCACACCCGGCGAGCTGGTCTCCCTGGCCCGGCACTCGGCCCGGGCCGGCGCACTGGAGCAGGACACCGCAGACCTGTTCGTGCGGACGCTCTCGCTGGCCGACCTCACGGCGCAGCACGTCATGACCCCCCGGGTGAGGGTCAGCGCCCTCCAGTCGTCCGCGACCGCCGAGGACGTCGTGAACCTCACCCGTGCCACGGGCCTGTCCCGCTTCCCCGTCTACCGGGAGCGGATCGACGAGATCGTCGGCATGGCGCACCTGAAGGATGCCCTCGCGGTGCCCTCGCACGACCGGCTGCGCACGCCGGTCACCAGGATCGCCCAGGCCCCGCTGCTCGTCCCGGAGACGCTGCCCGTGCAGCCCCTCCTGGAGCGGCTGCGCAACGAACAGCCCATCGCCGTCGTCGTCGACGAGTACGGCGGCACGGCCGGGGTCGTCACCCTGGAGGACATCGTCGAGGAACTCGTCGGCGAGGTCCGCGACGAGCACGACGGACAGGACGTGCCGGAACTCGCCGCGGCACCGCCCGAGGACGGCCGCCCCGCCTGGGACGCCGACGGCAGCTGCCGTGTCGACCTCCTCCTGCGCATCGGCCTGGACGTCCCCGAGGGCCCGTACGAGACGGTCGCCGGCCTCGTCGCCGACCTGCTCGGCCGTATCCCGGCGCCCGGTGACCGGGCCGAGCTGCCGGGCTGGCGTCTGTCGGTGCGCCAGGTCGGGCACTACCGCGCGGAGCGGGTCCGGCTGGTCAGGACCGTCACCGCCGGCTCCGCCCCCGCGGATGCGCCCGTGTCCGCACCCGCTTCCGTCGCCGCGGTGGAGGCCGTCCGATGAGCGTGCTCCAACTCCTGTTCGCCGGCCTGCTCGTGCTCGCCAACGGGTTCTTCGTCGGCGCCGAGTTCGCGCTGGTCTCCGTACGGCGCAGCCAGATCGAACCGCTCGGCACGGCGCGGGCCCGGCAGGTCATGTACGGCCTGGAGAACCTGCCGCACATGATGGCCGCCGCGCAGTTCGGCATCACCGTCTGCTCGCTGACGCTGGGCGCGGTCGCCGAGCCCACCGTGGCGCACCTCCTGGAGCCGGTGTTCCACGCCGTGAACCTGCCCGAGGGCATGATCCATCCGCTCGGCTACGTCATAGCCCTCGCCGCGGTCGTCTTCCTCCACCTGGTGGTCGGCGAGATGCTGCCGAAGAACCTGGCGATGGCCGCCCCCGAGAAGACCGCGCTGTGGCTCAGCCCCGGCCTGGTCGCCTTCGCCCGGCTGTGCAAGCCGGTCACCGTGGCCCTCGGTGCCTGTGCCCGCGTCATCCTGCGACTCTTCCGCGTCGAGCCCAGGGACGAGGTCGAGGCGGTCTTCACCAGCGAGCAGCTGAACCGGCTCGTCGAGGACGCCGGCCAGGCCGGTCTGCTCGAACCGGGGGAGCAGGAGCGCCTGGAGGACGCGCTGGAACTGGGCTCCCGCCCGGTCACGGACGTCCTCCTGGCCCGGGAGTCCCTGGTCGGCGTGGGCCCTTCGGTCACCCCGGGCCAGGTCGTCGCGCTCACCGCCCGCACGGGGTACTCGCGTTTCCCGGTGGTCGCGGAGACCGGCGCCGTCATGGGCTACCTGCACGTGAAGGACGTACTCGACCTGGAGGAGTCCGAGCGGGCGGTGCCGCAGCGGGTGTGGCGTCCCATGACGACCCTCAGCGCGGAACTCCCCCTGGACGACGCCCTGACCGTGATGCGCCGCGCCGCGACGCACCTCGCCCAGGTCGCCGACGCGTCCGGCCGGGTCCTCGGCCTGGTGGCCCTGGAGGACGTCCTGGAACTCCTGGTGGGCGAGGTGAAGGACCCGGCCCACCGAAAACCCCCACCGATACGGGTGAACGACCCCCGCAAGGATTCCCCGGAAACAGCAACACAGGCCCTGGCCAGCTGAAGCACACGGAAAACCGGGCGCGCCTTCCGAAAAGGGCGCCCGGCACCCGCCCCAAGGGGCGCGGGGAACTGCGCGACAAGCCACGACGGCGCCGCCACCCGCCCGCCGACGGACAACCCCGCCCCGGTGGGCGCACCCGCCCCCGGCGGGCTACCCCCCGGCGGGATCCTGGGGCCCCCGCCCCGACAACACCTCGCCATACGCCTGCATCAGATCGGCCAGCCGCAACGTGGACAGGTCGTCCCGACTGAGATGCCCCGGATACCCGGACAACCGCAGATCCCGGTACGCACAGCTCTTCTCGTACAACGTACGCAGGAAACGACCGTTCCCGAGTTCGTCGATCCACCCCTGGTCCACGACGTGCCCACTGATGGACCGCAGCTCGTCGAGGGCCTCCTCGTCCCACACATCCCCGTTCTCGGCGGCCAGCACCTCGCCGATCGAGGTGAGTTCGAGCGGCCGGTACGACGGGAAGTCGACACGGGTCGTGAACCGGGACGACAGCCCGGGATTCGCGGCCAGCAACCGGTCCATGCCCTCCGGATAGCCCGCGAGGATCACCACGAGGTGGTCCCGGTTGTCCTCGGCCCGCTTCAGCAGGACCTGCAGCGCCTCGTCCCCGTACGCGTCGCCCTTGCCGTAGCCCGAGTTGGACAGCGAGTACGCCTCGTCGACGAAGAGCACCCCACCGATCGCCGAGTCGATCAGCTCGTTGGCCTTCACCGCGGTCTGGCCGAGATACTCGCCCACCAGATCGGCCCGCTGGGCCTCGACGAGATGGTCACCGCCGAGCAGTCCGAGCGCGTAGAAGACCCGGCCGAGGATGCGGGCCACGGTGGTCTTCCCGGTCCCGGAGGGGCCGGAGAAGACGAAGTGCCGCTTGGGCGGCTGCACCGGCAGACCCTGCCCGGCGCGCAACCGCGCCATGTTCAGCTGCGCCGAGAGCGCCTTGACCTGCCGCTTCACCGGCTCCAGACCGACCATCCGCTCCAGCTCGGAGAGCGCCTCCTCCAGCAGTGCGGGATCGGTGGGCCCGCTCGGCAGATGCGGCGGCAGCACCGGCACGATGGCCTTCTCGCGGACCCGGTCCGACTCTGACGCCAGGGCGCCGGCCGGCGGCAGGTCGGGCTCCGACAGCCTCAGGTCCCGGCCCCCGTCGCCGAACAGCGGGTCGATGCCGTCGGGTCCGTCCAGCATGTCCTGACCCATGTCCTGACCGATCCCGGTGAGGGTGATCGCCGCGAGGTCGGCGGTGTCGTCGTACCCGTCGCCCTCGGAGATCGCGGCGAGCCGGGCCGAGGTGTCCATGAACGCCGGGTCCACCCTGTGCACCGCCCGGTACAGCGGGAGGGCCGCAGCGGAACGTCCCGTGCCCTCGTGCGCCCGCGCCAGCCAGTACCGCAGCTCCTTGCGCTGCGGCTGCTCGCTGCGGCAGCGCATCAGCGCGGACGACAGCAGCGGCTCGGCCTGTCCGTACATCTCCAGGCGCACGCGGGCCATGCCGCCGAAGAGGCCCGCCTCGATCCCCAGCATCGGATCGTTGATCAGCGGGTCCGTGTTGCGGACCAACTGCTCCCAGTCCTTGACGAGATAGGCCCGGCAGGCGTGCAGGAACCGGACCTGCGGGTCCGTGTCCACCGGGGGCAGACCCGCCAACGCCCGGTCGAGCTCGGGGACATGGCGTCCGTCCAGCCAGTGCGAGGAGTGCGCGAGCAGCAGGTCCCGGGGCGATTCGAGCACCGGCTGCACCCACCAGCCCAGCCAGTACCAGGAGTTGAGGGTGCGCCGGTGGCGGGCGCGCTGTTCTCCGAAGCGGTCGCGGTGCCGGAACATCCGGAGCAGCGCGGTCGTCGTGTCGATGCGCAGTGCGTGCAGGCCGAGCCAGCCGTCCGCCATGCCCGGATCCATCCGGACCGCGGCGCGGAACTCCTCCTCCGCCTGCGGATAGGCCCCCATCGTGTAGGCGTCCACACCTCGCAGCCAGGCGAGGTCGGCCGGGGCCTCGGGGCCCTGCGTGCCGAAGTCCATCACGTCCCCCACAAACCGTGCCCCCGTCGATCACCGGGCGGGCCGGTGCCCGTCGGCAGTCTTCGTCGAACCGCTGTGCCGCGGACGGGAGTTGCGTGCGGTGCGGAGAGCAGCCGTCCGAAGGTCGCACCAAGAGGCATCGTACCTGCGGGGGAGCACCGCGCCGTAGGGTGCCGCACGACCGTTCTTCGAGGTGGGAGCGGACGGGGCGCACTCGGGACGGTCACTGTGGGTGAACGAATCCAGCCCCGAGGCGTCCGGAAAACGTCCCGAGGCAGAACGAAGCCCCCGATCACGGGGGAACAACCGGGGGCTTCGCGTCCTGGGGGCGGTCCCGAAAGACCGCACATTGAGAACGTAAGACCTGTACGACCCGTCGGTCAAGCCGAGTTGAGGTACTCAGGCAACTTCTCGGACAGCGCTCTTCACCACTTCACCACACAGACGCAGGCCCGTCACGGTCCGTGACGGACGGTCCCCTCCCGGGTGTCCCGGCAGGCCCCGGGAGCACCTCATATCCGTCTGAACACTGCCGTACCAGAAGGTCGGCGAAGGGCTCCGAGGGATCCTCGGCGAAGTGTCGGCGCTCCGCCCGGACCCATCGCTCCCAGAAGTCGCTCTGGGCCGAACCGTCCCGCCGGCGCCCCCGCGCCCACGCCTCCTCATGGCCCAATTCCATCCACAGCAGCGCCGCAAGCCGCGGCCGCAGCGCACGACGGCCCGCGCCGACCCCCTCGACGAGGATCACGGGCGCGTGGGGCAGGGTGCGGGCCGGCCCGAAGTCCCGCAGTCGCCAGTCGTACGGGCGATAGCGTGCGCTCTCCCCGCGGCCCAGCGGCTCGACGACCTCCCGGAGCAGCCGCCCGTCCCACGCGAAGAACTCGTCGTGCGTGGCGATGTCGTCCAGGTGCAGCACGGGGGCTCCGCCCAGTGCCCCGGCCAGGCCCGCCGCGAACGTGGTCTTGCCGGAGCCCGCGTGTCCGTCGACACCGACGAGCCGGACGGAGCCGCAGGAGGGCGGCAGCCGGAGCAGCCGCTGGGCGAGGGTGTGGAGGTGAATGGGGGCTTCCCGGGGTGCGGAGGGGGCGTGCGTATGCGGAGGAAGCACTCTACCGAGGGCGGTGTGGAGCGATGGGCGAGCGGGCGCGTGGCCGGTCGGCCGCCGGCCCGGGAGGTCTCCCGCGCCCGCGCCGCGGCTGTCGCGCGCGGACCGCGCCGGTGAGCCCCGTACCCGCCAGTGGTCTCGACCAATATTGGTCGGCGCCGCAGCGTCCGAAGCGCTGGCAGAAGCGCTGATCACGCTCCATAGTTGGCGCACACCCACACATCGCCCACGCGTCTCCCGCGCACTCGGCGGGCCCGTTCGGACACCTGACATCTGGGGGTCTCCCGTCCATGACCAGAGCTGACCAGCCGTCCCGCAGAACCGTCCTGGCCGCGGCGGTGGCAGCGGCCGCCGCCGGAGCGACGAGCCCCGCGGCCGCCGACACCACGGCCCGTGCCGCGAAGGCCCCGGCCGCCACTTCACCGAAAGCGGCCCCCGCGCTCGTGGACAACCACGCCTGGACCTCGTACACCGACTGGCGCGGCGGCACCGCGGAAGGCACCCGTGCCGTGTCCGGGGCGCGCCCGGGCCTGGAGATCCGGACGCCCGCGGGCCGTACCGACTACACCGACCCGCACACCGGGACCACCGCCACCTGGGAGTACGCGCGCTGGACCTCGCCCGTCCACCGCCTCGGCGTGCCCTCCACCGAGGTCATCGCCTCCTGGAACGCGCGGACCCCGGCGGGCACCTGGCTGCACATCGAGCTGGCGGGCACGTACTCCGACGGCACGGACACCCCCTGGTACGTGCTGGGCCGCTGGGCGGCCGGTGACGAGGACATCCGGCGGACCTCGGTGGACGACCAGAGCGACGGGAAGAGCAGTGTCTGGACGGACACCCTCGCCGTCGACGACCCCGCCTCGGGGCTGCGCCTGGTGTCGTACCGGCTGCGGCTGACGCTGTACCGCAGGCCCGGCAGCGAGGTCACGCCGACCGTGTGGCGGCTCGGCGCGATGGGCTCCGACGTCCCGGACCGCTTCACCGTCCCGGCGTCGTCGCCCGGCCTCGCGCGGGAGCTGGCGGTGCCGCGGTACTCGCAGGAGATCCACGCCGGCCAGTACCCCGAGTACGACAACGGCGGCGAAGCCTGGTGCAGCCCCACCTCCTCCCAGATGATCATCGAGTACTGGGGGCGGAAGCCCACGGCGGAGGCGCTGGCCTGGGTCGACCCCGCGTACGCGGACCCGCAGGTGTGCCACGCCGCGCGGTACACCTTCGACTACCAGTACAACGGCTGCGGCAACTGGCCCTTCAACGCCGCCTACGCGGCCACCTACAAGGATCTGCAGGGCGTGGTGACCCGGCTCGGCTCGCTCGGCGACCTGGAGACGCTGATCGCCGCCGGTGTCCCGGTCATCACCTCCCAGTCGTTCCTGGCGACCGAGCTGACCGGCGCGGGGTACGGCACGTCCGGGCACCTGATGACGGTCATCGGTTTCACCGCCGACGGCGACGTGATCGCCAACGACCCGGCCTCGCCCGACAACGACGCGGTACGGCGCGTCTACCGGCGGCGCGAGTGGGAGAACATCTGGCTCCGCACGAAGAGGTACAACGCCGCCGGGAAGGTCGTCTCCGGCACCGGCGGGGTCTGCTACCTCTACTTCCCGGCCCGCCCCACGGCGCGCCAGCGCAAGGCCCTGGCCGCGGTGGGCGTCCGCTGAGCACGCGGGCCGGCACGGCCTTGGGGCGGCTCCTCGTACGCGGAGGGGCCGCCCCTGTGGTGCTCGCCACAGCCATCGGTGCCGCGTGACCAAGCTCTCTCCCGCAAGAGCCCGATCCGGTGGCAAGGTGGGACGGACCGGTGGGGGGAGTCCATCGAATCGACCGTGAGCGAGCTGCCATGACCACGACCTCTGCCACCGCCGGACGCGTCCGTGCCCGTACGGGCGGCCCCAAGGACGACGGGCCGAAGATCCTCGAGCACGTCATGGGCTGGACCCTGGTGCTGGTACTGGCGATGTTCGTGACCCAGCTCGGCCTGGTCTGACGATCGCCGCGACGGCCGTCCGGGCGGATCGAACAAGCTGATCGTACGGCTCTGCCATACTGCGGAGGTCCCGCCCGCGGTTGGAGACAGGTCCGGAATTGAGCAGCAGCCCACAGCGCGGTGCCGACCGCCCCGGAGCGCGCGGTACCGAACGTTCCGCGGCCCGCCGTGCCGAACTCATCGCCATCGGGCGGAAGTTGTTCGCCGACACGTCCTACGACGCGCTGTCGATGGACGACATCGCCAAGCAGGCGCACGTCGCCAAGGGACTGATCTACTACTACTTCCGGTCCAAGCGCGGCTACTACCTGGCCATCGTCGAGGACTCGGTGGCGGAGCTGGTCTCCCGGGCGGCCGGCGGTGTCGAACTGCCCCCCGAGGAACGGGTTCACCGCACCATCGACGGCTACCTTCGCTACGCCGAGCACAACCAGGCCGCGTACCGCACCATCATCAGCGGCGGCGTCGGCTTCGACGCCGAGGTGCACGCCATCCGGGACGGTGTGCGGGAAGCCATCGTCGAGACCATCGCCGAGGGGGCGTACGGGCGGCGGAAGGTGGGCCCGCTGCCTCGTACGGCCCTGCTCGGCTGGCTGTGCAGTGTCGAGGGGGCCACCCTCGACTGGATCGTCCACCGCGGCCTGCCGCGCGACCTCATGCGCGAGCTGCTGGTGAAGATGCTCGGCGGTACGATGCGCGCCGTCGAGGAACTCGACGTGAGCTACCCGGCCCCGCAGGCCGCGCACCGTACCGCCGCGACTAGTTGATCGCCTTGATCAGTTCGCCGTTCGACGTGTCACCGCTGAGCTCCCAGAAGAACGTGCCGCCCAGACCCTGTGCGTTCTTGTAGCTCATCTTCCCGGCGATGGTCGACGGGGTGTCGTAACTCCACCAGTCGTTCCCGCACTTGGCGTACGCCGTGCCGCCCACCGTGCCGGTGACCGGGCACTTCGCCTTGAGCACCTTGTAGTCGTCGATGCCCTGCTCGTACGTCCCCGCCGCCGGACCGGTCGCCGTGCCGCCGGGCGCCGCCTGGGTGACCCCGGTCCAGCCGCGGCCGTAGAAGCCGATGCCGAGCAGCAGCTTCGAGGCGGGAATGCCCATGCCCTTGAGCTTGGCGATCGTCGCGGAGGTGTGGAAGCCGGCCTTCGGTATCCCGGTGTAGGAGTTCAGCGCCGAGTGCGGAGCCGTCGGTCCTGCCGCGTCCCAGGCGCCGAAGAAGTCGTACGTCATCGGGTTGTACCAGTCGACGTACTGGGCGGCGCCCGCGTAGTCCGCCGCGTCGAGCTTGCCGCCGGCGGTGGCGTCGGCCGGAATCGCCGAGGTGACGAGCGCGGAGCCGCCGAACTTGGCGCGGACGGCCGACATCAGGTTCTTGTACGCGGCCCTCCCGCTGGTGTCACAGGTCAGGCCGCACGTGTTGGGGTACTCCCAGTCGATGTCGATCCCGTCGAAGACGTCCGCCCACTTCGAGTTCTCGACCAGGTCGTAGCAGGACTGGGCGAACGCCGCCGGGTTCTTCGCCGCCTCCGTGAAGCCCGCGGACCAGGTCCAGCCGCCGAAGGACCAGAGGACCTTGAGGTTCGGGTTCTTCTTCTTCAGCTCCCGCAGCTGGTTGAAGTTGCCGCGCAGCGCCTGGTCCCAGGTGTCCGCGACCCCGTCGACCGACTCGGCCGCGGTGTGGGTGCGCTCGGTGGCCGCGTAGGCGTCGCCCATCGCGCACTTGCCGCCGGTGACGTTGCCGAAGGCGTAGTTGATGTGCGTCAGCTTGGCCGCCGAGCCGGACGTCTGGATGTTCTTGACCAGGTACTTGCGGTCGTAGGTGCCCCATTCGGTGAAGTAGCCGACGACCTTGGAGCCGGCCGCCGTGGGGGTGGCGGCCGTTCGGGTGGCGGCGGTGGGGACGGCGGTCTTCTCGGGCGCGGCGGCCGCGGTACCCGCGCCGGCGAGCAGCCCCGCGCCGAGGGCGGCGCAACACGCGGCGGACAGCAGCGCCCGGAACCGGGCGCGGGGGCGGAATGAGGTGAGCATCGGGGTCTCCTCGTGGGGGAGAGGAGAACAGTCGCCGATTGGCATGAACGCGGTGAAGCGTTGGAGCGAAACAGTAGGAGGACTAGACCAGTCGGTCAATGGTTCGGACCAATTCGGGAGGGCGATTCTTTACTCTAGAGTAAGCGGTCGTTAACTGGTGACGTGCTGCCTCCGATCGGGCATACTCACTGCGCACGGCCGCTGATCAGCCGCTTCCGTGACCCGGGGGCGCGAGCATCGCCGGCGCCCAGTGAGACCGGCGGGGCAGCCCCACCCAGGTGTGCGTTCGCCGATGTGCCCGACAGGGAGGAGAGCGTCGCCATGCCTGACCGCGCCCCGCAGCCGGTGGACCGGCAACTGCCCACGGACGAGGCCCGGGATCTGATCTCGCTCGTCCGCGACATCGCGCAGCGTGAGATCGCCCCGAAGGCGGCGGAGGAGGAGGACGCGGGACGCTTCCCGCGCGAGATCTTCACCCTCCTCTCGGAGTCGGGACTGCTGGGTCTGCCCTACGACTCCGCGTACGGCGGCGGAGACCAGCCGTACGAGGTCTACCTCCAGGTCCTGGAGGAGCTCGCCGCCGTGCGCCTCACCGTGGGGCTGGGGGTCAGCGTGCACTCGCTCGCCTGCCATGCCCTCGCCACCTACGGCTCCAAGGAGCAGCAGGTCGAGCACCTCCCCGCGATGCTCGGCGGCGGCCTCCTGGGCGCCTACTGCCTCTCCGAGCCCTCATCCGGCTCGGACGCGGCGTCCCTGCGTACGAAGGCCGTGCGGGACGGCGACGCGTGGGTGCTCACCGGCACCAAGGCATGGATCACGCACGGCGGCGTCGCCGACTTCTGTACGGTGCTCGCGCGGACCGGCGGCGAGGGGGCGCGGGGCATCACCGCGTTCCTGGTGCCCGGGGACGCCGAGGGGCTGAGCGCCGCGGTGCCCGAGAAGAAGATGGGCATGAAGGGCTCGCCCACCGCCCAGGTCCACTTCGACGGGGTACGCATCCCCGACGACCGGCGCATCGGCGAGGAGGGGCAGGGCTTCGCCATCGCCCTGTCCGCGCTGGACTCCGGGCGGCTCGGCATCGCGGCGTGCGCCGTCGGGGTCGCCCAGGCCGCCCTGGACGAGGCGGTCGCCTACGCCACGGGGCGCGAGCAGTTCGGCCGGCCGATCGCGGACTTCCAGGGCCTGCGCTTCATGCTGGCGGACATGGCGACCCGCATCGAGGCGGGCCGTTCGCTGTATCTCACCGCGGCCCGGCTGCGTGACGCGGGACGGCCCTTCGCCCGGCAGGCGGCCATGGCGAAACTGTTCTGCACCGACGCCGCGATGCAGGTCACCATCGACGCCGTGCAGGTGCTCGGCGGTTACGGCTACACCGCGGACTTCCCCGTCGAGCGGTACATGCGCGAGGCCAAGGTGCTCCAGATCGTCGAGGGCACCAACCAGATCCAGCGCATGGTCATCGCCCGTCACCTCGCTGGTCCCGAGTCACGCTGAACCTCCCGTACCCGTACATCACCGCGGGGGCCACCAGCCTGGTCCACTCGGGGTCGTGGCGGCCGGGCAGGGTCCGGCCGCGGTCGGCCCAGGCGCGGACCATGGCGCGGTAGATGGGTGGGTCCAGCGTCTGCTGGGATCCGTTCTGCTGGGGTCCGTGGGACTCCTGCGGCTCCGGGGACACCCGCGTCCACTGCGGCTCCTGGACCCCCTGCCTCATCTGGGTCCCTTGTGTCCCCTGGACTCCCTGCGTTCCGTGGATCCCGTGCGTCCCCTGCGTCCCCGTCCCCTGGGCAACCGATTCTGCGAAGGGGAGAACATACCCGCGGCGACGGCCCGTCTCTGCGTACGTAGAGGTCATACCGGGCCAACGCGTACCGGGCCGGACAGGTCACCTACCGGCGAATTCGCCAGTGAGTTCGCGGCCCGCCCTTGTGGGTGGACGCCGAGGGGGCGCCGAGCCGGCGGATCCGGACACACCGATCCGGCACCACGGCGGTCCGCGCCGTGGTGCGGGGCAGTCACGTGGACACGCGGATCCCTCGGCAGGGACCGGGCCGGAGGGCGCTCAGGCGGCCTGGCGCCGCATCGCCGGCACCCGCAGGGGCCGCGAGCCGGGGCCACCGACGTGCGAGAAGGGCTGGGTCCGCCAGTCGAGTCCCTGGGGGAGCGTCAGCAGCAGGGCCGTGTCCTGCTCCTGGACCTCCGTCGTCTCGTCGGCGGGACGGGCGTCGGCCGCCGCGCGGCCCGTGCCGGCGCAGACCGTGAGCCCGAAGGGGTTCCACGGCGACGCGCAGAGGGCGTGCTCCGGGAGACTCTCCTCGCCCGCCAGCAGCGCGATGGGCTGCGCGCAGTCCGGGCAGATCACCCGGTACATCTCGAAGGTGTCGTACGCGTCGAGCTCCTCGCCGTCCAGGGCGTCCGGTTCGACGCCCTCCGGCTCGGGCTCGACGACCGGCTGCTGCCGCTTGGACGCGGTACGGCCAAGACGCTTCAGACTCTGCATGGGCTACTCCCCCTCAGGTGGGCCGACGTGCACTGCGACGTCGGCCACAGCAAGCACTTCCCGTCCCGTCTCCGCGGTAATCACGAGAGCATCACGGAAGCGACCGGCCCCATGTGGCGTTCGTCACATGCTGCCCCCAGGTGCCCGACCCGGCTGGTTTGTCCCCCGTCCGCAGCCGCCCGCCCGCTCCGCACCCCTCACGAAGCGGGTATGACCTGCGCCGCTGAGTATCCGGGGGGATCAAGCGCACGGTAGGTTCTGGGCCATGGAGGAGCTGGACCGCCACATCGTGCAGCTGCTCGTCGAAGACGGGCGGATGAGCTACACCGACCTGGGCAAGGCCACGGGCCTGTCCACGTCGGCCGTGCACCAGCGGGTGCGCCGCCTGGAACAGCGCGGCGTCATCCGCGGTTACGCCGCGGTCGTCGACCCGGAAGCCGTGGGACTGCCGCTGACGGCCTTCATCTCGGTGAAACCGTTCGACCCGAGCGCCCCGGACGACATCGCCGAACGCCTGGCCGGCGTGCCGGAGATCGAGGCGTGCCACAGCGTCGCCGGCGACGAGAACTACATCCTCAAGGTCCGCGTCGCGACCCCGCACGAGCTGGAGGAGCTCCTCGCCCGCCTGCGCACGCTGGCAGGGGTGTCCACCCGGACGACGGTGGTCCTGTCGACCCCGTACGAGGCACGGCCGCCGAAGATCTGACGGGAATCTGACGGGGACCCCTTCACCGCCCGGGACCCGCGCACCGGGCGGCCCCGCCGAGGGGTGAGACTGTCCCCATGAGCGACAGCACCACCGACCCCGAGCCCCGCCCCGCCCCCGCGAGGACGCCGCGCACGACACCGTCCGGCCAGGACGACCCCTCCCGGGGGCCGCTGACCGTGCTGCTGCGCGGCGGGGAGGTCCACAGCCCCGCCGACCCGTTCGCCACCGCGATGGTCGTGGAACGCGGACAGGTCGCCTGGGTCGGTTCGGAGGGCGCGGCTGACGCGTTCGCGGACGGCGTCGACGAGGTGGTGGACCTCGAAGGGGCGCTCGTCACCCCGGCGTTCACCGACGCACACGTGCACACCACGGCCACCGGCCTCGCCCTCACCGGCCTCGACCTCTCCGGTGCCCGCACCCTCGGCGACGCACTGGACCGGGTACGGGAGTCCGCGGCCTCCCGTCCCGCCGACCGGACGCTCCTCGGCCACGGCTGGGACGCCTCCCGCTGGCCCGAGCGGCGCCCCCCGGGGCGCGCCGAGCTGGACGAGGCCACCGGCGGCCGCCCGCTCTACCTCAGCCGGATCGACGTCCACTCGGCCGTCGTCACCACGGCCCTGCTGGACCTCGTGCCGGGCGTCCGCTCGGCGGCCGGGTTCCAGGACGGCGAACCGCTCACGCGCGACGCCCATCACGCCGTACGCGCCGCCGCGTTCGCAGCCGTGACGCCGCTGCAGCGCACCGAGGCCCAGCGCGCCGCCCTGCGGCACGCCGCCTCGCTCGGCATCGGCTCCGTGCACGAGTGCGGGGGCCCCGAGATCTCCTCGGAGGACGACTTCACCGGACTGCTGCGCCTCGCCGCGCAGGAGCGCGGCCCCCGTGTCGTCGGCTACTGGGCCGAGCAGGACGTGGCCAAGGCCCGTGCCCTGGGAGCGGCCGGCGCCGCGGGCGACCTCTTCGTGGACGGCGCCCTCGGCTCGCACACGGCCTGTCTGCACCGGCCGTACGCCGACGCGGACCACACGGGCACCGCCTACCTGGACACCGCCGCCGTCGCCGCCCACGTGGTGGCGTGCACCGAGGCGGGGCTCCAGGGGGGCTTCCACGCCATCGGGGACGCCGCCGTGGCCTCCGTGGTCGCCGGCATGCGCGCGGCCGCCGAGAAGGTCGGCCCGGCCCGCGTACGGGCCGCCCGGCACCGCGTCGAGCATGCCGAGATGCTGACGCCGGAGGCGATCGCCGGGTTCGCCGACCTCGGCCTCACCGCCTCCGTCCAGCCAGCCTTCGACGCGCTGTGGGGCGGCGCGGACGGCATGTACACCGAGCGCCTGGGTGCCGAGCGGGCCCGTACGCTCAACCCCTTCGCCGCCCTGCTGCGGGCCGGCGTGCCCCTGGCCTTCGGCTCCGACAGCCCCGTGACACCGCTCGACCCGTGGGGCACCGTCCGCGCCGCGGCCTTCCACCGGACGCCCGAGCACCGGGTGTCGGTGCGCGCCGCGTTCACGGCGCACACGCGGGGCGGCTGGCGGGCGGTCGGACGGGACGACGCGGGGGTGCTGGTACCGGGCGCGCCCGCGGACTACGCGGTGTGGCGCACCGAGGAACTGGTGGTCCAGGCCCCGGACGACCGGGTGGCCCGCTGGTCGACCGACCCCCGCTCCGGCACCCCCGGGCTGCCCGACCTGTCACCCGGCGCGGGGCTCCCCGTCTGCCTCCGTACGGTGGTGGACGGCCGGACGGTATTCGTACGGCCGGACGAGTGATGTCCCGGGGTGGCGCGGTGGCGATCATGGCCGGGCGGCCCGTCGCACGACCTGCGTATCCTCTGCGCTGACCAGGCGCTTTCCGGAAGAACCGCAGGTCGCGTGACTGTTGACAGTGAGCGGCAGGTGGCCGGTAGGTTCGGCGGGTCCACCACCGGACGTCCGACCGGTGAACTTCCGCGCAGTCGCCGCAGCGCAGTTGGGTCAGGGGTGGTGTGCCGCACCGGCGCGCCACCACTGGGAGCCAGGCCCAGCGACCGTGCCACGGGGCGAGGGAACGTTCCGGCCGGATGGTGTGACCCGGGTGGGGCCCGGACGCTCAGTAGACAACGGCTCTCGGTCGACCCGCAGCCAGCGGGTCCCAGGCCGGCCCGAAGGGCGCCGGGCCCCGATCCGCAGTTCCCATCCCTTCTGTGACCCTCTTGTGGGACTTTCAGGCCGCCGCCCTACCTGCGCGAAGAGTGACGCTCGCTAAGGTGGAGCACCTCTCGCACGGAAGTCTTAAGGGGAAGCTGTGAACGACGGCGTTGAGCGACGGTTCGGTCCGCTCGGCACGACCTTGGTGATCATCCCGACCTTCAACGAGGTGGAGAACATCAAGTCGATCGTCGGCCGGGTGCGGGCGGCCGTGCCCGCGGCGCACGTCCTGATCGCCGACGACAACAGCCCCGACGGCACCGGCAAGCTCGCCGACGAGCTGTCCGTCGAGGACGAACACGTCCACGTGCTGCACCGCAAGGGCAAGGAGGGGCTCGGCGCCGCCTACCTCGCGGGTTTCGGCTGGGGCCTGGAGCACGGGTACGGCGTCCTGGTCGAGATGGACGCCGACGGCTCGCACCAGCCCGAGGAACTGCCCAGGCTGCTGACCGCGCTCAAGGGCGCCGACCTGGTGCTCGGGTCCCGGTGGGTGCCGGGGGGCCGGGTGGTGAACTGGCCCAAGTCCCGGGAGTTCCTCTCCCGCGGCGGAAGCCTGTACTCACGCGTCCTGCTCGACGTCCCCATCCGTGACGTCACCGGCGGCTACCGGGCCTTCCGGCGCGAGACGCTGGAGCGGCTCGGGCTCGGCGACGTGTCCTCGCAGGGCTACTGCTTCCAGGTCGACCTGGCCCGCCGGGCCGTCGCGGCCGGCTGTCACGTGGTCGAGGTGCCCATCACCTTCGTCGAGCGTGAACTGGGCGACTCCAAGATGAGCCGGGACATCCTGGTGGAGGCCCTCTGGCGGGTCACCACGTGGGGCGTGGGGGAGCGGGCGGGGCGCGTCCTGGGGCGCAAGAAGCCCGGCGCCTGAACCCGGCCCGGTCCGGACGGGTCCGGTGGGGCCGGGGGCCGTCGCACAGGCAGGGCTGACCGGCCGCTTATGCCGTACTGAGCCCCGGGCAGGCACACTGGAGGCATGACGACTGGCGCTCCGATCCCGCCCTCCGCATCCGCATCATCCTCCGCGACCTCCGGCTCCGCGCGGCCCCGGCGTTCCCGGCTGCTGAGGTTCCTGCCCCTGGGCTTGGTCGCGTGGCTCGTGCTGGAGGTCTGGCTGCTGACCGTGGTGGCGGGCGCGGCGAGCGGTTTCGCGGTGCTTCTGCTGCTGGTCGGCGGGTTCGTCCTCGGCTCCGTGGTGATCAAGCGGGCCGGCCGGCGGGCGTTCCGCGCGCTGAGTGAGACGTTGCAGCGGCAGCAGGACGGTGCGCTGCCGCAGGAGCGGACGAACTCCGAGGGCAACGGGCTGATGATGCTCGGTGGCCTGCTCCTCATGCTGCCGGGGCTCGTCTCCGACGTGGTCGGGCTGCTGTTGCTGGTGCCGCCGGTCCAGAAGGCCGTCAGCAGGTACGCGGAGCGGACGTTCGAGCGCAAGGTGCGGGAGGCGACGGGGAGTTTCGGGGGCGCCTTCCAGCAGGCCCGTATGCATCGGCCCGACGGGAAGGTCGTCCAGGGCGAGGTCATCCGCGACGACACCCCGCAGAACCACCAGCAGAACCAGACCGCACGCCCCCCGCTGACGGGCTGATCAGAGACGCGGAAACCCGCACGCCCAACCACGACGAAGCCGCACGGGAGCTCTACCTGCGGGAGGCGCGCCTCAGGGGCGCGGGGAACTGCGCGAGCAACCGCATCGAACCCGCACGGGAAGCTCTGCCCGCGGGAGGCGCCCCTCAGGGGCGCGAGGAACCGCGCGGCCGACTCGGGGCGGGCCCGGTACCAAGGGACGCGCGGTCGTCCGGACGCACAGAACCGCGGGAGCCGTACCTCCAGGTACGGAGCCCGCGGTCGCGTGCGTGCGCTGTATGCCGCCCGACCCCCGGAGGGGCTACGCGGACTTGCGGCTGTCCCGAGGGTGAACCGCGATGTTCATGGCTCCGGATCGAAGCACGGCCAAGCGCTCCTCGAGGACCTCTTCGAGTTCCTCCCGCGTACGCCGTTCCATCAGCATGTCCCAATGCGTACGCGCGGGCTTGGCCTTCTTCTCCTCAGGGCCGTCGCCGTCCACAAGGAGTGCCTGGGCCCCGCAGACCTTGCACTCCCACTCCGGCGGGATCTCCGCCTCCACCGAGAAGGGCATCTCGAATCGATGGCCCTTCTCACATGCGTACTCCACGGCCTGGCGCGGGGCCAGGTCGATGCCGCGGTCCGTCTCGTAGCTAGTCACCACGAGGCGCGTGCCGCGAAGAGCTCGCTCACTCATGAATCGTGCCTCCCGGGCTTGTCGCCCACAGGACAGGTGTCGCTGTCGTCGTCATCCGGTCAACGTCCGGTCGGCGGTAAAGATTCCCGTTCCGGGTTCATGCATCGCCGTCGTAGCTGCCCTTGGTGTACCCACCCGCGCCCGGTTTGTCACATCTGACAGCAGATGTCACCTAGCGTTTCGGCATCTTTGACGCGCAGTAACGGTACGCCTGGCAGGCCAAACGCGTACACTACCGCCCTTTGGCGCCGAGTGCTAAATCCTCGCCGGAACGGGGTTGCCCGCGTCGCGCACCGCCTGCCGCACCGGAACGCGCGCGAGCAGCACGAATCCCAGCACGAAGAAGGCCACGAGCGAGATGATCGCGTCCCGATAACTTCCGGTCAGCTGGTAGGTCAGGCCGAAGAGGAGCGGGCCCAGCCAGCTCATGCCCCGGTCGCTCATCTCGTACGCCGCGAAGTACTCGGCCTCCTTGCCGGGCGGGACGAGATGCGAGAACAGGGAGCGGGACAGCGCCTGGCTGCCACCGAGGACGAGCCCGATCCCGGCGGCCAGGACGAAGAACCAGCCGGGGGCACCCGCCGGCAGGAAGTAGCCCGCGCCGAGCGTGACCGTCCAGGCGACCAGCGAGCCCAGAATCGTCCGTTTGGCGCCGTACGTCCGCGCCAGCCGCCCCATCCCGAGGGCGCCCGCCACCGCGAGCAGCTGGACCAGCAGCACGGCGACGATCAGTGTCGACTGGTCGAGGCCCAGCTCTTCGGAGCCGTACACCGAAGCCTGCGAGATGACCGTCTGGATGCCGTCGTTGTAGACGAGGTACGCGAGCAGGAAGGCGAGCGTCAGCGGTTGGCGCCGCATGTCGCGCACGGTGGCCGCGAGGTGCCGCCAACCGCGCGGGGCGGGGCCCGCGTCGTCCGGGTGGGAGCCGGCCGTACGCCGGTCGCGCAGACGTCTGAGCGGTATGAGGGTGAAGGCGCCCCACCAGACGCCGGCCGAGGCCAGGCAGATGCGGACCGCCGTCGACTCCGAGACCCCGAAGCTGTCGTGAGCGGTGTAGAGGACCAGGTTCGCCACCAGGACCAGCGCGCCCGCCCCGTAGCCGAAGGCCCAGCCCTTCGACGAGACGGCGTCACGCTCCTCGGGCGGGGCGATCTGCGGCAGGTAGGAGTTGTAGAGCATCATCGAGACGGTCAGCGAGGCGTTGGCCACGATGAGCAGGAGGCCGCCCAGCAGATAGCGGTCGCCGTCCAGGAAGAACATGCCGGCGGTGGCCGCGGCACCCAGGTAGGCGGCGAGCGCGAGGAGCGGCTTCTTGCGGCCCGTCCGGTCGGCCGCCGCGCCCGCCAGGGGCATCACACAGATCGACAGGATCACGGCCGCGGACACGCAGTAGGCGAAGAACGAGCCGGCACGCAGGGGGACCCCCAGCGGACGCACGAACCCGTCCGCGTCCGCGGCCGCCTTGGCGACCGACGTCAGATAGGGGCCGAGGAACACCGTGAGGACGCTGGTCGAGTAGACGGAGCACGCCCAGTCGTAGAAATACCAGCCGCGCTGCTCGCGCCGCCGTTCGGCGGCCCCGTCGGCCACCCGTTCCCGCACGGTGTCGGTGCCCACCCGTGCCCTCGCTTCCCCGTCAGACCCAGGTGCCGCGGTCCTTCAGGACCCCGCGCAGCGTCTCGATGTGATCGGTCATGATGCCATCGACGCCCAGGTCCAGAAGCCGGTGCATCCGCCCGGGTTCGTTGACCGTCCACACGTGGACCTGCAGCCCGCGCGCGTGGGCGGCGCGCACGAAGTGCCGGTCCACCACGGGGACCCCCGACTGCGCCTCGGGAACCTGGGCGCAGAGCGCCGAGTCCCGCAGCGCGGCGGGCAGGCCCCACGAGCGCAGACGCAGCCCCAGGACGCCCCGGGTGCCGTACGAGGTGGCCAGGCGAGGTCCCGCCAGGCGCTGGGCGCGGGCGACCCGCGGTTCGGAGAAGGAGCCGACGCAGACGCGGTCCCAGGAGCCGGTGCGCCCGATCAGGTCGAGGAGCGGGCGCAGCGCGGGCTCCGCCTTGACGTCGACGTTCCAGCGGACCTCGGGGAAGGTCTCCAGCAACTCCTCGAACAGGGGGACCGGTTCGGCGCCGGCCACGCGCGCGTGGCGTACGTCGTCCCAGGGGAGGTCCGCTATCCGGCCCGCCCCGTCGGTCACCCGGTCCAGGGTCGCGTCGTGGAAGGCGACGAGCCGTCCGTCCGCCGTGGCGTGCACATCGGTCTCGATGTAGCGGTAGCCGGCGCCGACCGCGCGGTGGAACTGGGCCACGGTGTTCTCCAGCCCGTCGGCGGCTCCGCCCCGGTGGGCGAAGGCGATGGGCCCGGGGTGGTCGAGGTAGGGATGGCGTATGCGCGGGATCACCTCGGGAGTATCGCCGGTGCCGGTGGCCCGGCGGCAACGGCCGTACTGCCGCCCGGTGATGCCGGGGAGACGGCGAACACGCGCAGGAAGAGCTGGGCCAGCGGACCGATGGCGAGCGCGTACAGGACCGTGCCCACGCCGACCGTGCCGCCGAGGACGAAGCCCGTCGTGACGACCGCCACTTCGAGGGTCGTGCGCACGAGGCGGATCGAACGGCCGGTGCGTCGGTGGAAGCCGGTCATGAGCCCGTCACGCGGGCCCGGACCGAAACGGGCCGCTATGTAGAGGCCGGTCGCCGTACCGTTCAGCAGGATGCCCGCCGCCATCAGCGGGACGCGGACGGTGAGGGTGTGCGCCTGCGGAAGCAGGGCGAGCGTGCCGTCCATCGCCAGGCCGACCACGAAGACGTTGGACACCGTGCCGAGGCCAGGGCGCTGGCGCAGCGGGAGCCACAGGACGAGGACGGCGGCTCCCACGATGATCGACACGACGCCGACCGTCAGCCCCGTCAGCTCGGCGAGGCCCTGGTGCAGCACTCCCCAGGGCTCCATGCCCAGGCCGGCCTCCAGGAGCAGGGCCGCACTCGCTCCGTACAGCGCCAGACCCGCGTACAGCTGGAGGAGCCGGCGGGGGAGGTGCCCCGACGGGAGGGGAGGAGGCGGGGGAGTGGACACGATGTGGCCCCTGGTGGTGGTAGTGGACTGACCCGTGACACTCTGTGGCTCGGGGAGAAAGCTCTTCCATGGCCAATTCGGGAAAGGTGGACTGGTCATCATGGCGCAGTGGACTTCAGCGGTGGGCGCCGCACAGCTCGCGCGACTGCTCACCTCGCAGCAGGAGCGTCCTGCGGGCCCCGGCACGCGCCGCCCGCCCGCCTACCGCGCCCTCGCCGACGGCATCCGGCTGCTCGTCCTCGAAGGCCGGGTCCCCGTGGCGGCACGGCTGCCCGCCGAGCGTGAGCTGGCCCTCTCGCTGTCCGTCAGCCGCACCACCGTGGCGGCCGCCTACGAGGCCCTGCGCGCCGAAGGCTTCCTGGAGTCCCGCAGGGGGGCGGGCAGCTGGACCGCGGTACCGGCGGGCAACCCGCTGCCCGCGCGCGGCCTCGAACCCCTGCCGCCCGAGACCCTCGGCTCCATGATCGACCTGGGCTGCGCGGCCCTGCCCGCACCCGAGCCCTGGCTGACCCGCGCCGTGCGAGGGGCCCTGGAGGAACTGCCGCCGTACGCCCACACGCACGGGGACTATCCGGCGGGGCTGCCCGCGCTGCGCCAGACGCTCGCCGACCGGTACACCGCGCGCGGCATCCCCACCATGCCCGAGCAGATCATGGTGACCACCGGCGCCATGGGCGCCATCGACGCCATCTGCCATCTCTTCGCCGGGCGCGGGGAACGGATCGCCGTCGAGTCGCCCTCGTACGCCAACATCCTGCAGCTGATGCGCGAGGCCGGGGCCCGGCTGGTACCCGTCGCCATGGCCGAGGGGCTGGCGGGCTGGGACATGGACCGCTGGCGGCAGGTGCTGCGCGACGCGGCGCCCCGTCTCGCCTACGTCGTCGCGGACTTCCACAACCCGACCGGCGCGCTAGCCGACGAGGAACAGCGGCGGCAGCTCGTCGACGCCGCGCGGTCGGCCGGCACCGTACTGGTCGTGGACGAGACGATGAGTGAGCTGCACCTGGACGAAGGACTCGAACTGCCGCGCCCCGTCTGCGGTTTCGACCCGGGCGGGTCGACGGTCGTCACGGTCGGTTCGGCCAGCAAGGCGTTCTGGGCGGGCATGCGGATCGGCTGGGTCCGCGCCGCGCCCGACGTGATCCGCAGCCTGGTCGCGGCGCGCGCCTACGCCGATCTCGGCACCCCCGTCCTGGAGCAGCTCGCCGTCAACTGGCTGCTCGGCACGGGCGGCTGGGAGCAGGCCGTGGAGGTGCGGCGCGGCCAGGCCCGGGAGAACCGGAACGCGCTGGTGGCGGCCCTGCGCCGGGAGTTGCCCGGCTGGGAGTTCGACGTGCCGCGCGGCGGGCTCACCCTGTGGGTGCGCACGGGGGGCCTGTCCGGCTCGCGGCTGGCCGAGGTCGGGGAGCGGGTGGGTGTACGGGTGCCGTCCGGGCCGCGCTTCGGGGTGGACGGGGCGTTCGAGGGGTACGTCCGGCTGCCGTTCACCGTCGGCGGGGCGGTCGCCGACGAGGCCGCCGCGCGGCTGGCGGCGGCCGCGCGGCTGGTCGAGACAGGAGCCAACGGGGTGGCGGAGGCGTCCCGCACGTTCGTGGCGTGACGCCTCCCGGGCCCCGGAGGGGCACGGGGAACGGCGCGGGCGGCCGGGCACGGGGAACCGCGCGGGCGGCCACGGCGAACGGGAGGCCGGCCCACGGCCCCGGCCTGTGCTCACCGGCCTGTGCTCATCGGCCGGTGCTCAGCACCGTGCGCTCACCGTCCTGCGCTCAGCACCGTGCGCTCACCGGCCGGTGCCCAGCACCCTGCGCTCAGCGCCCTGTGCTCAGCCTTCCGCGACCACGCCCACCGGGCCCGGTGCCGTGACTCGTACGGGATCGGTCGCGGGATCGGTTGCGGGGGTCGCGTCCACGGGGGTGGTGGGGGCGGGCAGCAGGGCCAGCACCGCCTGGCGGTGGGTCTCGCTCGTCGCCTCGTCGTACGGGTCCGGGGTCGCCGGCACCTGGAGGCGGTGGACCGGGCCCGTGCCGAGCCGGGCGTACCCGCGGCCGGGCGGGACGTCGGGGGCGGGAGTCGTGTGCGGCGGCGCTCCGAGCACCGCCCCGAGCTGGGCCGTCGACGCCGGGCCGAGGACGACGCGCGCGCGTGTCTGGGCCAGTACCGCCTCGCCGAGCGACTCCACGGAGTCGAACTGTTCGGCCACCACCACCGTCACCCCGGTCGCGCGGCCGTGGCGCAGCGGCACCTGGAGGAGGCTTCCCGGATCCTTGCGGCCGTCGGTCGCCGCGAGGTGGCCGAGCCCGGTCGGCCGGTCCAGCAGGAGCCACAGGGGACGTCTCGTGTCCTCCGGCGGAGTGAGCCCGGCCTGCCGGGCCCGGTTCGCCGCGAGGAGCCGGCGCTCCGTCTCGTGCGCCGCCCATTCGAGAGCGGCCAGCGCGCCCGCCAGGCCGCATTCGATGCCCAGGACGCCCTCGCGCCCCGTCAGGAACGCGTACTCGCCCGTACCGCCGCCCTCGACGATCAGCACGTCGCCGTGCTGGAGGGCCTGCAGCGCGATCGAGCGCAGGAAGGTGGTCGTGCCGCTGCCGGGCCCGCCGACCGCGAGCAGGTGCGGCTCGGTCGAGCGCACACCGGTGCGCCAGACCACCGGCGGCACGTCCCGCCGCTCCTCGCCGAAGGCGAGCGGCAGGGTGCGCCGGACGTCGGCCGGGTCGGTGAAACCGAGGACGGTCTCGCCCGGAGCAGTGACGAACCGCTGGGCGGCGATGTCGGTCGGCAGGGGAGGCAGGACGGCGACCGTGAGCTGGTTGCCCTCCTCGTCCCAGACGAAGCGGTACTCCCGGCCGCGGCCCGACTTGGCGTGCAGCAGCTGCTCGATGCGGGCCCGGGAGGCCGCCTCCCCGTCCGTGAAGTAGGCGGGGTAGCGGACGGACAGGTGCGAGACACGGCCGGTGTCGTCGAACTCGTAGGACTCGAACGCGTTGGCCCACTCCCCGCCGTGGGTGTAGAGCGGTGCCGGGTCCTCGGGGACCGAGAAGTAGGGGACGAGCGCCTCGTAGAGGGACTCCAGACGCTTGCTCTGTGCCTCGTCGGGACCGTCCGGCGTGGCCGGGGTGCGGTCCCTGCCCTGCCACGCGGCCGCCGCCATCAGGGTGATGACGGCGAGCAGCGGCCCGTACGGGACGAGGGCCACGACCAGCACGACCGAGGCCACCAGGAACAGCAGTGGACCGCGCCGGTCCTTGGGGGTGTCCACCCACTTGCGCCGCCCGGCGGCCGCCAGCCGGCGCAGTCCACGACTGATCGTGATCAGCGGGTGGAGGACGTCGGTGGCGCTGTCGGCGGCCGTCCGGGCCAGGTCCCGGCTGCGGGCGATCTGTGTGCTGCCGGTACTCAGAATGCGGGGAAGGGGGCGCCGGGCCACTGCTGTCTCCTGGAGGTGCGTGCGAACGGGATGGGCGTCAGAACTTGATCCCGCCGAGCAGACCGGCCAGGCTCGCGCCGCCCGCCGTGATGCTCGGTGCGATGGCCGTGCCCGCGAGGTAGAACCCGAAGAGGGCGCAGACCATCGCGTGCGATGCCTTGAGGCCGTCCTTGCGGAAGAAGAGGAAGACGATGATGCCGAGCAGGACCACACCTGAGATGGACAGGATCATGAGAGTTTCTCCTGGTCGATGGGGACAGTCACCATGAGTACTTCCAGGATCACAGGATGTATCCATACGATAAAAGGTGCAACTGGGTGAATAACCTCTTATTTCACTCTGATGGGCCTGCTCGGGACGGACCTGCTCGACAAGGTCACTCGGTCGGGTGCTCGAACGACGGATCGGTGACTTTGCCGGTTTCGTGGTGATCCTTGCCTCGGGTGAGCCCGGTCATGTGCCCGCGAAGCCAGTACGCTGGCGAATCACTCGTTCGGTCGCACCACTGGCGGCCGCACGTACCCGCAGTAGCAGTGAGAGGTGGTCCCGTCGATGAGTGAAGCCCCCGACCCCGAGGTCGTGGAGCTGGCGACCAAGATCTTCGATCTGGCCCGGCGGGGACAGACCGAAGCGCTCGTGGCGTACGTCGACGCGGGTGTCCCGGCCAACCTCACCAACGACCGCGGCGACTCACTCGTGATGCTGGCCGCCTACCACGGCCACGCCGACGCCGTGAGCGCCCTCCTGGAGCGCGGAGCCGAGGCCGACCGCGTCAACGACCGCGGCCAGACCCCGCTCGCCGGAGCCGTCTTCAAGGGCGCGGACGCGGTCATCCGCGTTCTCCTGGACGCGGGCGCGGACCCCTCGGCGGGGACACCCTCCGCGGTCGACACGGCCCGGATGTTCGCCAAGACCGAACTGCTCGAACTGTTCGGAGCACACTGAACCATCCGCCTTGACCAGGCGAAACAAGATTTTTGGGGGAGGCGGAACGGGGCCGCCGGAAATGCGGTCGCGGCAGCGAGAACGGCTGGGTCATCATGACGTCGTGATTCACGGACGCGATGGCTGGGCAGGTGTTGCCGCACCGCGCGGACCGTGATGCGGCCCGTACGGGCCACCGACGAGAGGCAGGAAGATGGTCTGCAGCAAGCAGGAAACGGCGGGCGCCCCGACGTGTTGTCACGCGGCCAGGTAGAGCAGGTCCCCGGTTGCGTCGACGCTTGATGTGAGGCTGTTTCCCATGTTCGATCCGGTCATAGCGCCCAGCGGTACGCTGCTCGGCCTGCTCCAGAGGGGCCGCGGCGACGGCACGCTGCACGCGCTCACCGCTCCGCGCGCCGAAGCGCTCGCGGCGCTCAACCACTGCGTGCTGAACGACCCCCGCCACGACTGGCAGGTGGAGAACCGCTCCCTGTACTACGCCCGTCTCTACCTCGATCTGGGCGGCGGCCTCGACGAGATCGAGGCGCACCTCTTCGACGCGGCGGACGTGCTCGACACCGACGAGTCCCGCACGGGCCTCGCGCTCGCGGTCCTCGGCCATCTCGCCTCGTACGGCAGGCGGGACGCCCTGGAGCTGCTGCGCCGGTACGCCGCCTGCGGCACCAACTGGGCGTGGGCCCTCGACGAACTGGCGCTGCGCGACGACGACGCCGGTCTGCGCGCCCTCGCGGCCCCCGTGCTCGCCCGGTTCCCCGCCGGCCCCGAGGGAGAGGCCGAACTGGCGGCGGTCGTACGGGACTCCTTCGAACCCCGGCCCTGGCGGCTGTGGGCCGACGATCCCCGCGAATCCATCGGCGCGCGCGTGCGCGGCGCCCAGGAAGCCGGTTCCTTCGACCGGTGGCAGCAACAGATGCGGCCACCCGGGCCCCGCCCCGGGTGGAGCGTGCGGGCCGTCTTCGCGTGGGCCCAGCAGGGCATCGAACGCGGCGCCGCCCTCCATGTGCCCGCCGCGCGCTGCCTGACGGCCGTCGCCGGTCCCGAGGACCGCCCCGAGATCGTCGAGGCCGCCCGCACCGGGGACGACGGGGCGCGGTGTACCGCCCTGCGCTATCTGGCCGACAGTCACGATCCCGACGCACTGGATCTCGTCGAGGCCGCGCAGGCCGCCGGCTCACGGCTCGTCGTGGACGCCGCCGTGGACGCCTTCGAACGGATGCGCAGCGTCGCCGCCGTGCAGCGGGCCCGCGGCTGGGCCCACCGGCCCGACGCCCTGGGAGAGGCCGCGGGCCGCGTCCTCGCCTGCCGGGGCGGCGCCCAGGACCGCGAACTCGTCCTCGAAGCCCTGCGCGAAGCGGTGCGGGGCGAAGGCCCCGACGCACAGACCCTGTGGACCCTCGTCGACGGCGCCGGACGCCTCGGCATCGCGGGAGCGGCCCCCGTCCTGCGGCACGTCTACCGCGAGACCGCCTCGTCCCACCTGCGCGGGCGGGCGGCCCGCGCGCTGGCCGCCACCGATCCCTCCTTCCCCGCCGGATTCGCCGTCGAGTGCCTCTGGGACTGCGAGGAGACCACCCGCGAAGTGGCCGCACGGCACGCCGAGACCGGGGACGCCCGCGTGGTCGACCAGCTCCGGCGGCTCGCCGCCGACCCGGCCGAGGAGGCCGACGTGCAGACCGCGGTCCGCAGCCGGATCGGACCGGACGCGTCCGCCGTGTGAGACCCGCGTGTGCGCCTTCCGACGTCGGCCCGTATCCCGCAGGTACGGGCCCGGACGCCGGAGCGTGACCGGTCCGTGATGCGAGGGCACCCGGAGCACAACGCTCATGGGACGTTCCTCGTCCGGAAAGATCCACGTTGACGCGTCCACGTCCAGCACGACGACAACACCCGTATGCGTGTCGTCATCGTGACCGAATCCTTTCCCCCCGATGTGAACGGCGTGGCCCACTGCGCGCTCCAGACCGCCCGGCACCTCGTCGAGCGTGGTCACACCCCCGTTGTCGTCGCTCCGGCAACCTCCCCCAGGCACTCGACCCCGACCGGACCGGGAGACGCCTCCCCCGGGAACGGGACCGACGCCTCCGCACCGTGTCCCGTCGTCCGCATCCCCTCCCTGCCGCTCCCCGGCTACCCCCAGGTCCGCGTCGCCCTCCCCAGCCGACGCGTCGCCGCCGCGATCACCGCACACCGCGCGGACATCGTCCACCTGGCCAGCCCCTTCGTCCTCGGCGTCCGCGGCATGGCCGCCGCCGGCCGGCTCGGCATCCCCGCCGTGGCCGTCTACCAGACCGACCTCGCCGGCTACGCCCGTACGTACATGGGCACGGGTGAGGCCACCGCCTGGCGCCGTATCCGCTCCGTCCACGCCGCCGCCGACCGCACGCTCGCCCCGTCCAGCGCCGCCCTGCACGACCTGGAGGCGCACGGTGTGCCCCGGGTGCGGCTGTGGCCGCGCGGCGTCGACACCGTCCGCTTCCGGCCGCAGCACCGGGACGACACGCTGCGCCGGGAGCTCGCCCCGAACGGCGAGCTGATCGTCGGCTACGTGGGCCGGCTCGCCCCCGAGAAGCAGATCGAACTCCTCGCCGGAGTCTGTGGCCTGGACGGTGTACGCCTGGTCGTCGTGGGCGACGGACCCAGCCGGACGAGCCTCGGCCAGGCGCTGCCGGGAGCTGTCTTCCTCGGCCGCCGCACGGGTGACGAACTCGCCCGGATCTTCGCCTCACTGGACGTCTTCGTGCACACCGGCCCGTTCGAGACCTTCTGCCAGACCGTCCAGGAGGCCATGGCGAGCGGCGTCCCCGTCGTCGCCCCCGCCGCGGGCGGCCCGCTGGACCTGGTGGCCCACGGACGCACCGGACTGCTCGTACCGCCCCGAGACGAGGCCGCCGTGCGCGACGCCGTCCGGTCGCTCGCCGCCGACCCCGCCCTGCGGGCCGCCTTCGGCGCCGAGGCGCGGCGCACCGTCGAGGGCCGCACCTGGGCCGCCGTCGGGGACCAGCTCATCGACCACTACACGGACGTCCTCGCCGGACGGGCGGTGGTGGCGGCATGAACCCGTCCCTGAGCATCGTCCGGCTCGCCAACTTCGTCGCGCCCGCCTCCGGGGGCCTGCGGACCGCGCTGCGCGAACTGGGCGCCGGCTACCGGGCGGCCGGGCACCGGCCCGTACTGATCGTGCCCGGCGAACGCACCTCGGACCGCGAGACCGAGCAGGGACGCGTCATCACCCTGCCCGGCCCGCTGCTGCCCGGCACCGGCGGCTACCGCGTCCTCACGGACAGGCGGCGTGTGGAGGCGCTCCTCGAGACGCTCGCCCCCGACCGCCTGGAGGTCTCCGACCGTACGACGCTGCGCTGGACCGGTGTCTGGGCGCGGCGCGCCAGGGTGCCCGCCGTGATGGTGTCCCACGAGACCGCCGACGGCGTCCTGCGCACCTGGGGCATGTCGGCGGGCCTGGCCCGGCGGACCTCCGACGCCCTCAACCTCCGTACCGCCCACCACTACGCACGGGTGGTGTGCACCACGGAGTTCGCGGAGCGCGAGTTCGTCCGCATCGGCGCCCGCAACGTCGTACGCGCCCCGCTGGGCGTCGACCTGGAGGGCCGGCACCCCGCCCTGCGGGACCCGGGGATCCGCGCCCGGTACGCGCGCCCGGACGAGGTCCTGCTGGTGATGTGCTCCAGGCTGTCCGTCGAGAAGCGGCCGGTGACGGCTCTGGACACGCTGGAGGCGCTGCTGCGCGGCGGCAGGCGCGCGGTGCTCGTGGTGGCGGGTGACGGGCCGCTGCGGGCCAGGCTCGAACAGCGGGCGCGTGAGCGGAGGCTGCCGGTCACCTTCCTCGGGCACGTCGCCGACCGCGCACACCTCGGCGCTCTGCAGGCATCCGCCGACGTGTGCCTGGCGCCGGGCCCCGCCGAGACCTTCGGACTCGCCGCCCTGGAGGCGATGGCCTGCGGCACGCCCGTCGTCGCCAGCGCCTCCTCCGCCCTCCCCGAGGTCATCGGCTCCGCCGGGGCCACCGCCGCCGACAGCGGAGCGGCCTTCGGTGTCGCGGTCCGGATGCTCATGGAGCGGCCCGAGAACGAGCGGCGGGAGGCGGCACGCGCGCGTGCCGCCTGTTTCGGGTGGCCCGCCGCCGTGGAGGCGTTCCTCACCGCGCACGACGCGCCCGTCCGCGTGGGGCGACCGGACGCGCCCGCGGCCGGCCGGGCGGTCACCAGGCCCCGGGAGGGCGTCGCATGAGACCCCTCCGGTTCGCGGCGCTGGGCGACTCCCTCACGGAAGGGGTGGGGGATCCCGTGGGCGAGGGGTGGCGCGGCTGGGCCGCGCTGCTCGCCGCCGGTCTCGCCCCGCCGGACGCACCGGTGGAGTTCCACAACTTCGGGATCAGCGGCGCACAGACGCGTGACGTCCTGGAGCGGCAGGTGCCGGCCGCGCTGGCCGTGCGGCCGGACATCGCCTCGGTCGTCGTCGGGGTGAACGACACGCTTCGGTGCACCTTCGACATCCGGGCCGTGGCCGAACGGCTCGACACGGTGTACGCGGCGTTCACCGGACAAGGTGCCGTTCTCCTCACGGCCTGCCTGCCCGACCCCGGGACGATGCTGGGGCTGCCGGGGGCGCTGGCCCGGCCGCTCGCCCGGCGTCAGCGGGCCGTGAACGCGGTCGTGCACGCGCTGTCGGAGCGGTACGGGGCCGTGCATCTGCATGCCGCGGAGGGCGACTGGGTCGCCGACCGGGCCATGTGGAGCGCGGACCGGCTCCACCCGGGGGAGCGGGGGCACCGGCAGTTCGCCCTGCGCTTCCACGCGCTGTTGGTGGAGGCCGGGCTCGCGACGGGGCCCGTGCCGCGTCCCGAGCCGGAGTTTCCCGAGCCCACGCGGTCGGCGAGTCTGTGGTGGCTGGCCACCGCCGGGACCGGGTGGGTGGCCCGGCGGTGCACCGATCTGCTGCCGCAGCTCGTCTCGCTGGCCGCGTCCGAGGTGCGGCACCGGGTGCGGGGTACGGGGGTGCGGCTCGATCTTGCTGCGTCCCATGCGGTGTCCGCTGCGCTGGCTGGGCTTGCGGTGGTGGATCAGGCCGACGTGGCGTAGTGGCTGGCGCCGGCCTCTGTTGTTCGGTGCGGGTGTGTGGGGGCTGGTCGCGCAGTTCCCCGCGCCCCTCAAAAGCAAAGGATTGCGCCGTTCCCCGCGCCCCTGAAGGCGAAAGATTGCGCCGTTCCCCGCGCCCCCAAAGGCAAAGGACTGCGCCGTTCCCCGCGCCCCTTAGGAGCGCGTTCCCTTTGGGGTGAAGCGTACTGGGGTGCCTGGGGGGGTCTGGGCTGTTGGGGGGAGGTCGGGGGGGTGGACCACCGCGATCACCGGGTAGCCGCCCGTGGTCGGGTGGTCGGCCAGGAAGACCACCGGTCTGCCGTCCGGGGGGACCTGGACCGCACCGAGGACCATGCCCTCGCTGGGCAGCTCGCCACCGGTCGCCCGCTCCAGGGCGGGCCCCTCCGTTCGCAGGCCGATGCGGTTGCTCGCCGAGGACACCCGGTAGGTGTGCGAGGTGAAGATGCGCAGGGCCGCCGCCGTGAACCAGTCGTCGCGGGGGCCCGGCGTCACCCGCAGGACGAGTTCCGTGGGCGGGGACGGCTGCGGGACGACGTCCACGGGCGCGGGGAGGTCGCCCGGTCTGCCCAGGGGGAGGACCGTGCCGTCGGTGAGGGGCGGCGGGCCGAGGCCCGACAGCAGGTCCGTCGAGCGGCTGCCCAGCACCGGCTCGACGGTCACGCCACCGGACACGGCCACGTAGGTGCGTACTCCGGCGACGGCCGTCCCCACCGACAGCAGTGCCCCGGCGGGTACGCGCACCGGGGCTCCCCAGGCCGCCGGGCGGCCGTTCACCGAGACGGGGCAGGGGGCGCCGCCCACGGCCACCGTGACCGCCGACCGCGGCCGCAGGTCGCAGCCGTTGAGGGTCGTCTCCAGGAGGGCCGCGCCGGGCGGGTTGCCGACGAGCCGGTTCATGAGGGCGGCGGCGGGCGCGTCCAGGGCGCCGGAGCGCGGTACGCCGAGGTGCGCGTGGCCCGGGCGCCCCCGGTCCTGCACCGTGGTGAGCGCCCCGGCGCGTACGACGACGAGCGCGCGGTCGGTCATCAGGAGTCCACCGGGACGAAGCGGACGGGCGTGCCCGGCGACAGCAGCGCGGCCGGCTCGCGTGTGTGGTCCCACAGGACGGCGTCCGTCGTGCCGATCAGTTGCCAGCCGCCCGGCGAGGAACGCGGGTACACGCCGGTGTACGGGCCCGCGAGGCCCACGGACCCCGCGGGGACGGCCGTACGGGGAGTCGCGTGCCGGGGCACGCCGTAGCGGGCCGGCAGCCCGGTGAGATAGCCGAAGCCGGGCGCGAACCCGCAGAAGGCGACCCGGAACTCCGCCGCCGCGTGGATCCGCGCCACCTCGTCCGGGGGCACCCCCCAGAGCCGGGCGACGTCCGCCAGGTCGGGGCCGTCGTAGCGGACGGCGATCTCCACGGCCTCCCGCGAGGGCGGGGGGACCGGCGGGAGCCGCGCGCCGGCCAGCTGCGCGGCCAGTCCGGCCGGTTCGTCGAGGCCGTCGAGGAGGACCGTCCGGGCTGCGGGAACGATCTCCCGTACCGAGAGGGAACCTTCCGCGCGGCGGCGGAGCAGCTCGGCGTGCAGGGCCTGTGCCTCCTCGTCCGTGGACACCTCGACGAGCAGGGCACGGTCCCCGACCGGCAACGCCTTCATACGAACGCCTCCACGCGGACACCCGACTCCGCGAGCCGCGCCCGGACCCGGCGGGCGAGGTCGACCGCGCCGGGCGTGTCGCCGTGCAGGCACAGCGACCGGGCCCGTACCGCGATGTCACGCCCGGAATGTGCCTTCACGACTCCAGAACGCGCGAGGTCCACCGAGCGTTCCACGACCGTGTCCGGATCGGTGATCACCGCGCCTTCCCGGCCGCGTGGCACGAGCGTGCCCTCGTCGGTGTACGCGCGGTCCGCGAACGCCTCGGTGACGACCGGCAGCCCCGCCGCGCCGGCCGCGGCCAGGAACCGGGAGCCCGGCAGCCCGAGTACCGGGAGTGTGGCGTCGGCGAGCAGCACCCCGGCCACGACCGCCCCGGCCTGCTCCTCGTCCCGCACGATGCGGTTGTAGAGCGCGCCGTGCGGCTTGACGTACGCCACGCGCGCGCCCGCCGCACGGGCGAAGACCTCCAGGGCGCCGATCTGGTACGCCACCTCGGCCGCCAGTTCGCCGGGCGGCACGTCCATCGCGCGGCGCCCGAAGCCCGCCAGGTCCCGGTAGGAGACCTGGGCGCCGATCCGTACACCGCGTTCGGCGGCCAGATCGCACACCCGCCGCATGGTGGCGGCGTCCCCCGCGTGGAAGCCGCAGGCCACGTTGGCACTGGTGACGACGGACAGCAGTTGTTCGTCGTCGGTCAGGTGCCAGCGGCCGAAACCCTCGCCGAGATCGGCGTTGAGATCGACCGCGGTGTCGGCGGGCGGGCCGGCGGAGCTGTCGCCAGGGGTGTCGGTGGAGGTCATGAAGGTCCGTTCTCCGTTCGGACGGCGCGGTCGGGCGACGTGGTCAGACGACGCGGTACTGCTCGTCGCGGGCGTCGGTGACGAACATCTGGCCCGGTGCGTGGGTGATCGCGAACGGCGGCCGTGAGGCCGTCACCGCGGCCTGCGGCGTCACCCCGCAGGCCCAGAACACCGGGATGTCGTCCGGCTCGGCGACCACCGGGTCGCCGAAGTCGGGGCGGCCCAGGTCCGCGATGCCGAGGGCGCCCGGGTCCCCGCAGTACACCGGGCTGCCGTGCACCGCGGGCAGCAGACCGGTCTCCCGGATCGCCACGGGCAGGTGCTCGGGCGGCACGGGACGCATGGACACCACCATGGGCCCGCGCAGCCGCCCGGCGGGACGGCACTGGCGGTCGGTGACGTACATGGAGACGTTGCGTCCCTGCTCGATGTGGCGCATCGGCACGCCCGCCCGGGTCAGCGCCCCCTCGAAGGTGAAGCTGCACCCGATGAGGAACGACACCAGGTCGTCGCGCCAGCGCGCCACCACGTCCGTGGGCTCCTCCACCAGCTCACCGTGCTCCCACACCCGGTAGCGCGGCAGATCGGTGCGCAGGTCGGCGCCCTCGGCCAGGACGGTCGTCGGGGACCCGGCGTCGGTGACGTCGAGGACCGGGCAGGCTTTCGGGTTGCGCTGGCAGAACAGCAGCATGTCGTACGCCCAGTCGGCCGGCACCGAGATCAGGTTCGCCTGGGTGTACCCCGTCGCCCAGCCCGCGGTCGGACCCGACAGACCCGCACGGAACCGGGCGCGTGCCTCCGCCGGGCTCCACGCGTGCGCGTGCGTCCGGTCGTGGTCGTGCTCCTGCGCGTCGAGAAGGCCGGCAGGGTGGGGCCGTGTACGTGGTGCCCGGTTCACAGGAGCTCCTTCCCACGGGTCTCGGGGAGACCGATCAGGGCCAGTGCCGCGAGACCGTATCCGATCGCGCCGAAGACCAGCGCGCCGCCGACACCCCAACTGTCGGCCAGGAAACCGACCAGCGTCGGGAAGACCGCGCCCACGGCACGGCCGGTGTTGTACGTGAAGCCCTGCCCCGTGCCCCGTACGGCCGTCGGGTACAGCTCGCTGAGGAACGAGCCGAAACCGCTGAAGATCGCCGACATGCAGAACCCGAGCGGGAAGCCGAGCACCAGGACGAGGGTGTCGGCGCCGCTCGGAATGTTCGCGTAGGCCAGGATGCAGACCGCCGAGAGGACCGCGAAGAGCAGGATGTTGCGCTTGCGGCCCAGTCTGTCGGTGAGGTACCCGCCGGTCAGGTAGCCGATGAAGGCCCCGGAGATCAGGAACGCGAGATAGCCGCCGGTGCCGACGACGGACAGTCCGCGGTCCGTCTTCAGGTACGTCGGGATCCAGGTCGATAGCGTGTAGTAACCGCCCTGCACGCCCGTGGAGAGCAGCACGGCGAAGAGCGTCGTCCTCAGGAGTCCGGGCGAGGCGGCCGTGCCCGGCTTGAAGATCGCGGCGAAGGACCCCTTCTCGGGGCTCTTCCTGCGCCGCTCGGCCGCCTCCGGGGCGTCCTGCACGTGGCGGCGCACCCAGACGACCAGCAGGGCCGGCAGGGCCCCGGTCCAGAACATCACGCGCCAGGCGATGTCGTCGTCGAGGAACTGGAAGACCAGCGTGTAGACCAGCACCGCGAGTCCCCAGCCGACGGCCCAGGAGCTCTGGATCGCGCCGAGTGTACGGCCCCGGTGCCTGGGGCTCGCGTACTCGGCGACCAGGATCGCGCCGACCGCCCACTCACCGCCGAAGCCGAGGCCCTGGAGCGCGCGGAAGACCAGCAGCGTCTCGTAGTTGGGCGCGAAGCCGCAGGCCACGGTGAAGACCGCGTACGTGATGACCGTGATCATCAGTGCCTTGACGCGCCCGATCCGGTCCGCGATGACGCCCGCGGCCGCGCCGCCGATCGCGGACACGACGAGCGTGACGGTCGTGAAGAGACCGGTCTGGCCGCTGTTGAGACCGAAGTACGCCGACAGGGCCACCATGCTCAGCGGCAGCGTGAAGTAGTCGTACGAGTCCAGGGCATAGCCGCCGAACGCGCCGCCGAAGGCACGGCGGCCACGCGGACCGAGAGCCCGCAGCCACGCGAACGCGCCCTCGTCGTCGACGGGTTCACCGGACGCGGTGCGCTGCCCGGCGGGCGGGGCCTGCGGTGGAGGGGTCGTGCTCATGGGCACCTCGCAGATATGGGACGGGAGGGTGCTTCGGGACTGAGCCGTGCCGTGCGGGAGCGGTCGGCCCCGGACCGGGGAGCGGCCGGCGCCCACTGAGCAAGGTAGAGGATCGTTGAACGATCCCTCAATACCCATGTTGTTTCGTTCTGGTATCTGCGATTGAATTCGGGCGTGGCCGAACTGAACGGACTGGCGGACGACCGCGCGCTGCTGGGCCGCACCAGCACCGCCGAGCGGGTCTCGGACATCCTGCGGAGCCGGATCGCCGAGGGGTACTTCCCGCCCGGCACCCGCCTCTCCGAGGACAGCATCGGCAACGCGCTCGGCGTCTCGCGCAACACCCTGCGAGAGGCGTTCCGGCTGCTCACGCACGAGCGGCTGCTGGTCCACCAGCTCAACCGGGGCGTCTTCGTGCGGGTCCTGACCGTCGAGGACGTCGAGGACATCTACCGCACCCGCAGCCTCGTCGAATGCGCCGTCGTCCGCGGGCTCGGCGAACCGCCCTACGCGGTGGACGGCCTCGCCGCGGCGGTCGCGGACGGGCGGCGGGCGACCCGCGAGAGCGACTGGAAGGGCCTGGGCACGGCCAACATCCACTTCCACCGCGAACTGGTGGCCCTCGCCGGCAGCGCCCGCACCGGCGAGCTGATGCGCAGCGTCTTCGCCGAACTCCGCCTCGCCTTCCACCTGGTGGACGACCCCAGACGCCTCCACGAGCCCTACCTCGCCCGCAACGGCCAGATCCTCCAGGCCCTCCAGGACGGCGACCGGACGGAGGCCGAGAGCCTGCTGGCCGTATACCTCGACGACTCCCGCAAAAGGGTCACGGAGGTCTACAGTCGCCGGGTGGCGGCGGAGCCCCTCTAGGGGCGCGGGGAACCGCGCGACCCGCCACATCCGGTCCGCACGGGACATCCGGCCCGAAGTACCCCACCCGCACCCAGCGGAGCGTTTCGGTGGTTGTCAGACCCAGGACCTAGTCTGTGCACCGTGACCTCACCCGCACCCACGGACAGCGTTCCGCCCCAGCTCAGCGCGGCGCCGCGCCCGGCGCCGGGCCCGGCCGCCGACGAGGGCCTGGCGCGCCGCCTGCGCGCGCTCGCCTGCACCGCCCCGCTGCACGACCTCGACGTGCGCAAGGCGAACCTCGCGGGTGAGTACTCGGTGTACGGGATGGCGGAGGTGGCCCTCGCGGCCATCGACCTCATCACCCTGAACATGGACTTCGACACGGGCGCCGACCACGACCAGATAGTGGCCAGGCTCATCCCGCGCATCGCCGCCCAGGCCCCGCGCCGGCCGGTCGCCGAACACGAACGGGTGGCCCGCTGGGTCCTGGAGAACCTGATCAACGTCGGCAGCGTCGACCGCGGCTTCCGTGCCGTGTACGGCACGTTCGCGCCGGACGGTTCGTACGTGCGCCGCGACTACGACTTCAAGCTGATCGAGGAGGTGCCGGGCCACGGCGGCAGCGTGTACCTCCGCACGACGGACGAGGCGGTCAACGTCCTCGTGGGCGCCCTCGACACCGACGTCACCAGCGCGCAGATCGCCGCCGAGGTCAAGCTGGAGGTGCTGATCAGCCGGGGCCGCCTCGCGGACGCCCAGCTCGCCGCCGAGCAGGCCCGCTACCGGACCGTGCAGTACTCGGAGACGCTCCGCAGGGCCCTGGACGCGACCCGGCGCAACGTCCGGGCGGTGGACTGGCTGCAGGCCGTGCCCGACATGATCGCCGAGGCCCTCGACCACGTGGCCGACCGCTACCGCCACGAGAACGCGATCCTCACCAACATCCGCAAGGCCCGGGACGAGTCGGAGGACCCCGAGCAGAAGCGCCGGGCCGCCGAGCTCGTCGACATCGTCAAGGACTGCATCCGGCGCCATACGCAGCTGCAGTCCCGCCTCCTGGAGGCCGGGCCGCTGTTCCGCGCCGAGCAGGACCGGCAGGCGTTCGCGACGCCGATGACGACCTCGGGCATCGACCTGTACGGCCATCTCGTCGCCCCCGTGCTGCCCTTGCCGGTGGAGCGGGCGCTGCGGGTGACCGACGCCTTCTTCGCGCGCGGGACGGGGCTTCGGACCCCCGCGTCGGTCCGGGTCGGGGACCTGGTCGACCTGCTGCTGACACCGCCGGTGGAGCGGGAGCATCTCGGTGCCGAGATGCCCGAGCCCGACCTGATCGCCACCCCGGACGACAGCCGGTTCAGCGAGGAGCAGCTGGCCGCCGCCATGGAGCTGCTCGACCTGCCGGCCGACGCGCCGCGGCGGCTGTCCGGGCTGCTCGCGGACGCGCGGCGGCGCGACCCCGAACTGCCGTACCTGGTGGCCCTGCTGGCCGTGCATGCGGCGAGTCCGCCGGTCGGCACCGCGTACCGGCAGGGTGAGGAGCGGTTGTTGTTCGCCGTGGACGACGGGGTCGAGCTGGACGATCCGGAGTTCGGCGGGGCGGATCTGATAGTCGGGATGGCCCTGCTGGATGTGGCCGGGATGACCGCGGGCCGGTCGGAGGTCGCGTAGTGCCCCGCCGGCCGTCGTCCGACCGCGGGCCGTCCGTGGCTGGTCGCGCAGTTCCCCGCGCGCCTGGAAGTGCCCCTGACGGGGCGTTCGTCCCTGGCCCCGCCGATGAGTCGAAGGAGTTGCAGCAGTCGTGAGTGAGCAGGTCGAGTGGAGTGAGCCGGAGGCGGTCGCCGCGGCGGTGAGCGCCCCCGTCACCCCTGCCGACACCGCGGACGCGGCACGGCTCGTGGCGTTCGGGCTGCAGCCCAGACTGCAGCCCGCGCGGGACCAGGAGTACACCGAACTGCTGCGGCGCTACCGCGAGGACCCGCCGTTCGCTCGACTCGCCGACGCCGTGGCCACCGGGCTCGGGCTCGTCGTGCTGGAGGTGTCCCCGCGGGCCGGCATGGCCGTGACCGCCGCCGAGGACTCGGTGTTCGCCGTGCGCATGGGTGACTACGCGCGGCGGGCGTCCGCCGACTCGGGCGACCGGTTCCTGCACGGGCTCGCCCATCTCGCCGTCGCCGCCCTGGCCTTCCCGCGGCCCGAGGACCTCGCGGACGACGGATACATCGGGCGGGTCTCGGTCAACGGCGTCGACGCGTTCGTCCGGCAGGCATGCCGGCGCCTGGAGGAGCGGGCCGACGAGCAGGGCGAGAACACCGACCCGGCGACGGACGCCCCCGGGCTCGAGGCCGCCTGGCGGATCTGGGCGCGGCGCAGCTCCGCCGGGGCCACCAAGGACGCGCGAAGACTGGCCGGATCCACCACCGGCATCGTCGGCAAGGCGGCCGCGTTCCTCACCGACTCCGGGTTCCTGCAGCGCACCGGGGACGACGCCGGAGGGACGTACCGGACGACCGCCCGCTACCAGCTGCAGGTACGGGACATGGCGGGCAGCGCCGCCCTGGCCGAGCTGCTGGAGCTGGGCGTGGTGCCGGTGACCGACGGCACCGCGAGCCTGCTGCCCGCCGAGGACACCGACGATCTGGAGCTGGCCGCCGACGCCGGGCTGCCGTTCCACTCGTGACCGACCACGGCGCCGGCCGGCCCTCGTGACCGGCCGGCGCACCCCCCACGACACCCCTTGACGACACCTCCCTCACGACACTCCCCTCACGACTACGAGAGTCCGCCGCCATGTACGAGCTGTCCCGGGTCCGCCTCTACTCCATCGGGCCTGCCGGTGCGCGCTACGCCGACACCGTGCTGGACCTGCGCGGAGTGGGCGCTCCCGTGCCCGACCCCGCGCCCACGCAGGCGGAGTTCTTCGAGGAGGAGCCCGTCGGACCGCCGCGCCGCCCCGCGCCCGCCGGTGTGCTCTTCCTGGAGAACGGCGGCGGCAAGTCCGTCCTGCTCAAGCTGATCTTCTCGGTGATGCTGCCCGGTCACCGGAACACGCTGGGCGGCGCCAGCTCCGGCGTGCTGCGGAAGTTCCTGCTCGCGGACGACTGCGGGCACGTGGCACTGGAGTGGCAGCACACCCTCACCGGCGAGTGCGTCGTGGTCGGCAAGGTCAGCGAGTGGCGCGGACGGCAGGTCTCCAACGACCCGCGGAAGTTCGCCGAGGCGTGGTACTCCTTCCGGCCCGGACCCGGGCTGAGCCTGGACAACCTGCCGGTCGCCGAGGCCACCGCGGTGCGCCCGCCCGTCGAGGGCGCGTCGGGCGCGCAGGGCAGGCGCCGCACCATGAAGGGCTTCCGGGACGCGCTCACCGAGGCGGGCAAGGCGTATCCGCACCTGGAGGTGCACTGGGAGGAGATCCACGACCGCTGGATCGAGCACCTCGGCGACCTGGGTCTCGACCCCGAACTCTTCCGCTACCAGCGCGAGATGAACGCCGACGAGGGCGAGGCCGCCGGCCTCTTCGCCGTCAAGAAGGACTCCGACTTCACCGACCTGCTGCTGCGCGCGGTCACCGACACCCGGGACACCGACGGCCTCGCCGACCTGGTGGGCGGCTTCGGCAACAAGCTGGGGCGGCGGGCCGAGCTCATCGCCGAGCGGGAGTTCACCGCGGGATCGGTGGACCTGCTCGGACGGATCGTCGAGGCGGCCGGAGCGCGCTCCCGCGCGCGGGAGATCCACACGGCCGCCGAGCGGCGTACGCGCACACTGGCCCGGCGGCTCTCCGCCCGCGCCGTCCTGGAGCGCGGACGCACGGGCGACCTCGCCCAGCAGGTCACCGCCGCCGCCCACCGGGTCACCGAGGCCGACGCCGCCAGGCAGCGCAGCGCGCTGATCGCGGCCGAACTGGCCTACCGGCACGCCTCGCTGGCACTCGCAGGCGCCGAGAAGCAGGCAGCGGCGCAGAAGCGGGAACTCGCCGACGCGCGCACGCTGCACGCCGCGTGGCAGGCCGCGGAGGCCGTGCTGCGGCACCGCGCCGCCGCCGACCGCTCCGCGCGCGTGGCGGCCGCGATCCTCGAAGCGGAGCGGGACGCAGCACCCGCGCTCGCCGCCCGGGCCCGGGCCGCCGCCGATCTCGTACGCGCCCTGCACGCGGCCGCCGAAGGGGCCGAGCAGGCCGCCAACGAGGAGGAGGAGCGGTCCGGCGCACTGCAGGAAGTCGGTGAGGCCGCCCACCGGGACGCGACGTCCGCCGCCACCGAGGCGCAGCGCGCCCGCAGCGAGATCGGCCACCTGCGCCAGCGGCTCGGTGAGGTGGAGCAGGAGACCGCCGAGGCGGTCCGCGCCGGCTGGCTCGACGACACCGCCCCCGACGCCGACCCCGCCCGTGCCGCGCTCGCCGCGAGCGACGCAGAGAAGACCGCCGTCGCCGCGTGGGACACCGCGCGCGAGGCGTCCCGCCGCACCACGGACCAGGCCCGCGAAGCCGCGTCCGCCGAGTCCCGCGCCGAACTGACGGCGGCCCGCGCGGCCGACGCGGCGACGGCGGCCGAGCGGGCGTACGACGCGGAACGGCGTACCGCGCAGGCGCTGGCCGGCGAGGAGCGGCTGGCCGAACTGCTGAGCCTGCCGGGGGCTGCCGGCGGTGCGGGAGGCGGTACGGGGAGCGGCTCGGGGAACTCCGGGCGTCCGTCGCTGCCGAAACCCCGCCACCCGGTGGCCGCCCAGGACGCCGCCGACGACGGAGGAGCGGCGCAGGGACGGGCCGGGGACTCCACGGGCGACGGCCCCCTCACCGCCCAGGAGCTGGACCACTACGCCGACGAACTCCGGCAGCTCCTCGACGGCACGGTCGCCTCCGCCGAACGACAGCTCTTCGACCTGCGGACCGCAGCGGCGGACGACGCCCGGATCCTCGGCGCGCTCGGGGACGGCGGACTGCTGCCGCCAGGACCCGACGTGCTCGCCACCGTGGAGTACCTGGGCGAGCACGGCATCCCCGCACTGCCCGGCTGGCGCTACCTCGCCCAGGCCGTCGACCCCGTCGACCACGCGCGCGTGCTCGCCGCCCGGCCCGAACTCGTCGACGGTGTGATCATCACCGACCCGGACACCCACGCGCGGGCCCGGGACGCGCTCATCGAGGCCGCGCTGCTGCCGCGTTCCACTGTGGCCGTCGGCACGGCCGCCGCGCTGCTCGCCCCGACCCCGGCGCCCGGCGCGGGTGACGGGGACCGCGTCGACGTGTTCCTCGTACCGCCGAACCCGGCCATGCACGACGAGCACGCCGCCGACGAGGAACGGCAGACGCTGCGCACGCGCGCGGCCGGCCGGGACGACGAGATCCGCGCGGTGGCGGCCCGGCTCGCCAAGGACCGGGAGCTCGCCGCGCGGCTCGCCTCCTGGCGGACGGGCTGCCCGGCGGGGCGGCTCACCGAGCTGGCCACCGCGGCCGACGAGGCGCGCACGTTCGCCGAGGAGGCCGAGGCCGAGCTCGCCGAAGCCCGTGCCGTCAGGACCGAGGCCGACGAGGCGGCGGCCGAGGCGGCCCTCGTGCGGGACGAACGGCAGGAAGCCGCACAGCGGGCCCGGCGGGCCGCCGACGCGCTCGCCGGACTCGCCTTCCGGCTGCGCGAGCGGGCCGGCTGGCAGGTCAGACTGCGCGAACTCGCCGACGAGGCGGCCGAGTCGGAGGCCCGCGCCCAGTCCTGCCTGGAGCGGGCCCGCGCCGCCGACGAGGACCGGCGCGGCACCCAGCGCGCCGCCGACGACGCCCGGCGCACGGCCCGGGCGCTGCGCGCCGAGCGCGCGGAGATCGCGGGCGCCCCCGACGACGTACCGGACGCGGATCCCGGTGCCGCGAAGACGTCGCTGCCCGCCCTCCGCGAGGCGTACCGGGCCGCTTCCCAGCTGTACGAGAAGGTCGGGGTCGGCGCCGACCTGCGCGCCGAGCAGGCCCGCGCCGAGAGCGACGAGAGCGCGGCGCTCACGGAGCTGAACCGGCTGACCAACAAGGTACGCACACGCGCCGCCCAGCTCCTGGAGTCCACCGACGGCTCCGACGGCCCCTCCCGGCAGGCCGCCGCGGCCCGCGCCGAGGAACTGGTCGCGCTCCTCGAAGGCCGTGTCTCGACCGCGAGCGAACAGCTCGGCCGGCTGCGCGGAGAGGCCGAGCGGCACGCGCCCGAGGACGGCGACGCCCACACGGAGCTGCCCGAGGACCTCGTGCCGCGCGACGCCGGGCACGCGCAGAGCCTGCTCCGCACCGCCACCGGCGAACTCGCCGCCCGCACCGAGGCGTTGGGCCAGGCCCGCGCCGCCCACACCGAACTGCTCGACGCCCACCGAGCCGCCGAGGACGCGGCCGGCGGCTTCGACGAGACGGCGGCCCTGCTCCGGGACCTCCTGCGGGAGCACGCGGACGACGAGCAGGAGGAGACCGAGCCGTACCCCGGCACCCTCGAAGAGGCCAGGCAGTCCGCCGCCGGGACCCGCCGCTCCCTGCGGGGCTGCGCGGCCGACCTCTCCGCCGCCGAGGCCGGCGTGCGCGAGGCGAGCGACGTCCTCGTACGGCATGCCAACTCGACGCGCTACGAGCAGGTGCGCACCCCCGCCCGCCAGCAGATCCGGGAGCTGCCCGCGTCCGCGCTGCCCGAGCACGCGCAGAAATGGGCGGACGCCTTCGCGCCCCGGCTGCGGGTCCTCACCGACGAACTGGCGCAGCTGGAGCGCAACCGCGACTCGATCGTGGACCGGCTGCGCGGCCTGGTCGAGTCCGCGCTCGCCACCCTGCGGTCCGCCCAGCGCCTGTCCCGGCTGCCCGAAGGGCTGGGGGAGTGGTCCGGACAGGAGTTCCTCCGTATCCGCTTCGAGGAGCCCGACCAGGCCACACTCGCCGAGCGGCTCGGCGAGGTGGTCGACGAGGCGACCAGGGCGGCCGTCAGGAAGAACTCCGACCTGCGCCGCGACGGGATGTCCCTGCTGCTGAGGGGAGTCGCCGCGGCCCTGCAGCCCAAGGGTGTCGCCGTGGAGATCCTCAAGCCCGACGCCGTACTGCGTGCCGAGCGCGTCCCCGTCGGGCAGATGGGCGACGTGTTCTCCGGCGGCCAGCTGCTCACCGCCGCCATCGCGCTCTACTGCACCATGGCGGCGCTGCGCTCGAACGACCGGGGCCGGGACAAGCACCGTCACGCCGGCACGCTGTTCCTGGACAACCCCATCGGGCGCGCCAACGCGACGTATCTGCTGGAGCTGCAGCGGGCCGTGTCCGACGCGCTGGGCGTCCAGCTCCTCTACACGACCGGTCTGTTCGACACCACGGCACTGGCGGAGTTCCCCCTGGTCATCCGCCTGCGCAACGACGCGGACCTGCGGGCGGGCCTGAAGTACATCAGCGTGGAGGAACACCTGCGGCCCGGCCTCCCGAAGGAGACCCCCGCGGGGGAGGCGTCCCACACGGAGATCACGGCGACCCGCATGTACAAGCGCCCGGCCCCGACAGCCCCGTCAGGGGCCGTCTAGGGACGCGGGGAACTGCGCGACCAGCCCAACGGACCCGCGGCGACCCGCGACCACGCGGCGGTGGGCGAACTGGCGGCCCGGTGAGGGCTGGTCGCGCAGTTCCCCGCGCCCCCGAGGAGACGCGCCCTAGGCGTCCTCCTTCAAAAGGTCCGCGCACTTCTCGCCGATCATCATCGTCGTGATGCACGGGTTGACCGAGACGAGGTCCGGCATCACCGACCCGTCCGCGACCCGCAGCCGCTCCACCCCCTTGACCCGCAACCGCGCGTCGAGGGGAGCGGAGGCATCGTCGTCCGCCCCCATCTTCACCGTGCAGGACGGGTGGTAGACGGTGTTGTGCGTCTTGTGGATGTAGTCGAGCAGCTCCTCGTCCGTCCGCACGTCCGGCCCCGGCGCCAGCTCGGCCCCGGCCCACCCGCTCAGCGCGGGCTGCGAAGCGATCCGCCGGGCCAGCTTCAGCCCGTACGTCATCACCCGCACGTCGTGCTCGTGCGTGAAGTACCGGGGATCGACCCGCGGCTTGTCGCGGTAGTCGCGCGTACGCAGCCGCACCGTGCCGCGCGACCTCGCGCGCGTGACGTTCGGCGTGAGGCAGAACGCGTTCTCGGAGGTCGGATAACCCCACCGCGCGGTGTTCATGTCGAACGGCACCGAGCCGTAGTGGAACATCAGGTCGGGCCGGTCCAGACCCGGTTCGGTGTCGTAGAAGATGCCCGCCTCCCACCACTGGCTGGAGACGGTCGGCATGGGCTGCCGGGCCTCCCACATGATGACGCCCTCGGGATGGTCCTGGAGGTTCTCGCCGACGCCGGCCGAGTCCACCACCACGTCGACGCCCACCTCGCGCAGATGTCCGGCGGGCCCGATGCCCGACAGCATCAGCAGCTTCGCGCTGTCGATCGAGCCGCAGGACACGACCACCTCGCGCCTGGCCCGTACCGTGCGGGTGTGGATCAGGTCGGGGTCCAGGTACTCGGCGCCCACGCAGCGCCGCCCGTCGAGCACCAGCTTCTTGGCGCGCACCCCGGTCCGTACGTCGAGATTCGGCCGCTTGCCGAGGACCGGGTGCAGGTACGCCACCGACGAGGACTGCCGGATGTTGTTCTCGTCGGAGTTGATCTGGAACCAGTTGGCGCCCCGGACGACGGTCCGGCCCGCGTTGAACGGCGTCGTCGGGATGCCCGCCTGGGCGCAGGCTTCCAGCAGGGCGGTGCCACAGGGATCGTCGCTCTTGAGCGTACGCAGCTTCACCGGGCCGGTGCGGCCGTGGTGCTCACCCGGAGCGTCGTTGTTCTCCAGCCGCCGGTAGAGCGGGAAGAGGTCGGCGGCGCTCCACCCCGTGCAGCCCGCGGCGGCCCAGTCGTCCAGGTCCTCGGCCGGTGCCCAGAAGGCGATGCAGGAGTTGTGCGAGGAGCAGCCGCCGAGGACCTTGGCGCGGGCGTGCCGCATGAAGCTGTTGCCGCTGGCCTGCGGCTCGACGGGGTAGTCCCAGTCGTAGCCGGACTCCAGGAGCCCCATCCAGCGCTCCAGCTTCATGACGGCGTCGTCGCCGACGTCACTGGGCCCCGCCTCCAGGACGCACACCGTGACGGACGGGTCCTCGGAGAGCCGGGCCGCGACCACGTTGCCCGCGGTGCCCCCGCCGACCACCACGTAGTCGAACTCGTCCTCGTACCTGTCCTCGTTCCTGTCCTCGTTCTCCGTCATGGGGAACCGACCTCCTCGGAAGCGGGTGGCGGGGGTGTGTCGGCCGCCGCCCGGTACCGGTGCTCCGCGAGCACCCCGGTGCGGTGCCGCTGCACGAACCAGTAGTAGGCGAAACCGCCCCCCATCACGATGCCGACGAACAGGACGGCACCCCAGCGCAGATACCAGTGGTACGGGGCGCTCGCGTTGTAGACCGCGGCGCGCGGCCAGATCAGGTTGAGCATCATGGCCGCGCCCCACACCACGGCGACGATGTTGACGAGCAGTCCCCAGCGGCCGAGCGAGAACCTGCCCTCGCCCGCGGGCTGCCACCTGCCGCGCAGCCTGGCCACCAGCATGGGCCCGGTGACCAGCAGATACGCGAGATAGATCAGGATGATGCCGATACTGGTGACGACGGTGAAGATCTGCGGCTGGCGGATGTTGACCACGAGGATCGCCAGCGCCAGGACGCCGATGATCACCGCGGGCACGATCGGGGTCTGGAAGCGCGGATGGACCTTGGCCAGGCTGGACGCGGCGGGCAGGTTGTTGTCGCGGGCCATCGCGAAGGCCAGCCGGATCGCCGCGGTGTGCACGGCGAGTGCGCACACGGTGACCGCGATGAAGACGCACCACAGCATGGCCTTGCCCGCGTCCTCACCGAGCACGTCGAGAACGACGTACTGCAGGCCGTCCGTGGACAGTTGCTCGCCCTTCAGACTGGACACGCTCATCAGCGCGAGCAGCAGGACGAGTCCGCCGAGGACGAACGAGGCGACGATGGCACGGAGGATGGCGCGCGGCGCGTTGCGCGACGGGTCGAGGGACTCCTCGCCGAGCGAGGCGGCCGTGTCGAAGCCGTACATCACGTACGCGGACGCCAGCGACGCGATCAGGAACGCGCCGAGGTAGCCGCCGGGCTGGCCCGCCCCCGTGTCGTTCGTCTCCAGGACGACTCCCGGCCCGCGGGTGATGTTGACGGCGAACAGCACGATCAGGACGACGGTGGCGATCAGCTCGATGAAGACGCCCGCCGTGTTGATCCTGGCCATCAGCTTCACACCGAGGGCGTTCACCAGGGTGGTGAAGACGATGAGGACGGACGCCAGCAGTACGGCGTTGGTGGCGACGTCGTACTTGCCCGTGCCGTCGCCCACGAACTGGAAGGTGTCCGAGATCTGGGGGAGCGTCAGCTGGTAGGCGAGGGCCACGGCCGCGATCGACACGACCGAGGCGATCAGCATCGTCCAGCCGGCCAGCCAGCCCAGGTGCGGATTGCCCACCTTCTTGGCCCAGTTGTAGACCGAGCCGGCCACGGGATAGCGGGCGGCCAGTTCGGCGAAGCAGAGCGCGACCATGAACTGGCCGACGAAGACCATGGGCCAGGACCACCAGTAGGCGGGCCCGCCGCTGCCGTAGCCGAAGTAGAAGAGCTGGAAGGTGCCGGTGAGGATGGAGATGTAGCTGATCCCGGCGGCGAAGGTGTGGAAGTTGCCGAGGGTGCGTTTCAGCTCGGGTCGGTAGCCGAACTCGGCGAGCTCCGAGTCGTCGTGGCCCTGTCTCTCCGGCGGTCGTACTGGGTCGGTCATGAGCGGCCTCCTGGGATGGGGAGTTCTCCCGGGCGGGAGGAGGTGCGGCTCGTGCGGGGTCGTCGGTGCGGTCTGGATCTTAAGGTGCGGAGCGCCGGATCATGTGATGAAGTGCGGGCTTTTTCGCGGTCATTGGCCCGGTGGTCGTCATCACCCCTAGGAGAACCAGCCCTGTGGGCTCGGGTTCGTCGTGCGCCAGATGTGCTTCGTCTCGCGGTACTCGGCGAGGCCGGCAGGTCCGAGTTCCCGCCCGAACCCGGACTGCTTGTAGCCTCCCCACTCCGCCTGCGGGACGTACGGGTGGTAGTCGTTGATCCAGACCGTTCCCACGCGCAGGGCCGACGCGACGCGCTGTGCCTTGGCCTCGTCGGACGTGAAGACACCGCCGGCCAGCCCGTAGACGGTGTCGTTGGCCCGCCGCACCGCCTCCCCCTCGTCGGTGAACCGCTCCACGGTCAGCACCGGCCCGAACGACTCGTCCTGGACGACGGACATCCCGCCGAAGCACTCGTCCAGCACGGTCGGCGGGTAGTAGAAGCCGTCCGGGTGCGGGGGATCGGCGGGCCGCTCCCCGCCGCAGCGCAGGATCGCGCCCTCCTCCATCCCCTGGGCGACGTACGCCTCGACCTTCGCCAGGTGCGCCGCCGAGATCAGCGGGCCGGTCTGCGCCCGCTCGTCGAACGGTCCGCCCAGCCTGATCAGCTTCGCCCTGCGGACGACCTCGTCGACGAACCCGTCGTGCAGGGAGTCCTCGACGAGCAGCCGCGCCCCGGCCGAGCAGACCTGCCCGGAATGCAGGAAGACGGCGGTCAGCGCCATGTCGACGGCCGTCTCGAAGTCGGCGTCGGCGAAGACGATGTTCGGGTTCTTGCCGCCCAGTTCGAGGGCGACCTTCTTCACCGTCCCGGCCGCCGCTGCCATCAGCGCGCGACCGGTCCGCAGACCGCCGGTGAAGGAGACGAGGTCCACGCCGGGGTGGTCGCCCAGCGGAGCGCCCGCCTCCGGGCCCGCGCCGAGGATGAGGTTGGCCGCGCCCGCGGGCAGCCCGGCCTCCTCCAGGAGACGCATCAGGTGGATCGCCGTGTGCGGGGTCAGCTCGCTCGGCTTGAGCACGAACGTGTTGCCCGCGGCCAGCGCCGGGGCGACCTTCCACGCGGTCTGCAGCAGCGGATAGTTCCAGGGGGTGATCAGCGCGCACACGCCGACCGGCTCATGGACCACCCGGCTGTCGACACCCGCCGTGCCGGTCTCGACGACGCGGCCGGACTCGCTCGCGACGAGCCGTCCGAAGTAGCGGAAGCAGTTCTCGATGTCGTCGATGTCGTACTCGCTCTCCACCAGGCGCTTGCCGGTGTCGAGGGACTCCGCCCGGGCGAGTACGTCCTTGTCGCGGGCCAGCAGATCGGCCACCCGCAGGAGCAGGTCCCCGCGCTCGTTCGCGGGGGTCCGCGGCCAGGGGCCTTCGTCGAAGGCGCGGCGCGCGGCCGCGATCGCGTCGGCCGTGTCCTGGCCGCCCGCCTCGTCGACGACGGCCACGAGGGACCCGTCGGCCGGACAGCGGATCTCCCGGGTGCCTCCCTCCCGCGCGCCCGTCCAGGTGCCGCCGATGTAGAGATCAGCCATCCCTGCCTCCCAGCATGCCTCTGAGCCACTCGTGGAACGTCCCGATGTGGTGCTCGGTGGGCACCAGCACCCCGCCCCCGCGGTAGGCGCGGGACGCCATGGCGGGCTGCGTACGCTCGCACGCCTCGAAGTCCTGGGTGTTCACCCGGTGGAAGAGCTCCACGGACTTCGACACATCGGCGCCCGACTCGACGACCTCGGGGGCGTAGAGCCAGTCGCACTCCACGATCGTCCGGTCCTCGGCGAGGGGAAACATGCGGTGGAAGATGACATGGTCGGGGACGAGGTTGATGAACACGGTGGGTTTGACCGTTATCGCATAGTAACGGCGGTCCTGCTCCTCGGCGACCTCGGGGAGCCTGTCGAATCCCGCGCTCCCGTCGACCGTGAAGCCACGGACCTCCTCGCCGAACCCGGCGCCGTGGCCCACGTAGTACTGGGCGGCGTAGCCGTCGGCGAACTCCGGAAGCACATCGGTGAGTTCGGGGTGGATCGTCGCGCAGTGATAGCACTCCATGAAGTTCTCGACGATCAGCTTCCAGTTCGCGCGCACGTCATAGGTGATGCGCCTGCCGAGCGCGAGGTTCTCCGTGCCGTAGTGCTCGATGGCCGCCGCGTTCCCGAGCCGCTCGACGGCCGCGCCCACCACCGTCTCCTCGAAGGACGGCGGCTCGTCGGCCAGGCACACCCAGGCGTACCCGAGCCACTCCCGCAGCGCGACCTTGACCAGGCCGTACTCCGTGCGGTCGACATCGGGCATCCGCACCAGGTTCGGCGCCGCGATCAGTTTCCCGTCGAGGTCGTACGTCCAGGCGTGGTACGGGCACTGCAGGGTGCGCCGGACCTCGCCGGCCTCCTCCGTGCAGAGGCGGGCCCCGCGGTGCCGGCAGACGTTGAGGAAGGCGCGCAGCCCGCCGGTACGGGACCGGGTGACCAGGACGCTCTCGCGGCCGACCTGGACCGTGCGGAACGCGCCGGGAGCGCCCAGATCGGCGCTGCGGACCGCGCAGAACCACATCGACTCGAAGAGCCGTTCCTGCTCCTGCCGGAAGACCTCGGGGTCGGTGTAGTAGTGCCCCGGCAGCGTGCTGACCAGGCTCGGAGGCAGCTGAGCGGCGGCGGGGGAGGCGGGGGTCGTCGTCACGGACGGGCTCCTCAGGCGGGCGCGGCGGCGAGGCGGTGGGGGTCGAACAGGCCGATCGGGTGGCGCGTGGTGCCGGTCAGGGCCAGATCGGCCAGGATCTCGCCGACCACCGGCACGAACTTGAAGCCGTGCCCGGAGAAACCGCAGGCCACGGTCACGGACTCGGGGTGCGCGGGATGCCGCGCGATGACGAAGTGCTCGTCGGGGGTGTTGGAGTACATACAGGTGGCGGCCTTGAGGAAGGTGCCGGGCAGGTCGGGGATGCAGCGGGCCATGTGGTCCGCCATCGCCCCGATCTCGTCCGCGTGGACGGTCCGGTCGATGGTCTCCGGCGTACAGGGGCGGCCCCTGCGGAAGAAGGCGACCTTGGCGCCCAGCTCCGGCCCGTCGATGGACGGGAACCCGTAGACCTGGACGCCGGCCGCGTCCTGCCAGATGTAGACGGGATGGTTCTCCGGCAGGAAGGGCCGCACCCCGCCCCGGGGCTGGAACCAGTACATGACCTGCCGCTCGATGGTGAACGGCACGCCGAGGTCGGTGAGCAGCTGCGGCGCCCACGCACCGGGGCAGATCACCAACTGGCCCGCCGTGTACGTGTTCTCGGCGGTATGGACGCGAACACCGTCCCGGTACGGCTCCCAGCGGGTCATCGGCTCGTCGAAGTGCAGGTCGGCGCCCTGCCGTGTGGCGAGTTGGAGATGTGCGGCGACCATGTTCTCGGGGCGGACCAGGCCGGCCTTCTCTTCGTGGAGCGCGACCTCGTCGTCGTGCGGGGCGAGGGTGGGGAAGCGGCGGCGGATCTCGGCCGCGTCGAGCATCTCGTGGGGCAGATCCCATTGGGTGGCGGAGCGCAGGGAACCGGCGACGGTCTGCGAGTCGGGCCGTCCGACCATCACCCCGCCGCACAGCGTGGCGATGTCCCGGCCGGTGGCCCGCTCCAGGTCCTCGTACAGCTCGTATGCGCGCAGCAGCAGCGGCACGTACGCGGGGTCCTCGAAGTAGGACTGCCGGGTGACCCGTGAACCGCCGTGACTGGACCCGCGGTTGTGCACGGGCCCGAACTTCTCGAGCCCGAGCACCCGCACGCCACGCGAGGAGAGGTGATGGGCGGCGGCACTGCCCATACCACCGAGCCCGACAACGATCACGTCATAGGAAGGGGACACGAGAACCTCCGTTTTCCAGGGGTGGCGGGGCTGTATCGACGCGCGGCTCCACCGGGGCCTTCAGGGGCGCGGGGAACTGCGCGACCAGCCCCCACGGACCCGCACGCGACACACAATCCCCAAGCGAAGCGTTCAGCACCGGATCCGGCTCATCTCCGGATCGAACAGCGGTTCGTCCGCAATGGTCGCGCCCACCTTCTCCCCGAAGTACTCGACAGAGACCCCCGTCCCCACGGGCAGCACCGGCAGCCAGGCGTACGCGACACACCGCCCCAGCGTGTAGCCGTACGCCGCACTGGTCACGTACCCGGCCGCGACCCCGTCGACGTACACCGGCTCCTTGCCGAGGACGACGGACGCCGGATCGTCGAGGAGCAGCGGAGTGAGCCGGCGCCGGGGCTCACCCCTCAGGCGCAGCGCCTCCTTCCCCAGGAAGTCGCCCTTGTCCAGCCGGACGGCGAACCCGACCCCCGCCTCGTAGGGATCGTGTTCGTCCGTCATGTCGACGCCCCACGCCCGGTACCCCTTCTCCAGGCGCAGGCTGTTGAAGGCCGAGCGCCCGGCGGCGATCACGCCGTACGGCCGCCCCGCCTCCCACAGCGTGTCCCAGAGCCGCAGCCCCAGGTCGGCGGTCGTGTACAGCTCCCAGCCCAGTTCGCCCACGTAACTCAGTCGCATCGCGGTGACGGGGACATGGCCGAGGTACGTCTCCCTGGCCCGGAAGTAGCCGAAACCCTCGTGCGAGAAGTCGTCGCCGGTGAGCGGCTGCACGAGGTCGCGGGCGAGCGGCCCCCAGACGCCGACGCAGCAGGTGCCGGACGTGATGTCCCGGACGTGCACACCGTCGGGGGCATGCCTGGTCAGCCAGTCCAGGTCCGCGGGAGAGTTGGCGCCCACCTGGAAGCGGTCGGGGCCCAGGCGGGCGACGGTGAGGTCGGAGCGGATGCCGCCGGTCCCGTCCAGGAGCAGGGTGTAGGTGACCGCGCCGGGCTTCTTGCGGAGGTTGTTGGTGGTCATGCCGTGCAGGAAGTCGAGAGCTCCGCGGCCGGTGACCTCGAGGCGGCGCAGCGGGGTCATGTCGTAGAGGGCGACCCTCTCGCGGGTCGTCCTCGCCTCGGCCGCCGCGACGGGCGACCAGTACCGCGCGGACCAGGCGTCCCGCGGAGGTACGTCCGCGGCGGCGGCGAGCGGCGCGTTCGCCTCGTACCAGTGCGGACGCTCCCAGCCGCCGCCCTCCAGGAAGTGCGCGCCGAGTTCCTGCTGGCGGGCGTGGAACGGGCTGACCCGCAGGGGGCGCGGCCGCTCCATCGGCTGGAGCGGGTGGAGCACGTCGTACACCTCGACGAACTGCTGCGAGCCGCGGTCCCTGATGTACGCGGGGGAGCGCTGGGCGTCCTCGAAACGCGTGAGGTCGCACTCGTGGACGTCGAGCCCCGGGCGGCCCTCGACCATCCACTCGGCCACGGCCTTGGCGACACCGGCCGAGTGGGTCACCCACACGGCCTCCGCCAGCCAGAAACCCCGTACCGCACGTGATTCGCCGAGGACCGGCATGCCGTCCGGGGTGAAGGAGAAGACGCCGTTGAAGCCTTCCTCGATCTCGCTGTCGCGCAGAGCGGGCAGCAGCCGGCGGCAGTCGTCCCAGCTCGGCGCCCAGTCCTCCTCGGTGAAGGGGAGCGAGGACGGCATCTGCAGGCCGTTCGCGCGCGCCTCGCCGTGGCCGAGGACCGTGAAGGGGTCCACGGGGAGCGGCTTGTGGGCGTAACTGCCGATGCCGAGGCGGTCGGTGTGCTCGCGGAAGTAGAGGTCGCGGTCCTGGAAGCGGAGGATGGGCCTCGATGCCTCCGCGGTGGCTCCCGACAGACAGGGGAGGGGCTTCGTCCGCGCGTACTGGTGGGCGAGCGGTTGCAGCGGTACGTCGACGCCGGCCATGCGGCCGATGACCGGGCCCCAGAACCCGGCCGCCGAGACCACGTGGTCGGCGGGGAAGACACCCCGGTCGGTGACGACGGCGGTGACCCCGGCGGCCTGCCCGCCACCCCTGTGGCCGTCCTCCTTCTCGATCCCCGTGACGGTGTGCCGGTCCAGGAAGCGGGCGCCCCGGCTCTCGGCCCGTTCCCGCTGCCCCCGGGCCGCGAGCAGGGCGCGGGCCAAGCCGTCGTCGGGCGTGTGGAAGCCGCCGAGGACGACCGACTCGTCGATCAGCGGCCACAGTTCCTTGCAGCGGGCCGCGTCGACGACCTCGCCGCGTACGCCCCAGGAGGCGGCGTAACCGGCCCTGCGGTGCAGCTCGGCGAGCCGTTCGGGAGTCGTCGCGAGCTCCAGCCCGCCGACCGGGTCGAAGCAGGAGACCCCGTCCACCCGCAGGGAGGTGAACTTCTCGACCGTGTACCGGGCGAAGGCGGTGAGCGTCCTGGACGGGCTGGTCCGGAAGACCAGGCCGGGAGCGTGGGAGGTGGAGCCGCCCGGGGCGGGCAGCGGGCCCTGTTCGAGGACGGTGACGTCGGTCCAGCCGCGGGCGGTGAGTTCGTCCGCGAGGGAGCAGCCGACGATACCGGCGCCCACGACGACCACGCGGGGGTTCGCCCCGGACCTGCCCCGCCGCTCGCTCGCCCGCTCGCTCACAGGACCACCACCGAACGCAGCACCTCGCCGCGGTGCATCTTCGCGAACGCCTCCTCGACCTGGTCGAGCGCGATGGTCTCCGTGACGAACGCGTCCAGGTCCAGCAGGCCGTAGAGGTACTGGTCGACGAGGAACGGGAAGTCGCGGCTCGGCAGACAGTCCCCGTACCAGGAGGACTTGATCGCGCCGCCGCGCGAGAACACGTCGATCAGCGGCAGTTCCACCTTCGTCTGCGGGGACGGGACACCGACCTGCACCAGCAGACCGGCGTGGTCACGCATGTAGAAGGCTTGCAGGAAGGTCTCCGGGCGGCCCACCGCGTCGATGGCGACGTCGACCCCGAAACCGTCGGTGAGGGCGCGTACGGCCTCGACGGCGTCCGTGCCACGGGAGTTGACCGTGTGCGTGGCGCCGAACCGCTCCGCCAGGTCGAGCTTCTTGTCGTCGATGTCGACGGCGATGACCTTCATGGCCCCGTTGAGGCACGCGCCGGCGATGGCCGCGTCGCCGACACCGCCACAGCCGATGACCGCGACCGTGTCACCGCGCCCGACGTTGCCCGTGTTCACCGCCGCGCCGTATCCGGCCATCACCCCGCAGCCGATCAGGCCCGCGGCCTCGGGGCGGGCCGCCGCGTCCACCTTCACCGCCTGACCGGCCGCGACCAGGGTCTTCTCGGCGAAGGCGCCGATGCCCAGCGCGTTGCTGAGCGGGGTGCCGTCGAGGAGGGTCATGGGCCGAGCGGCGTTGCGCGAGTCGAAGCAGTACCAGGGGCGGCCACGGCGGCACGAGCGGCAGGAACCGCAGGGGGCCCGCCAGGCGAGGACCACGTAGTCGCCGGTCCTGAGGTCGGTGACGCCCGCACCGACCGCCTCGATCGTGCCGGCCGCCTCGTGCCCCAGCAGGAACGGGAAGTCGTCGTTGATCGCGCCCTCCCGGTAGTGCAGATCCGTGTGGCAGACCCCGCCGGCCTGCACGGTGACGAGCACCTCGCCCGGACCGGGATCAGGAACGACGATCGTCCGCACCTCGACGGGTGCGCCCTTCTTCACAGCGACTACGGCACGAACCTCGTATGGCACGACCTGGCTCCTCTGCTGTTGCGCAGTGCACTATGGGTTGCGCTGTGAGGAACATAGTGAGAAGGCCGTGAGCGAGCCGTCAAGAGGGGGAGGTTAACCCTTGGCAAAAGGTGCGGGCCGCACGAAATCCGCCCGACACACAGCGGCGCGGGGCCAGGTGTTCCCGGCCCCGCGCCCTGTCCTGCGTCCCCGGTGTGTCCGGTTCCGTTTCCGTCAGAAGCCGTACCCCATCCGGCGCGACAGCTCGGCGGCGGCCGCCGCCGTGCGCTCGGCGAGCTCCGGCAGACGGTCCGCGTCCAGCCGGTACACCGGACCGGAGACGCTGATCGCGCCGATCACCCTGCCGTCGTGGGCGCGCACCGGCGCCGCCGTCGCGGCCAGACCCAGCTCCAGCTCCTCCCTGGCGATCGCGTAACCCCGCTCGACCACCGTCTCCAGCTCGGCACGCAGCGCGGCCGTGCCGGTGATCGTGCGCTCGGTGAACCGCGGGAGAGTCCTGGCCAGCAGCCCTTCGCGGAGCGTCTCCGGCAGATGGGCCAGCAGCACCTTGCCGCTGGAGGTGGCGTGCAGCGGGGTGCGCCTTCCCAGCCAGTTCTGCGCGGTGACGGACGCGGCGCCGCGGGCCTGCATGATGTTGACCGCCGCGGTGTCGTCGAGGACCGCGATGTTGGCGGTCTCGCCCAGCTCGTCCGCGAGTTCGCGGCAGACGCCGACGCCTTCCTGGGAGATGTCCAGACGCACTGCCGCCGCCCCCGCGAGGCGTAGTACGCCGGCACCCAGGAAGTACTTCCCGCGGTCCTTGGCCTGGGCGACCAGGCCCCGGTTCTCCAGCACGCCGAGGAGCCGGAAGGCCGTGGACTTGTGCACCTCCAGTTCGTCGGCGATCTCGGTGACGCCCGCCTCGCCGAGCCGGGCGAGGATCTCCAGCACGCTCACCGCGCGGTCCACCGACTGGACGGCGCTCCCCGCGCCTCTGCCCAGCCTCTCCGGCGTCTCCTCTGTTCGGTCGGCCTGTTTCTGAGTGCGGGTCATGGGTCAGCTCTCACCACCTGGCGGCCCGTTTGAGCCGCATCTGCCGGAAGCCCTTGACGTGACGGGCGTCCCGCGCGGATTCTGTTGCGCATAGCGCTCCCTCGTGCGCCATACGAAACATCATGTTACCGAACAGTCCAAGACCAGGAAGGTCTCGGACCAGACCGGACCTGAGAGGTCCGGGGCTGTGCCCTGGACCGAGAGGGGGGCCCGTGATTCCCGTCTGCCGCCTTGATGACCTCCCCGAGGGCGAATCCGCCCGTGTCGACACCGTGCCGCCCATCGCCGTCTTCAACGCCGACGGCGAGCTGTACGCCATCGACGACACCTGCACCCACCAGGACGCGTCCCTCTCCGAGGGGTGGCTGGAGGGCTGCCTGGTGGAATGCCCGTTGCACGCCGCCTCGTTCGACCTCCGCACGGGGCAGCCGGCGTGCCTTCCCGCGCGCCGCGCCGTCCGTACCCACCGCGTCACCGTCGACGACGGCGTCATCCACGTCCACCTGGCGGCCGAGGAAGGAACGGCGGCATGACGTCCCGCCCCACGGACAACGCGACGGCGCCCGGCCCGCCACCCCACCCTCCCACGCCCACCACCGGGGACGGCACCACGCGGACCGCGCAACGCGGCGCCGCAACGGCCGTCGGTCGCCCCGGCCGCTCCGGTCGCGGGGCCGGGGTGTCCCCTGGCTCTCCCGGGTGGGGCGCCGCGCCGGTCTCCGGTCCGGCCGCCGACGGTGCCCGCCCCGCGCAGGCTCCCCGCCCGGCACCCCGCGCATGAGGACCGTCACCGTCGTCGGGGCCTCACTGTCCGGGCTGTACGCGGCCCGCGAGCTTCGCGACCAGGGGTTCGACGGCCGGCTGGTGATCGTCGGCGACGAACCACACCCGCCCTACGACCGCCCACCCCTGTCCAAGGACTTCCTCACCGGCCGGTCCGACGAGGGACACCTCGCCCTCGGCGACGCCGAGGAGAGCGCCGCACTCGGCGCCGAGTGGCTGCTCGGCGTCCGCGCCCGTGGTCTCGACGCCCGCGGCCGCGCCGTCCTCCTGGACGACGGCCGCACCGTCCCCAGCGACGGCGTCGTCATCGCCACAGGGGCCTCGGCCCGCCGGCTCCCGGGCCCGGCACCCGCCGGAGTCCACACCCTGCGCACCCTCGACGACGCCCGCGCCCTGCGCGCCGAACTGACCGCGGGCCCGCGTCACGTCGTCGTCATCGGCGGGGGATTCATCGGCGCCGAGACCGCGTCCTCGTGCGCCGGACTCGGCCACCACGTCACCGTCGTGGAAGCGGCCCCGCTGCCACTGGTGCCGCAACTCGGCCCACGGATGGCGGCCCTGTGCGCCGCGCTGCACCGCCGCGGTGGCGTCGACCTGATCACCGGCACGGGCGTCACCGCACTGCAGGGCACCACCACGCTGCACGGCACCACCGCGCTGCACGGCACCACCGCGGGCCCCACCCGGGGCGACACGGTCACCGCGGTGGAACTCACCGACGGCCGCCGCCTCCCCGCCGACCTCGTGATCGTAGGCATCGGCACCATCCCCAACACCACGTGGCTGGAGGGCTCACCTCTCGCACCGCGCGACAGTTTGCCGGGCGACGGCGTGCCGTGCGACGCCGGCTGCGTGACGGCCCTGCCGCAGGTGGTCGCCGTCGGAGACGTGGCCCGCGTCGGCGGAACCCGCGCCGAACACTGGACCAGCGCCACCGAGCAGCCCAGGGTCGCCGTGCGCAACCTCCTCGCCGGGCACACCGCGGAGACCGTACGACCGCTGCCCTATTTCTGGTCCGACCAGTACGGAGCGCGGATCCAGTTCGCCGGACGGCGCCGGGACACCGACACCGTCCGTATCGCGGAGGGCACGGTCACCGACGGAGCGCCGGGCGAGGGCGGTCTCCTCGCACTGTACGAGCGCGGGGGCCGGACGACCGCGGTGCTCTCCGTGGACCGCCCGCGCCCGTTCATGCGCGTCCGACGTGAACTCGCCCGTGCTGCCGACGAGATGGGGGCGGCCGCCTCCTAGGACACCGGCGCACCGTCGCCGCGCGGGCGACGTTCGGGAGGCGCTGCGTCACGAGTGCGACAGCCGGCCCGCCCCGCCCCGCCGGCGTATCCGCTCGTCGGCCCGCGCCGCCGTCCGCTCCTGACGGCGTGCCTTGCGCCGCTCGCGCCGCAGGGCACGCGCGGTGCTGCTCGGCTCCGACACCACGCCGTTGCGCTGGTTCCACACCTGGCGGGTCACCCAGACGTCCAGGGCGGCCCAGGTGGCCACCACCGTGCTCGCCACGCTGCTGAGCACCATGGGGAACGCGAGCCAGGAACCGGCCAGCGTGCACAGGAAGGCGACCATCGCCTGGATCAGGGTGACGGCGATGATGATGACGGCCCGGACCGCGGACGTCCGCACGGGATCCGGCAGCCGCCGCCTGGTCGCCGGCTCCTCCACCCACAACGGCCGGTAGTGCCCCCGGTCTTCGGCCTCCGGGACCGGTTCGCTGCCGCTGTCCGGCAGGACGTGGGTCTCTATCCCCTTGACCCCACCGTTCTCACTGATCTCACCGGTCTCCGTGGTCCTCGTGAGGTCCGTGACGGGAGCCGTCCCCGCCGTCGTCATGGGTGCCGTCCGCACCTCGGCGACGGGCGCGGTCCCGGCCCCGCTCACCCGCCCCGCCCCGGACGGGAGGTTCCTCGCCGCAATATCGGCCGGAATGCCGCGGCCCGAGGTCTGTGGCTTCCGCTCCGCCTCCGCGATCGTCGCAACACCAGTCCCGGATGCCCCGTACCGCTCCGCCGTGCCCATCAACTCGTCACTCCCCACCGCCCGACAGCCGCTCGCTCCGGTGTCACGAGACTCCGGCTCCCCATCGGCTGCCCGGCTTGCGCTGTATTATGCCGCCTGGCCGCGGCATCCGGCATCTGCAGCCGATTCCGCCCCAACTTCCATACAGACAGACGATCCACGTAAGCCGAAGATTCCCGGCGACCGAAAAAAACCGGCCAAAAAGATCAGAGGTACGGGCCGGAGCGCCCGCGCCGCCCCGTGTCGGATTCGGGGAGGCAATCTCCCGCAATGAACGGACAACTGCGGATGTCCCGTTCCTCCGCGCGCCGAGTCGGCCCGGACAGGTCTTCGAGATACTTGTGCGTCGGTAGTAGGCTCACGCCGTTTGTTGACGTACATGTGTGCCCCCGGTGTCCGGGGGTCGAGCTGGGGGAGGCCATGCGCTTTCGCGGGAAGTCGATCCGCCGGAAGATCGTGGCGCTGCTTCTCGTGCCGCTCGTTTCCCTGACCGGGATCTGGGGCTTCGCCACCGTCCTGACGGGACGCGAGGTCAACCAGTTGTTCGACACGACGTTCATCGTCCAGGAGATCGGCTATCCCACCGAGGACGTCATCAGCGTTCTCCAGGACGAGCGGCGCCAGACCCTCGTCTACCTCGCGGACCCCCGCGCCTCCGACGCCCTCACCGACCTGCGCCGGACCCGGACCGCCACCGACGAGGTCGTGTCGAAGATCCGCAGGAACGCCAGGGACGACGACGTCCGGGACGAGATGGGATTCGACACCACCGAGCGCCTCACCGCGATCCTGGACGCCTTCGACGGTGTCGGGTCGCTGCGCCAGAGCGTCGAGGACAACACCGTCACCCGCGCCCAGGCCCTCGACCTCTACAACCGCCTGGTCGACCCCTGTTACATCCTGCTGGCCAACCTCCAGGTCCTCGAGAACGTGGACGTGGACAAGCAGGGCCGTGCCCTCGTCAACATGTCGCGCGCCCGTGAGCTGCTCGCCCGCGAGGACGCCCTGCTCGGTTCCGCTCTCGTCGTCGGCCGTGTCACCCGCGACGAGGCCCGCGACATCTCCGACCTGGTCGCCCAGCGCTCGATCCTGTACGAGATCAACCTGCCGCAGATGCCCTCCACCGAGCGCGTCCGCTACGACCGCTACTGGAAGAACGCCGCCACCGCACCCCTGCGCGTCGCCGAGCAGTCCGTCCTCGCCTCCGCGCCGGGCACCCCGCGAGGAGTCAGCGCGAAGAGCTGGGACGGCCTCGCGGACGGGGTCCTCGACGGCCTCGACAAGCTCAACACCCAGGCCGGCGACCGCTTCCAGGACCGGGTCCGCCCCGTCGCGGTCGGCGTCATCGTCAAGGCCGTCATCGCCGGCGTACTCGGCCTGGCCGCGGTGCTGGTCTCCCTCTTCATGTCCGTACGCATCGGCCGCAGCCTCATCCGCGACCTGCGCCGCCTGCGCCAGGAGGCCCACGAGACCGCCGAGGTGCGGCTGCCCAGCGTGATGCGCCGCCTCTCCGCGGGCGAGCAGGTCGACGTCGAGACCGAGGTCCCGCGTCTGGAGTACGAGAAGAACGAGATCGGCGAGGTCAGCCAGGCCCTCAACAGCCTGCAGCGCTCGGCCGTCGAGGCCGCGGTCAAACAGTCCGAGCTGCGCAGTGGCGTCTCCGAGGTGTTCGTGAACCTCGCCCGCCGCAGCCAGGTCCTGCTGCACAAGCAGCTCACCCTGCTCGACACGATGGAGCGCAGGACCGAGGACACCGACGAGCTCGCCGACCTCTTCCGCCTGGACCACCTGACGACCCGTATGCGCCGGCACGCGGAAGGTCTGGTGATCCTCTCCGGAGCGGCGCCCTCCCGGCAGTGGCGCAAGCCGGTGCAGCTGATGGACGTCGTACGTGCCGCCGTCGCCGAGGTCGAGGACTACGAGCGCATCGAGGTCAGGCGGCTGCCGCGGATGGCCGTCACCGGCTCCGCCGTCGCCGACCTCACCCACCTCGTCGCCGAACTCCTGGAGAACGCGACGGTGTTCTCGCCGCCACACACGGCCGTGCAGGTGCACGGCGAGCGCGTCGCCAACGGCTTCACCCTGGAGATCCACGACCGCGGACTCGGCATGGCCGCCGAGGCGCTCCTCGACGCCAACCTCCGGCTCGCCGAGACCCCCGAGTTCGAGCTCTCCGACACCGACCGGCTCGGCCTCTTCGTGGTCAGCCGGCTCGCCCAGCGGCAGAACGTACGCGTCTCCCTGCAGCCGTCCCCGTACGGCGGGACGACCGCCGTGGTCTTCGTGCCGGACGCGCTGCTCTCCGACGACGTGCCCGACACCAACGGCGTCGGGTTCCGGCTCGACCGGGCACTGCCCGCGAAGAACGCGCAGAACACCAAGAACGCCGCCGACGAGGGCCGCAGGGCCGCGTTGTCCCAGGTGCCCGTCACGCTCCCCGGCCTGTCGACGTCGATCCTCGACGGACCGGTCGAACTGGAGGCGCCCGTCGACCTGGACGCACTCGACGACTTCCCCGGCGCCCTCGGGGACGACGACACCGAACACGGCGGTATCTTCCGCCCGCGCCGCTCCCGCGGCCAGACGGCGGCGGACGAGCGGCGCGAGCCGCCGCGCGAGTCGTCACGGCTCTCCGGCGGTGACGAAGAGCAGCCCGGCGTCCCCCTGCCGCGGCGCCGCACCCCCAAGCTCGTCAGTTCCCACGGGCGTCCCGTGACCCGGTCCGGACCGCGGCGCGACGAGCCGGTGGACGGCGCGGACACCGGTGCGGTCGCGGACCGGCCCGGGCCGGCTCCGTCGGCGGCCCCGGAGACCCCCGAGCGCTCCGGCGTGCTGGAGAAGCTGCCGAAGCGGTCGAGGGGCGCCAGGCGGGGACCGGGGGTCCGTGCGCCCGGGGACGCGTCCGCCACCCGCCGTGGCGCGGTCGACGACTGGCCCGCGGGTCCGGGCGCCGAGCCGGGTGGCCCGGCCGTGCGTGGACCGGGAGCCGGGGAGAGCGGGGACGGCGAAGCCCCGGCCCTGCCCCGGCGCGGGGCGCGTCGCGGGATCGAACCGGGCGGTACCCGTCCCGGTCTCCCGGCCGGCAGCGGCAGCGGCAGTGGCGACACCCGCCCCGCCCCCTCGTCCGGCGGCGGTGGCGGTTCGCTGCCCCGGCGGGTACGGCAGGCCAGTCTGGCCCCGCAGCTGAGGGAGGGCCCCGACCGGCGCACCGCCGGTGGCGCGGCCCGTACGACGGAGCCCGCGGAGCGTGACGCGGACGAAGTACGCAGCCGGATGGCCTCGCTCCAGCGCGGCTGGCAGCGCGGCCGCGAGGAGAACGCCGCGGGCGACGAGGCCCAGGACGGCACAGCACCAGGAACGACTAAGGGAGACGGTCGATGACCGGACCGAAGGCCGCCGGCCACACCACGACCACCACGGCGACGGGGGAGCTCAACTGGCTCCTCGACGACCTGGTGGCGCGTGTCGCCAGCATCCGCAAGGCACTCGTGCTCTCCGGAGACGGCCTCCCCACGGGGGTCTCCACCGACCTGACGAGGGAGGACAGCGAACATCTGGCCGCCGTCGCCTCCGGGTTCCACAGCCTCGCCAAGGGCGTCGGCCGTCACTTCGAGGCGGGCAGCGTCCGGCAGACGGTCGTCGAACTGGACGAGGCGTTCCTGTTCGTCACGGCGGCGGGTGACGGCAGCTGCCTCGCCGTCCTGTCGGACGCCGACTCCGACGTCGGGCAGGTCGCGTACGAGATGACGCTCCTCGTGAAGAGGGTCGGCGTGCATCTCGCGGCGGCCCCGCGCAGCGAACTGTCCGCGGGCGGGTAGTGGGACGGTATGAGCGGAGACGGTGAGGGGATGTCCCACTGGTTCGACGACGAGGCCGGACCGGTGGTCCGTCCGTATGCCATGACGCGCGGTCGCACCACCAGCCCGGGCCAGCACCGCCTCGACCTGATCGCGGTGGTGGTGGCGGAGCAGCACGCGCAGGACCCGGAGGCGGACAACTCGCTGTCCCCGGAGCACGTGGACATCGTCGAACTCTGCCGCGACGCACCCCAGTCGGTCGCCGAACTCGCCGCCGAACTGGACCTGCCCATCGGGGTCGTCCGCGTCCTCATAGGCGACCTGGTGGAGGACGAGCTGGTTCGTGTGAGGCGCCCCGTACCGCCGGCTGAACTGCCGGACGAAAGCATTCTGCGTGACGTGATCAGCGGCCTCCGAGCACTGTGAACCGCGAGCCCGGCCCGCCCTGCCCACGTGGCACCACCGAAGCACGCGGCACCACCGAAGCACGTGACACCACTGAAGCTGAAGCTGGAGAGAAGACCGATGATCCTCGGGCGCACTGAACGCGGCAAGGCCCCGGTCGAGCCCGTCACCCTCAAGATCCTGGTGGCGGGCGGTTTCGGCGTCGGCAAGACCACCCTGGTCGGCGCCGTCAGCGAGATCAAGCCGCTGCGCACCGAGGAACTCCTGACCGAGGCGGGCCGCCCCGTCGACGACACCAGCGGGGTGGAGGGCAAGCACACCACCACGGTCGCCATGGACTTCGGGCGCATCACGCTCCGCGAGGACCTCGTGCTGTATGTCTTCGGCACCCCCGGCCAGGACCGGTTCTGGTTCCTGTGGGACGAGCTCGCCACCGGCGCCCTGGGTGCCGTCGTGCTCGCCGACACCCGTCGCCTGGAGGACTGCTTCGCGGCGGTCGACTACTTCGAGCGGCGCGCCATCCCCTTCGTGGTGGGCGTGAACTGCTTCGAGGGCGCCGCCCGTTACCCCGTCGAGGACGTCCGCCAGGCCCTCGACCTCGACCCCGCGGTCCCCGTGGTCCTGTGCGACGCCCGCGGCCGGGAGTCGGTCAAGGAGGTGCTCATCGAGGTCGTCCAGCACGCGATGACGTTCGCCGACCGCCGCCACACCCTCACCAGCTAGGGCGTGGCCCGTACCCCCGGGGACGGAGGTACGGGCCACGGTCTTCGGTACGCGGAACGCCGGTTCAGTCCGCGCCGTCCTCGTGCCAGCCGAAGCTCTTCTCCACCGCCTTGCGCCAGTTGTGGTACTCGCGGTCACGGACCGACGCCTCCATGGAGGGCGTCCACTCGACGTCCTTCTGCCAGTGCGACTTCAGCTCGTCGAGGTCGTTCCACACCCCGGTCGCCAGACCGGCCGCGTACGCCGCTCCCAGACAGGTCGTCTCGGAGACCTTCGGGCGGATCACCGGCACGTCGAGGACATCCGCCTGGTGCTGCATCAGCAGGTTGTTCTTCGTCATGCCGCCGTCCACCTTCAGGGTTGTGATCCGCACCCCGGAGTCCTGGAACATGGCGTCCACGACCTCACGCGTCTGCCAGCTCGTCGCCTCCAGGACGGCCCGCGCCAGATGTCCCTTCGTGACGTACCGGGTCAGACCCGTGACGACTCCGCGCGCGTCCGAACGCCAGTACGGCGCGAACAGACCCGAGAAGGCGGGCACGATGTACGCGCCGCCGTTGTCGTCGACGCTCGTCGCCAGGGTCTCGATCTCGTCGGCGGTGCGGATGATGCCGAGCTGGTCGCGGAACCACTGCACCAGCGCGCCGGTGATCGCGATGGACCCTTCCAGGCAGTAGACCGGCGCCTCCGCGCCGATCTTGTACCCCATCGTCGTGAGCAGGCCGTTCTTCGAGGGCACGGGCGTGTTCCCGGTGTTGAGCAGCAGGAAACTGCCCGTCCCGTACGTGTTCTTGGCCGTGCCCACGTCGTAGCACGCCTGGCCGAACACCGCGGCCTGCTGGTCGCCCAGCGCGGACGCCACCGGGACCCCGGCGAGCTGGCCCACGGCGGTTCCGTACACCTCGGCCGAGGACCTGATCTCGGGGAGGACCGCTTCGGGGACGTTCATCGCGGAGAGGATGGACGGGTCCCACTGCAGCGTCTCGAGGTTCATCAGCATGGTGCGGCCGGCGTTGGTGACGTCGGTGACGTGCCGGCCGCCGTCGGTACCGCCGGTGAGGTTCCAGATCAGCCAGGAGTCGATCGTGCCGAAGGCGATCTCGCCGTGTTCGGCGCGGGCCCGCAGCCCCGGCACGTTGTCGAGCAGCCAGGCCGCCTTGGGCCCGGAGAAGTAGCTGGCCAGCGGCAGCCCGGTCTGCTCGCGGAACCGGTCCTGCCCGTCCGCCCCGCCGAGTTCGGCGCAGAGCGCGGAGGTACGGGTGTCCTGCCAGACGATCGCGTTGTGTACGGGCTTGCCGGTGGCGCGGTCCCACAGGACCGTCGTCTCGCGCTGGTTGGTGATCCCCAGCGCGCTGAGCTGGTCGGCGCGGAGCCCGGCCTTCGCGACCGCGCCCGCGACGACGGCCTGCACCTTCGACCAGATCTCGGTGGCGTCGTGCTCCACCCAGCCGGGTTTGGGAAAGATCTGGCGGTGCTCACGCTGGTCGACGGCGACGATCGCGCCGTCCTGGTTGAAGACGATGCAGCGGCTGGACGTGGTGCCCTGGTCGATTGCGGCGACGAACCTGTCCGTCATGACGTCCCCTTCGTCGGATTCTGCGGTGGACCGCGCTAGAAAGCCGCGTTGAAGATGAGCCCGGACAGCGCGCCGCCGATCAGCGGCCCCACCACCGGGATCCACGAGTAGCTCCAGTCCGACGTGCCCTTGTTGGGGATCGGCAGGACGGCGTGCGCGATGCGCGGGCCCAGGTCACGGGCCGGGTTGATGGCGTATCCCGTCGGACCGCCGAGCGACAGACCGATGCCGACCACCAGGAACGCGACGATCAGGATGGCGGTGCCGGACTGGCCGAGTCCCTCGGTGAGCCCGAAGGCCAGGATCGGCAGGACCAGACCGACGGTCGCGATGATCTCGGTGATGAGGTTGGCCACGGGATGGCGGATGGCGGGCGCGGTGGAGAAGATCCCGAGCGTGGGCTGCGCGATCTCGTCCTCGGCGTTGGCCTGGAACTGTGCGAAATAGACCAGCCAGCACAGGACCGCGCCGAGGAAGGCACCGACCAGCTGACCGGCCACGTAGAAGTGGACCTGGTCCCAGTCGCCGGTGTCGATCGCGATGCCGAGCGTCACCGCCGGGTTGAGGTGTCCGCCGGACAGCGGCGCGGCCGTGTACGCGCCGGCCAGTACGCCGAAGCCCCAGCCGAAAGCGATGACGGCCCAGCCGGCGTCCTTCGCCTTGGAGTGGTTGAGTACGACGGCGGCGACCACGCCGGCGCCGAACAGGATCAGAATCGCTGTGCCGATGACCTCACCGACGAAGACATCTCCATTGCTCATGGCGGCTCCTAGGCCCAGGCCCGGGGCGGACCGCTCCGGGCCACCGTGCAGGGTGCGTTTCCCATGGCGACTTGGCGACTTCAGCCGAAGGCAGGGACGTCCCGCGCCCCGCCCGGCGTCCGTGACGAGCGTGCCGTAGCAGTCGAATCGCCCGTGGGGGATGACCCGTCGGCGCGGACCGGAGACCGCGCGGCACAGTGCCTTGATTGCGCCGGAATGCGACGATGCCGACTGACACCGGAAGTGTTCACCGGCACTGTGGGAGCGTCAAGGTCGCGGGCGACAACGGTTCACGGGCACGCCTCCCACCGACCGACGGCCGGCGGTCCGCCCCGGCGCCCCGGATCCTCGACCGCTCAGGCCCGGCTGCCGGCCGGGGCCGGTGCCGCGTCCGACCCGCGCCGGACCTCGTGACCCTGCACCCCCGCACGGCCCAGCACCCAGCTGGTCCCGCGCAGGGCCTTGGCGGCCTTCTTGAGAGGGGCCAGACAGGCGGCGGCCTGACGGTGGTCGGTCACACTCCCCGGAGCGCACAGCACGGTCGCGAGGGACAGCGTGACGGCCGGCCCGCCCGCCGACCAGGGAGCGTCGAGCACGGACGCGGCCAGCGGATCGAGCCCGTCCGGGTCCGCCAGGACCAGGAAGTCGTCGCCGCCGATGTGCCCCACCCGGGTGGCCCCGGCCGCCGCGGCCTGCAGCGCCCGTCCCACCGCGCGGATCAGCTCGTCGCCCGCCGCGAACCCCGCACCGTCGTTGACCTGCTTGAAGCCGTCGACGTCCAGCCAGCTCAACGAGAACAGCCGGCCGCCGAGGATCCGCCGGTCCACCTCTTCGGTGATGGCGTCCGAACCGGGCAGCCGGGTGAGCGGATTGAGCCCGGCCGCCTCCTCCACGCGGCTCTCGGCGAGCGCCCGTACGAGATCGGCCAGTCGTACGACGCCCACGCAGCGCCCGAGCCGGTCGACGACCGCCACGTCGTCCGACGTACGGTCACGCGCCCCGTCCGCCACCACGTCGAGGACCTCCCACGCGGTGGCGTCGACCCCGACCGTACGCGGCGGATCGCCGAGCCGGGCGGCCGGCCGGTCGGCGTACAGGGCGTGCCCGTAGCGCGCCGACATCGACAGCAGGAACCGCGACCGCTGCACCGACCGTACGGGCACCCCCGCGGCGTCGACGAGCACCACCCCGGACACCTCGGGCGATCCGGTCAGCAGCGCCCGCACCTGCCCCGCGGACGCGACAGCGGGCAACAGCGCGGCGGGCCGTACGAACTGCCGCACGGGCGGCCCGTCGGGCGGCCCGTCGGGCGGCACCGCCGCGGCGACGGGGGAGAGGGCCGGCACGTACACATCCGCCGCGGGCCTGCGGGCCGGAGGCCCGAACAGATCACCCTGCGCCAGTTGCGCGCCCGCCGCGAGCGCCGCCGCGCACTGCGACTCGGTCTCCACCCCCTCGACCGACAGCAGCGCGCCGAGCTGCTCGCACAGGGTCCGCATCGCCCGCACCACGGCGGGCCGCGACAACAGGGACGCGTCCAGTTTCACCAGGCCGGGCGCCAGGTCCGCCAGCACCCGCAGGGGTACGTCCCCGTCGCCGATGCCGTCCGCGCAGATGTGGAAGCCCTCCTCGCGCAGCGCCGCCACCGCCTCGACCAGCGCCCGGTGCGGCACATGGGTGAAGGGCGGGCCGACATCGACCGTGATCTCCCACGGCATGCGCCCGGCCTCGCGCACCGCGTCGCGGAGCGCGGCGAGACCGCCGAGATCGGCGAGGGTGCCGGCGAACACGTTCACGTGGAGCGGCAGGAGCGTCTCCTGCCGGGCGGCCGCACGCATCGCCGACGCGGCCAGCGTGCCGTCGAGTTCGGGGTCCCGGCGGGCCTGGGCGAGTACGTCTCCGGACTCGGGGCGGACGAGTATCTCCAGCGCCGCGACCCCTCCGGTCGTGAGGTTGACAACCGGCTGGAAGGCGAATCGGAGAGTATCCGTCCAGGAGGGCACGTCAGCATGATGGCGGCACCCGCGGACGCCCAGGCCCGGTTCACGAGCTGTTCACGCACGATTCCGTGCCGGTCACACAGCGTGCCCGTGGTCCTGTGGAGGCTGCCTGTCGCCTCATCTGACGGCGATCACGGACGATCCGTGCCCGAACAGCCCCTGGTTCGCGGTGATTGCGGCCCGAGCCCCCACGACCTGCCGGTCACCCGCCGTGCCCCGCAACTGCCGGGTGAGCTCGCAGACCTGGGCGATGGCCTGCGCGGGAACGGCCTCGCCGAAGGAGGAGAGCCCGCCGCTGACGTTGACGGGTATACGTCCGCCCAGGGTTGTCGTGCCCTCCCGCAGGAGCTTGGGGGCCTCGCCCTCGCCGCACAGCCCGAGGTCCTCGTACCACTGCAACTCCAGGGCCGTGGACAGGTCGTAGACCTCGGCGAGCGAGAGGTCCTCCGGGCCGATCCCCGCCTCCTCGTACGCCGCCCTCGCGACGGACGCGCGGAACGTGTCGGCGGACGGCTCCGCCGCGACCGCCGAGTCCGTCGCGATGTCGGGCAGGTCGAGGACCGTGTGGGGATAGCGCGGTGTCACCGTGGACACCGCGCGGATCCGTACCGGATCCGCCGCTCCGTGCCGCCGTGCGAACTCCATGCTGGACAGCACCAGCGCCGCCGCACCGTCCGAGGTCGCGCAGATGTCGAGCAGCCGCAGCGGATCCGCGACCACGGCCGACGCCGCGACCTCCCCGGCCGTGACCGGCTTGCGGTAGCGGGCGTTCGGGTTCAGCGCGCCCATCGCCGCGTTCTTCACCTTGACCTGCGCGAAGTCCTCCAGGGTGTCCCCGTGGACCGCCATCCGCCGCCGCGCGTACAGCCCGAAGTACGTCGGATTCGTCGCCCCCAGGACACGGAACCGCAGCCAGTCCGGATCGTCGGGCCTGTCCCCGCCCGCGGGCCGGAAGAACCCCTTCGGCGCCGCGTCCGCACCCACCACGAGCACCACGTCCGCGAGCCCCGAGAGGATCTGCGCCCGTGCGGTGGCGACGGCCTGCGCCCCGGAGGCACACGCGGCGTACACGCTCGCCACCCGCGCTCCCTGCCAACCCAGTGCCTTGGCGAACGTCGCCCCCGCCACGTACCCGGGATAGCCGCCCCGCACCGTGCCCGCGCCGACGACCGAGCCGACCTCCCGCCAGTCGAGGCCCGCGTCGGACAGCGCCTCGCGCGCGGCCACCGTCCCGTACTCGACGAAACCCCGGCCCCACTTGCCCCAGGGGTGCATGCCCGCACCGAGCACCGCCACATCACCCGTCATGCCCCCACTCCCTTCGCCCCCGTCGGCCGCCAGTGCCAGGTCGTCCAGGTCGTCTCCGCGTCCTCGTTCAGTACGCCGGGGACGGCCTCCACCTCCATGCCCACCGTCAGATCGGCGACGGAGACCCCGGGAACCGCCTGCCCGAGCACCACGAGGCGCTCGGCCCGCAGCTCCACAGCGATCAACGTGTGGGGACGCCATGTGAGTTCCGGATCGGACACGTAGGGTGACGGCGGACGGTACCGACTGTCCGTGTAGGACCAGATACGACCGCGTTTGGACAGTGTCACCTCCACCAGATCGCCACCCGAGCAACCCGGATTGCGGCAGAAGGCGTCTTCCCGGGGGAAGAACACGGACGCGCAGGCCGAGCAGCGCGTGCCGAGGAGCCGGAAGTCCTCTCCCTCGCCGGTGAACCAGCCGGGGACCACGGGGGTACGGGTGCGGGACACGGTTCCTCCACGGCACGGGATCTGACGGAACGTCAGAAGTCTGCCACGGACCCCGCCGATCGGGCAGGGGTCCGGAGCGCGCCGGCGAGAACCGCCGGGGCCTCCTGTGCGTCCGACCATCGGTAGGGGCGGCCGGGGCCCACGGGGGTGGTTCCGGCCGTTCCTGCCGGTACGGACCGCAGCGGAGCACTTTCGTATCCGACCGCTTCCCCCGGCGAACCCGCGCCTGATAGACGCATGGTCATGACCCGACTCACCACAGCGGTACGCGGTCTCGTCATCGCGCTCGCCGCCCTGCTCGCCGTCACCGGCGCCTCCGCCACCTCACGGGCGACCCCAGGACCGAAGGCCCCCTCGGACTTCGTGGCCCTCGCGTCCGTGGACCGCACGATCATCCAGGACATCCGCTACTTCACCCCGCACAACTTCGTCGGCGAGCGCGTCGACGGCTACCGGCAACCGCTCTGCATCCTCACCAGGCCCGCCGCCGAGGCCCTGCGCGCGGCCCAGCGGCACCTGCTGCCCCAGGGGTACTCCCTGAAGGTCTACGACTGCTACCGGCCCCAGCGCGCCGTCGACCACTTCGTCCGCTGGGCCGAGGACCTCGACGACCAGACCATGAAGGGCGAGTTCTACCCGCACGTCGACAAGACCCGCCTGTTCGAGGACGGTTACATCGCCGAGAAGTCCGGCCACAGCCGGGGCTCGACCGTGGATCTCACGCTCGTGAAGGTTCCGGCGAAGCCGACGCGGCCGTACGTCCCCGGAGAGGCCCTCGTGCCCTGCTTCGCGCCCCAGGACGAGCGCTTCCCCGACAACTCCGTGGACATGGGCACCGGGTACGACTGCTTCGACACCCTGTCGCACACGCTCGACCCGCGTGTCCAGGGGACCCAGCGGGCCAACAGACTGCTCCTAAAGGACACCCTCGAAGGTCTCGGCTTCGTGAACCTGGCCGAGGAGTGGTGGCACTTCACCCACAAGCCCGAGGCATACCCCGACACGTACTTCGACTTCCCGGTGTCGGCCAAGTCGCTCGTCGCCTCTCCCTGAGGCCCCCTTCGAGGCGGCCAGCCAAAACGTCCTTGTGATCATCGGATACAGTCCCGGGCGTGTCCCCATCCCAGAACCCGCCCGCCAACTCCGCGCCGGGCACCCACTGTTCGAGCTGCGGCGCAGCCTACGGAGAAGACGTCTCCGGCTGGCCCCGCACCTGTACCTCCTGCGGCGCCGTGGCCTACCGCAACCCGTTGCCGGTCGCGGTGGCCCTGCAGCCCGTGTACGACACGAAGGGCGCGGCCCTGGTCGTCATCACCCGGACCATAGCCCCCGCGCGCGGGGGCATCGCCCTCCCCGGAGGGTTCATCGACCACCAGGAGGACTGGCGGCAGGCCGTCGTCCGTGAGCTCAAGGAGGAGACGGGCATCGTCGCGGCGAGCCGTGACGTCCGGCTCGTCGACGCACTGAGCTCACCCGACGGGCACCTGCTCCTCTTCGGAGCCCTCCCGGAGCGCCCGGCGACCGACCTGCCGCCGTCCGCCGCGACGGACGAGACCGAGGGCTGGCACCTGCTGCGCGGGGCGGCCGAACTCGCCTTCCCGCTGCACACCCTGGCGGCCCGGGCCTGGTTCGAGGGCCGGTACGTGTAAGGACCCCCGAGATTGCGCCCGGACGCCAGGCGATCAGGACTCCAGCCCTCGTACCCGTACGGGAAGGGACGGCGCGCCCGGGCCGTCGTCCCCGTCCCGCTCGACGACCACGCGCCCGCCCTGTCGGCGCGTCACATACCGCTCGACCTCCGGCTCCGCCCAGCCGTCCCCGGAGTCGACGACCACCAGCCCGCCCCCGGTCCGTCCGCGGGCGGGCGCCCACACCTCCAGCTCCACGGAACCGTCGTCGCCCCGCACCGGCAGGACCGCGCCCGCGCGGACCAGGACCGGAACGCGCGACAGAGGAGCGTCGAGCAGCACCTGCGCGGGCCCCTCGTACGCCTCCTCGGTCACCACGTCGTACCAGCGGCCCCGCGGCAGTTGCACCGCACGCCGGTCCGTACCCGGATCCAGCACAGGGGCCACCAGGAGACAGTCACCGAGCAGGAAGGCGTCCTCGCAGTCCCGCAACGCCCTGTCCTCCGGTGCGCCCCACCACAACGGCCGCACGTACGGCGCCCCCGAACGCCGGGCCAGATGCGCCAGCGTCATGAAGTACGGCAGCAGCCGCCGCCGCTCGACAAGCGCCGCACGCGCGTGCTCCAGGACCTCGTCACCGAACTCCCAGGGCTCCCTGCGCCCCGCCCGCGGACCCCCGTGTGTACGGAAGAACGGCAGGTACGCGCCCAGCTGGAACCACCGCAGATACAGCTCGGGGGACGGGCGGCCGTCGGAACCTCCCACGTCCGGTCCAGAGTAGGGCACTCCGCTGAGACCGAGCCCCATCACCAGCGACAGCGACGCCCGCACACCCGGCCACCCCGTGGCCACGTCCCCGGACCAGGTCCCTCCGTAACGCTGCATCCCGGCCCACCCCGAGCGAGAGATCAGGAACGGCCGCTCCTGCGGCGCCAGTTCACGGAGCCCCTCGAAGGCCGCCCTCGCCATGGCGAGCGCGTACACGTTGTGCGCCTCCCGGTGATCGCCGCCCCGGCCCTCCAGGTCGTGCCGCGCCGAACGGGGCAGCGTCGACTCACCGAACGCGGCGAAGGACACCGGCTCGTTCATGTCGTGCCGGAAACCGGCGAAGCCCTGCGCGAGCCGCTCCTCGTACAGCGCGCCCCACCACCGGCGCGTACGCGCGCGCGTGAAGTCCGGATGGACCACCTCGCCCGGCCGCGCCACGCCGCGCACCACCTCTCCGGCGGCGTCCCGCACGAAGGCGTCCTCGGCGCTGCCGCTGTCGTACACGGCGTTTCCGGGTTCCGCCCCGACCGCCGGATCCACGGCCGACACCAACCGGATCCCGTCCCGCAGCAACTCCTCCGCGAGGACCGGCAGTTTCGGGAAGCGGTCACGGTCGACGGTGAACACCCGCCGCGCCTCGAAATGGTCGATGCCGAGATGTACGGCGTCCAACGGCAGCCCGCGCTCGTGGTACCCGCCGACGACCCGCCGTACCTCCTGCTCGTTCCCGAAGTCCTCCCGCGCGTGCTGGTGCCCCAGGGCCCAGGCAGGCGGCAGCGCGGCCGCGCCGGTCAGCGAGGACCAGGTCTGCAGCACGCGCGCGGGAGTGCCCACCATCACCCAGCAGCGCAACGGCCCCCCGTCCATGCGCAGTTCACTCGTCCCCACCCGGTCGTGCCCGGACCCGGCACCCTCCTCGCCCTCGCGCAGGGTCACGGAGCCGTCCCAGGAACTGTCGTGGAACACGAGATGCGTGGCCGCGTCGGCCACCACCATCTGCACCGGCATGGTGAGGTACAGCGGATCGTCACCCGGACCGAAGGCCCGCCCGGGGTCGCTGTTCCACAGCCGGTACACCCCGCCCCGCAGCCGCGGCCCCGACGCCCGCCCGCCGAGCCCGAAGAACCGCGCGTCCGCCGCCACTTCGGACCGCTGCATCCAGCGCGCGGGACCACCGCCTACCGGCTCCCACCACCGCGGCGGCAGATCACGCCGCAGACTCACCCCGCCCGGCGTGAGCACCTCCACGGCGCCGTGCCGGGACACGACGACCGTCATCCGCTCCGCCACCACCCGCCAGGCACCGTCCTTGTCGGGCTCGAGCACGGCCCGCGGGTCCGGTTCGGGAGCGGCGTCCGCCAGCGCGTACGAGGGCCCCGGCCCCGCTCCGTCCCACCCCCAGAAGAGCGCCCCGCCGGCCGTGACGGTGATGCGCAGCTCCGACCGGGTGAAGCGGACGACACCGCCGCCGGGCGCCGGCTCCACGGACAGCACGGGCCCGGGAACCCGCGCGCGTTCGGCGCCCCGCGGCGGCAGCCCGGAGGCGTCGGTACGCCTCCTGCGCCACGCGGCCCGCACGGTGAGCAAGCCCTGGACCGCCCCCGCCGAACCGACCGCTTTCATCGAACGCACCAGGTCACGACCGTTCATGCTGCTCAGCCTGCCACCCGAATGGGCCTACGACCGCTTCGTTCAGCTTCCGTTCACCCGTGGTAGGACCACATGTTCACGAGCCCGACCATGTGGGGCCCGCCCTGGTGTGAAAGTCGATCACATGGCATCGTCCGTCCCAGCCGCGTGACGCGCACACCCGAGCCGTGCGCGGTCCACGCACACGACGCGCGCAGTCCGGGAGCCGCCCCATGACCTCACCGAACCCCTCACCGCTCTGGCAGCCCGACCGGGAACGCATCACCCAGGCACAGATCACCCGGTTCCACACCTGGGCCGCCGAACACCACGGAGCCCCCGCCGACGGCGGTTACGCCGCCCTCCACCGGTGGTCCGTGGACGAACTGGACACCTTCTGGCAGGCCGTGACCGAGTGGTTCGGCGTTCGGTTCTCCACCCCTTATGCGCGCGTGCTCGGCGACCGCTCGATGCCGGGGGCCCAGTGGTTCCCCGGCGCCACCCTCAACTACGCCGAGCACGCCCTGCGCGCGGCCGACACCCGAGCGGACGAACCCGCCCTCCTGTACGTCGACGAGACCCACGAGCCCCGCCCCGTCAGCTGGACCGCACTACGCCGACAGGTCGGCTCCCTGGCCGCCGAACTGCGTGCCCTGGGCGTGCGCCCGGGGGACCGCGTCAGCGGATACCTCCCGAACGTCCCGCAGGCCGTGGTCGCCCTCCTCGCCACCGCCGCCGTCGGCGGCGTGTGGACGTCCTGCGCCCCGGACTTCGGCGCCCGCAGCGTCCTCGACCGCTTCCAGCAGGTCGAACCCGTCGTCCTCTTCACGGTCGACGGCTACCGCTACGGAGGCAAGGAGCACGACCGCCGGGACACGGTCGCCGAACTGCGCCGCGAACTGCCCACCCTGCGCGCCGTCGTCCACATCCCGCTCCTCGGCACCGATCCCCCCGAAGGCACCCTGGAATGGTCCGCCCTCACCTCGGCGGACGTGGCACCCGTCTACGAAGAGGTGCCTTTCGACCATCCCCTCTGGGTGCTCTACTCCTCCGGCACGACCGGCCTCCCCAAGGCCATCGTCCAGTCCCAGGGCGGCATCCTCGTCGAGCACCTCAAACAGCTCGGCCTGCACTGCGACCTGGGCCCCGAGGACCGCTTCTTCTGGTACACGTCCACCGGCTGGATGATGTGGAACTTCCTCGTCTCCGGCCTCCTGACGGGCACCACGATCGTCCTCTACGACGGCAGCCCCGGCCACCCGGACACCGGCGCCCAGTGGCGCATCGCCGAACGCACCGGCGCCACCCTGTACGGCACCTCGGCCGCGTACGTCATGGCCTGCCGCAAGGCGGACGTCCACCCCTCCCGCGACTACGACCTCTCCCGCGTCAAGTGCGTCGCCACCACCGGCTCGCCCCTGCCGCCCGACGGATTCCGCTGGCTGCACGACGAGGTACGCGACGACCTCTGGATCGCGTCCGTCAGCGGCGGCACCGACGTGTGCTCCTGCTTCGCGGGAGCGGTCCCCACCCTCCCCGTGCACATCGGCGAACTCCAGGCCCCGGGCCTCGGCACCGACCTCCAGTCCTGGGACCCCAGCGGCAGACCCGTCACCGACGAGGTCGGCGAACTCGTCGTGACCAACCCCATGCCGTCCATGCCGATCCGCTTCTGGAACGACCCCGACGGCAGCCGCTACCACGACAGCTACTTCGACACCTACCCCGGAGTGTGGCGCCACGGCGACTGGATCACCGTCACCTCGCGCGGCTCCGTCGTCATCCACGGCCGCTCGGACTCCACCCTCAACCGCCAGGGCGTCCGCATGGGCTCGGCCGACATCTACGAAGCGGTCGAACGCCTCCCGGAGATCCGCGAGTCCCTCGTCATCGGCATCGAACAGGCCGACGGCGGCTACTGGATGCCCCTCTTCGTCCACCTCGCACCGGGAGCCGTACTCGACGAGGCCCTCCTCGGCCGCATCAAACAGACCATCCGGGAACAGCTCTCACCCCGCCACATCCCCGACGAGGTCATCGAGGTCCCCGGCGTACCCCACACCCTGACCGGCAAGCGCATCGAGGTACCGGTCAAACGCCTCCTCCAGGGCACCCCCCTCGAAAAGGCCGTCAATCCCGGCTCCGTCGACAACCTCGACCTCCTCCGCTTCTACGCGGAACTGGCCCGCGACCGCGCCTGACCGGCCCGCGAGGGCGCGGACCGGAAGGCGTTGTCAGTGCCGCCGGTTACGGTGAGTGAGCATTGATCACCGCGCTCAGGGGGAAATCATGGCGCACACCCAGCACCGGACCATGCGACGCGTCCTGCGCCGCGAAATCGCCGGCACCATCGGCCTGCTGACCGACGAGCAGGACTTCACCGCGATGCGGCGGCGCTACCGCACCTTCACCTTCGACGACCACGCGAGCTATCTCCAGCAGGTGGAAACCCTGCTCCGGACCCTCGCCTCCCAGGGCGGCCACACCACGGTGGCGCTCTTCGACCCCGAGGAGTACGCGGAATTCTGCGCCGAGCACGACCTGGACCCCGACACCGCGGCCGCCCGCACCCGCTTCACGGCGGAGCTCGCCGCGACCGGCGCGACCGTCCCCTATGAGGGCCAGACCCTCGACACCCTCGTCCCCCACCTCATCGACGAAGCCGTCCGCCGGGCGACCTGGGAGTACGCGACCACACTCCTGTCCCGCATCGGCACCTGCGCGGCCTGCGGCGAGGACATCGGCCGAGCCGCCTTCCTGCGCGCCTCGGAGCTGCTCGTCCGCATCCTCGAAGTCTCCGGCCCCGGCGACCGGCACCTCGTGTGCAGCGTCTCCACCGAGCCCGAGGCACTGGTCGCGGTCCTGCGCAGCGACGACGAGCGCGGGACACCGCACCTCGACGAGGGCGAGGCCCTGGAGTTCACCACCGTCCTCGCCCTGGGCATCGCCACCCGGACCGCCGGCGGCCTCGTCATGCGCACCAGCACGCCCGGCACGACCGACCGGGTCTACGGCTGGCGCCTGCGGGGCGAAGGACTGGAGCCGCTCACCGCCGGGGAGGTCTTCGACGCCTACTGCACGGACGTCGAATCCGGCGACCTCGTCTCCCCGGAATCGGGCGTCGACTACTGCGTCCCGCCGGACCTGGGCGACGAAGGGCGGCCCACGACCGCACACGACCACTGAACACACGTGGGGCGCCCCACCCGGCAGGTGGGGCGCCCCATGATCGAAGCCATCCGGCGCAGCCGGCGCGCGGCCCGACGACTACTCGCCGGACAGCACCGCCTGAGCCGCCGTGCGCGCTTCCTCGGCGCTGTCGCAGGCACGCGCGGCCGCCGCGGCCCGCTCGCACTGCGCCAGCGTGTACTTGGCCAGCGTCGCCCGGACGTAGGGAATCGACGCCGCGCCCATGGAGAGGGAGGTGACACCCAGACCCGTCAGCACACACGCCAGCAGCGGGTCCGAAGCGGCCTCGCCGCAGACACCGCAGCTCTTGCCCTCGGCGTGGGCCGCCTCGGCGGACATCGCGACCAGGTCGAGCAGCGCGGGCTGCCACGGGTCCTGGAGCCGGGACACGGCGCCCACCTGACGGTCGGCGGCGAAGGTGTACTGCGCGAGGTCGTTGGTCCCCAGCGACAGGAACTCCACCTCCTGCAGGATCGAGCGCGCCCGCAGCGAGGCCGACGGGATCTCGACCATGGCACCGAACTTCGCCTGCAGCCCGGCCGCCCGGCACGCGTCGGCGAACGCCTTGGCATCCGCGCGGTCCGCGACCATCGGAGCCATGACCTCCAGATAGACGGGCAGACCCTCGGACGCCTTCGCCAGCGCCGTCAGCTGCGTACGCAGCACGTCGGGGTGATCGAGCAGCGACCGCAGACCACGCACGCCCAGCGCCGGGTTCGGCTCGTCGGCAGGCGTCAGGAAGTCGAGCGGTTTGTCGGCACCCGCGTCCAGCACACGCACCACGACCCGTCCCTCGGGGAACGCTTCGAGCACCTTGCGGTACGCCTCGACCTGCTTCTCCTCGGACGGCGCGTTCTTGCTGTCGTCCAGGAAGAGGAACTCGGTGCGGAACAGACCCACGCCCTCGGCACCGGCCTCGACCGCCGCCGGAACGTCCGAGGGACCACCGATATTGGCCAGCAGCGGCACCTTGTGCCCGTCGGAGGTCGCACCGGGCCCGGACGACGCGGCGAGCGCTGCCCGGCGCGCAGCCGCCGCGGCCTCCATCTCGGCCTTCTTCTCCGCACTCGGGTCCACGAAGATCTCACCGGTGCTGCCGTCCACGGCGACCATGGTGCCCTCGGCCAGCTCACCGGCTCCCGGCAGCGCCACCACGGCGGGCACACCGAGCGCCCGCGCCAGGATCGCGCTGTGACTCGTCGGCCCGCCCTCCTCGGTGACGAAACCGAGGACGAGCGTCGGGTCCAGCAGAGCCGTGTCGGCCGGCGCGAGGTCACGGGCGATGAGGACGTACGGCTCGTCGCTGTCGGGCACACCGGGCATCGGCACACCGAGCAGCCGGGCGACGATACGGTTCCGCACGTCGTCGAGGTCCGCCACACGGCCCGCGAGGTACTCACCGGCATTCGCCAGCAGCGCGCGGTACGAGGCGAACGCGTCGTACACACCACGCTCCGCCGTGCTTCCCACCGCGATACGCCGCTCGACGTCGGCCATCAGCTCCGGGTCCTGCGCCATCATGGCCTGGGCCTCGAGGACGCCCTGCGCCTCACCGCCCGCCAGATTGCCCCGCGCCATCAGATCGGCCGCGACGGCTTCCACGGCTTGGCGGGCGCGCCCCTGTTCGCGCTCCGCGTCCTGCGGCGGTATCTGCTTGGCAGGCGGCTCGAGCACCGCCGTCCCCATGTGCCGAACCTCGCCGATCGCCACACCGTGGCTCACGCCGACGCCTCGCAGCGTTGTCTCCATGTCACCCGTCTCCGATAGAGCGGCGGGCCTGCCGCCGTGTTGTCGTGCTGTGCGTGCCGTCGCTGACGGCGATGAGGTCAGCGCCAGCTGAAAAGAGCGTCGCCAGCCTTCACTTCGCCGTCAACGCTGACGTCGGAGAGGGACTCGGCGGTGGCCTCGAGTGCCACGACGGGACAGATGGGGGACTTGCCGGCCGCTTCGACGGCGGCCGGGTCCCAGCGCACCACGGACTGGCCGCGCCGCACGGTGTCCCCCTTGTTGACGAGCAGTTCGAAACCCTCGCCGTTGAGCTGAACGGTGTCGATGCCGAGGTGCGTCAGCACTCCGTGCCCCTCCTCGTCGACCACGACGAAGGCGTGCGGGTGGAGCGAGACGATGACGCCGTCGATGGGGGCGACGGCCGCGGAAGCCTCCCGGACGGGGTCGATCGCGGTACCGGGGCCCACCATGGCCCCGGAGAAGACCGGATCGGGTACAGCGGTGAGTCCGATGGTGCGTCCTGCAAGAGGGGACGTCACGGTGGTCATGGGAAGCCTCCCGGGGGCGGGGATTCATAGGGGGCCCGTCACTGCCTGTCCCGGACGGCGCCCTGTTGAGCAGCGTAAGTCATGGGAACTGACGGTTCCGCGCGAGAGGATCCGGCCGGTGGACGTCGGGCCCGGCGGAAACGATTTGCGTCGGCTCCGGAGCCCGATGTAGAGTCATACACCTGCTTGAGGCCGAGCGATGCGAGTCATGCGTCCTGGCCAGGCAGCACCCAAATTGTCAGATCCTATCTCGGGGTCTCGTTTCGCATGTCCGCGGAACGGTGGTCAGAGAGACGGAAATTCACTGATAGAGTTTGGGAACACGAAGGGAAGCGCCCGGAGGAAAGCCCGAGAGGGTGAGTACGAAGGAAGCGTCCGTTCCTTGAGAACTCAACAGCGTGCCAAAAATCAACGCCAGATATGTTGATA
>NZ_JBIAQL010000012.1:0-220770 GCF_042889045.1 Streptomyces sp. NPDC002701
CGCCCGGTTACATTCCGAACCCGGAAGCTAAGCCTTACAGCGCCGATGGTACTGCAGGGGGGACCCTGTGGGAGAGTAGGACGCCGCCGAACAATCTTTGAGGACCTCTGGTCCCAGCGACTCGCTGGGACCAGAGGTCCTTTTTGTTTTCCCGAAGCGCGCCGGGTACCCGGCTGCGCGAGAATGACTTGCGGTACCGATGACAGGAGTCACCCATGTCCACCAACTCTCCCGACGAGCGACCGGAGCGCGACCAGCGACGCCGGGACAGTGGTGACCGCGGCGGCTACCGCGGGGGCCCGAGCCGCGACAACGACCGTGGTGGGGCCGGCCGGCGTGACGACCGTCGTGACGACAACCGCGGTGGTCCGCGGCGTGACAACGACCGTCCGCCTTTCCGCCGCGACGACCGTCGTGATGACCGTCGTGACGACAACCGCGGTGGCGGCGACCGCGGCGGTTTCCGTCGTGACAACGACCGTCCGCCCTTCCGTCGTGATGACCGGCGTGACGACAGGCGTGACGACAACCGCGGTGGCGGCGACCGCGGCGGTTTCCGTCGCGATGACAACCGTGGCGGTGACCGTCCGACGTTCCGTCGTGACGACGAGCGCGGTGCTCCGCGGCGTGACAACGACCGTCCGCCTTTCCGCCGCGACGACCGCCGCGACGACAGGCGCGATGACAACCGCGGTGGCGGCGACCGCGGCGGTTTCCGGCGTGACGACAACCGTGGTGGCGGTGATCGTGGCGGGTTCCGTCGTGATGACAGTCGTGGTGGTGACCGTCCGGCGTTCCGTCGTGATGACCGGCGTGACGACAGGCGTGACGACAACCGCGGCGGTGGCGACCGCGGTGGGTTCCGTCGTGACAACGACCGTCCGCCCTTCCGTCGCGATGACAACCGTGGCGGCGGGGATCGTCCGCCCTTCCGCCGTGACGACAACCGTGGCGGCGGGGACCGTCCGGCGTTCCGTCGTGACGACGAGCGCGGTGGTCCGCGGCGTGACAACGACCGTCCGCCTTTCCGCCGCGATGACCGCCGCGACGACCGTCGTGACGACAGGCGCGATGACCGTCGTGACGAAAACCGTGGGGGCGGCGACCGCGGTGGGTTCCGGCGTGACGGCGATCGCCCGGCGTTCCGGCGTGACGACAACCGTGGCGGCGGCGGGTTCCGCGGGCGGGACGACCGTGCGGGACGCGACGACCGGGGCCGTGGCGGCCCCCGCCGCGACGACAGCCGTGGCGGTTTCCGTGGGCGGGACGACCGTGGTGACGACCGCCGGGGCGGCGGCGGTGGCCGCTTCCGTGACGAGCGGGACCGTGACCGCGAGCCGATCAAGCGGCTGCCGATCCCGGACGACGTCACGGGTGAGGAGATCGACAAGGACGTACGGCAGGAGCTGATGAGCCTGCCGAAGGGACTCGCCGAGGACGTCTCCAGGAACCTGGTCATGGTGGCCCGGCTCATCGACGAGGACCCCGAGGGCGCGTACGGCTACTCCAGGGTCGCGTTGCGGCTCGCGTCGCGTGTCGCCGCGGTGCGGGAGGCGGCCGGTTTCGCCGCGTACGCGAACCAGAAGTACAGCGAGGCGCTCGCCGAGTTCCGGGCCGCCCGGCGCATGACCGGCAACGTGGACCTGTGGCCCGTCATGGCGGACTGCGAGCGCGGTCTGGGGCGCCCCGAGAAGGCGCTCGACATGGCGGGGGCCCCCGAGGTGCAGAAGCTCGACAAGGCCGGCCAGGTCGAGATGCGGCTCGTGGCCGCGGGCGCGCGGCGGGACATGGACCAGCTGGACGCGGCCATCGTCACGCTGCAGAGCCCTGAGCTGGCCTCGAACTCCGTACAGCCGTGGACCGCGCGACTGCGGTACGCGTACGCCGACGCCCTGCTCGCGGCCGGGCGTGAGGGTGAAGCACGCGAGTGGTTCGCCAAGGCCGTCGAGTCCGACAAGGACGGCAGCACGGACGCCTCCGACCGGCTCGCCGAGCTCGACGGCGTCGAGTTCATGGACGCACTCGTCGAGGACGACACCGAGATCGAGGACGACACCGAAGTCGACGACACCGACACCGCGGTCGAGCAGGAGCGCGATGTCGAGGCCGACGAGAGTCGGCAGGACGGCACCGGTGCCGAGGCCAAGGACGACCTGAAGGACTGAGGTCGCCCAGGAGGCATGACACGCGTATGGGCGGGACCCCCTGACAGGGGGTCCCGCCCATACGCGTGTCAGAGACCGAGTGAGCGCAGGACCAGGCCCGACGCCGGCTTCGGGCCGAAGGACGTCGACTTGCGGGGCATCGTGACGCCCTGGCCCGCCAGGTCGCGTACGACCTCTTCGCGGACCGGGTGCATCAGGACAGCCGTGCCGCCGTCGCGCTCCGCCTTGGCGACCGTGGCCGCCGTGTCGTGGATGTACGCGATGTGCTCCGGGACGTCCGGGATCCGCCAGACATGGTCGAGGAGCGTGGCGTGCAGGACCGTCGCGTCGAGCGTGCGCCAGGCTTCCGGGCGGTCCGCCGGGACCGTACGCGCGAGGAGGGCGGGGGAGGGGCGGTCGACCAGGTGGAAGGTGCCGTCGCCCGCGAGGAGGAAGGCGTTTCCTTCGGCGGCCGCCGCGGAGAGGGCCGACAGGGCCTTCGGCAGTGGTCCGTCGATGTGGCGTATGCGGAAGGAGTCGCCCAGGGCGGCGAGCGCGTCGGCGACCGGGAGGCGGTGCAGGAGACGGTGGATCGCCCGGACACGGAGCGGATGGCGCGCGGTGTCGACCAGGAGCACCAGGCCGTAGTCCCACGGGCTGGGCGAAGGGTGCTCCCCGCGGACCCGCAGGTAGGTGGCCCAGCGGTGATGGCCGTCCGCGATGAGCGCCTGGCGGCCGGCCAGGTCCGCGTGCACCTCGGCGAGGTCGGCGGGCTCGGTGACGGCCCACAGACGATGGCTGAAGCCGTCCTCCGTGGTGGTGGAGAACAGCGGCGGGCGCTCGGCGGTGCGCTCCACGACGGCGGTCGCGCCGGAGGCCGAGCCGTCGCCGCGGTACGTCAGCAGCAGGGGTTCGAGGTTCGCGGAGGTGGCCCGCATGAGGGCCGCGCGGTCCGCGACCACGTGCGGCATGACGTCCTCGTGCGGCAGCACCACGCCCTCCGACGGCTCGGACAGGCGCAGGGCCCCGATGACGCCCCGCTGGCACATGCCGTCGTCGTCCCGCTGTTCGTAGACGTACAGACCCGGCTCGGCGTCGGCTCTCAGGACGCCCTCGGACACCCAGCGCTGCAGGGTGTCCGCCGCCTGTTCGTTGCGGAGGCCGGGTGTGGCGGCCTGCGGCAGGATCAGCCGGACGATGTTGTGCGGGTCCGCCGACTCGAGGTGGAGCAGACCGTCGGGCCGTACGACCACGTCGTACGGCGGGGATGTGACGGCGGACAGGCTGCCGACCCGGTCGGGGTCGTAGCGCAGGCCCCGGAACGGGGTGAGATCAAGGCCCATGCATGCCGGTACGTCCGCGGTACCTGCGGTGTTCATTGATGCATCGTAAGTGTGTCGGTGCCATGAGAGATGATCGGGGAAAGGGATCGAACGAGGAGCGATGCGTAATGAGCCAGACCGCGAGGACCCGGCCCGAGGGCAGTGAGCGGGCCCTGAGCGAGGCGTACGACACGGCGCTGCTCGACCTGGACGGGGTGGTGTACGCGGGCGGGGAGGCCATCGCGTACGCCGTCGAGTCGCTCGGCACGGCGCGCACGGGCGGGATGCGCCTCGCGTACGTCACGAACAACGCGCTGCGGACACCCGACAGCGTCGCCGAGCACCTCACGGAACTGGGCATAGGGACCGAGGCGTCGGACGTCATCACCTCCGCCCAGGCCGTGGCCCGGCTGATCAGCGAGCAGGTGCCGCAGGGCGCGCGCGTGCTGGTGATCGGCGGGGACGGGCTGCGGGTGGCGCTGCGCGAGCGCGGACTGGAGCCGGTCGAGTCGGCCGACGACGACCCGGTGGCGGTCGTGCAGGGCTTCGGCGGCCCCGATCTGCCGTGGGGCCGCTTCGCGGAAGCCTGTTACGCCATCGCGCGCGGGGTGCCGTGGTTCGCGTCCAACACCGACCTGACGATCCCGGGAGCGCGGGGCATCGCTCCTGGCAACGGGGCGGCCGTGGAGGTCGTACGGATCGCCACGGGCGCCGAGCCGCAGGTGGCGGGCAAGCCGCTGCCGCCGATGCACCGCGAGACGATCCTGCGGACCGGGGCCGAGCGGCCACTGGTCGTCGGGGACCGGCTGGACACGGACATCGAGGGCGCGTTCAACGGCGAGGTGGACTCGCTGCTCGTGCTGACCGGGGTGACCGACGGGGCGCAGCTCCTCGCCGCGCCGCCGCAGCACCGGCCGACCTATGTCGACGCCGACCTGCGGGGGATGCTGACCGGGCAGCCCGAGGTGGTGGAGGCCGGTGACGGGTTCCGGTGCGGGGGCTATACGGCGACGGCCGGCGCCGAGCGGCTGGAACTGGACGGTGAGGGCGAGCCCATGGACGGGCTGCGGGCGCTGTGTGCCGCCGCCTGGACGGCGGGCGGGGACGCGGCGTGCGAGCTGGACGGAGGCAAGGCGCTGGCCCGGCTGGGGCTCTGAGGGGGCGGGAGGGGGCGCGCGGGGAGGACCCGGGGAGGAAGGGCTTGCCCAGGTCGTCGTGGGTGCGGATCGAGCAGGCTTGCGAGTTAGGCTAACCTAACTGCGTGTTGGTCGACAGTCCCCCCGAACCGCGCGCGGAGATCGCTCCCGCGCCCCCGAACCGCCGGGCGGTACGAGTCGCAGGGCTCTTCCTGTCTCTCGCCGTGCTGGTGATCGTCGCCGTGGCGAGCATCGCGATCGGCGCGAAAGAGCTGTCCCTGGAGCACGTCTGGCACGGTCTGTTCGAGGACTCGGGCGCGTACGGCGACGTCGTGGTGGGCGAGCGGCTCTCGCGGACGGTCCTCGGGCTGCTCGTCGGAGCCGCCCTCGGCCTGGCCGGGGCCGTGCTGCAGGCGCTCACCCGCAACCCGCTCGCCGACCCCGGACTGCTCGGCATCAACGCGGGCGCGTCCGCCGCGGTCGTGACGGCGATCTCCTTCTTCGGTGTCACCTCGCTGAGCGGCTATGTGTGGTTCGCCTTCGGCGGCGCGGCGGCCGTCGGGGTGCTGGTGTACGTCCTGGGCGGCAGCCGGGGCGCGACACCGGTACGGCTCGCGCTCGCCGGAACCGCGATCAGTGCCGCCCTCTACGGCTATCTGCAGGCCGTGATGATCATGGATGAGGCGGCGCTCGGCACCATGCGCTTCTGGACGGTCGGCTCGCTGGCCTCGGCCACCTCCTCCACCATCTGGCAGGTACTGCCGTTCCTGGCGGCCGGTACGGTCCTCGCGCTGGCGCTCGCCCGGCCGCTGAACGCCATGGCCATGGGCGACGACACCGCCCGCGCGCTGGGGGCGCACCTGAACCGCACCCGGGCGCTGTCCATGGCCGCCGCGACCGTGCTGTGCGGGGCCGCGACCGCCGCCTGCGGGCCGATCGTCTTCGTGGGGCTGATGGTGCCGCACGTCGTCCGCTCCTTCACCGGGCCCGACCTGCGCTGGATCCTGCCGTACGCCACCGTGCTGTCGCCGGTGCTGCTGCTCGGCGCGGACGTCGTCGGCCGGATGGTCGCGCGGCCCGCGGAACTCCAGGTCGGCATCGTCACCGCGATCCTGGGCGGCCCGGTCTTCATCTTTCTCGTACGACGACGGAGGACGGCGCAGCTGTGAAGGTCCTGGGCGACAAGGCCGGACGCCGGGGCGCGCAAGCCGACCCGGCCGGACGCGACCGGGCGGCTGCCAGCCGGGGCTTCCGCGGCCGCACGGTCCGTACCGTCGGCGGGCTGTCGGTCCGTGTCGACGTCCGCGCGTCCGCGGTCGTCGTCCTGCTGCTGGCCACGGCGCTCACCGCGAGCGTCGTGCTCATCGGCACCGGCGACTTCCCTATCCCCGCCGGTGACGTCGTCAGGACGCTGCTCGGCGACGGTGACGCGGGCCAGGAGTTCATCGTCAACGAACTGCGGCTGCCGCGGGTCCTGGTGGGGCTCCTCGTCGGCGCCTCGCTCGGACTCGGCGGTGCGCTCTTCCAGGCCATCTCCCGCAACCCGCTGGGCAGCCCGGACGTGCTCGGCCTGGGGCAGGGCTCGACGGCCGGCGCACTCGTGATGATCGTGCTGTTCTCCGGGAGTGCCACCCAGGTCGCCCTCGGGGCACTGGCCGGCGGCCTCGTGACCGGCTTCGCCATCTATGTGCTCGCTTGGAAGCGGGGTGTGCACGGTTACCGGCTGGTCCTGGTCGGTATCGGCGTCTCCGCGATCGTCACGGCGGTCAACGGATATCTGATCACCAAGGCCGATCTCGTCGACGCGACCCGCGCGATCGTCTGGATGACCGGCTCGCTCAACGGCCGTGACTGGTCCCAGGTGTGGCCGCTGCTCGGCCTGTGCGCCGTACTCGTACCGCTGGTCCTCGGCAACGCGCGCGCCCTGCGGACGCTGGAGATGGGCGACGACGTGGCATACGCGCTCGGCGTGCGGGTGGAGCGCACGCGCCTGGTGCTGATGGTGGCCGCCGTGCTGCTCACCGCGTCCGCGACGGCCGCCGCGGGCCCGGTCGCCTTCGTCGCGCTCACCGCGCCGCAGCTCGCCCGGCGCCTCACCCGCTCGCCCGGACCCAACCTGGTGCCGGCGATGTGCATGGGCGCCACCCTCCTGGTCGTCGCGGACTGGGCCTCGCAGCGGGCCTTCGGGGCCGACCAGCTGCCCGTCGGCGTGCTGACCGGAGTCGTCGGCGGCGTCTACCTGCTGTGGCTGCTGGTCACCGAGCGGAAGGCGGGCCGCATATGAACCGTCCGAGGAGCAACGACCCACAGGGAGCACAGTGAACCGCCTGTCCGCCGAGAACGTCACCCTCGCCTACGACCAGCGCGTCATCGCCGAGCGGTTGTCGGTCGAGATCCCGGACAACTCCTTCACGGTGATCGTCGGCCCGAACGCCTGCGGCAAGTCCACACTGCTGCGCGCCCTGTCCCGCATGCTGAAGCCGCAGCAGGGCCGGGTGCTCCTCGACGGACACGTCATCCAGTCGATGCCCGCGAAGAAGGTGGCGAGGACGCTCGGGCTGCTCCCGCAGTCGTCCATCGCGCCGGACGGGATCACCGTCGGCGACCTCGTCGGGCGTGGCCGCTACCCGCACCAGGGGCTGCTGCGCCAGTGGTCGGCCGAGGACGAACGGATCGTACGCGAGTCCATGACCTCGACCGGGGTCGCGGAACTCGCCGACCGGTATGTCGACGAGCTCTCCGGGGGCCAGCGCCAGCGGGTGTGGATCGCCATGGCGCTCGCCCAGCAGACCCCGCTGCTGCTGCTCGACGAGCCGACCACCTTCCTGGACATCCAGCACCAGATCGACGTACTCGACCTGTGCGCCGACCTCCACGAGGAGCGGGGCCGGACCCTGGTCGCCGTACTGCACGACCTCAACCACGCCGCCCGGTACGCCACCCACCTGATCGCCCTGCGCGAAGGGGCGGTCATCGCGGAGGGCGCTCCGGCGGACATCGTCACGGCCGAACTCGTCGAGGAGGTCTTCGGGCTGCGCTGCCAGGTCGTCGACGATCCGGAGACGGGCACGCCGCTGGTGGTTCCGGCGGCGCGGAAGGCCCGTACGGCCGCCGCGTCCGTGGCTGTCACCAAGAGCTGACCCGACAGGGGAGGGGCCGGGTCAGAGCAGCTTTCTGAGGCGCATCAGGTCGCGCAGGCCCGCTTCGAGCCTGACGCGGCCGGAGCCCCATGCCTTCGCGAAGTGCAGCTCGCCCTCGACCATCGCGACCAGGTCGTCGCCGGTCATGGCGAGCCGGATCTCGGCCTTCTCGGGCGGCGGCCCCTCGACGGTGTCCTGCACCACGATCCGGCCGTCCTGGAGGCGGCCGACGAACGTGATGTCCAGGTCGGTGACACGGCAGCTCAGGGAGCGGTCCAACGCGGCCGCGCCGCGCACGTCGCCGTTCGCGCCCGCCATGTTCTCCGAGAGTGTGTCGAGTGCGCTGCGGCACTCCTCGATCGTCGCCATCGTGATCGACGGTACCTCAGCCCTTCGCGGTAGCGTCGGGGCATGAGCGAGTCCATGACCGGTCCGGAGGACGGATCCCCGACCGGAACCGACGGTTCGGAGCCCTTCGGTACGGAGGCGTACGATCCGGCCGCCCCCGCGCCCCTGTACGTCCCCCTCACACCCACGGGCGACGCGGAGGTCGACGCCCTGCTCCACCGGCTGGGCGACGCGGACCACCTCGCGACGGACGGCCACATCGAGGTGTACGAGGATGTGCACCGGGGGCTGCGCGACACGCTCACCGCGCTCGACGCCCGCCCGGGACCTCCGGCGCCCCCGGCACCGAACACCCACAGCGACAGCAACAGGAGCTGAACCGAACGTGGCAGGAGTGGCACGACGCCGCCTCGACGCCGAGCTGGTCCGGCGCAAACTCGCCCGCTCGCGCGAGCACGCCGGACAGCTGATCGCCGCCGGGCGGGTCACCGTCGGCAAGAACCTCGCGACCAAGCCCGCCACCCAGGTGGAGACCGCCGCCCCCATCCTGGTCGCGAAGGACGACGACGACCCGGACTACGTCTCGCGCGGCGGCCACAAGCTCGCCGGGGCACTGGCCGCCTTCGTGCCGCAGGGCCTGGTGGTCGAGGGCCGGCGGGCCCTGGACGCCGGAGCCTCGACCGGCGGCTTCACCGATGTGCTGCTGCGCGCGGGCGCCACCCGGGTGCTCGCCGTGGACGTCGGTTACGGGCAGTTGGCGTGGTCTCTCCGAAGCGATGAACGCGTCACCGTCAAGGACCGTACGAACGTACGCGAGTTGACGTTGGAGGCGATCGATGGGGAGCCGGTGGATCTTGTTGTCGGTGACTTGTCCTTCATCCCGCTCGGCCTGGTGCTGCCCGCCCTCGTGCGGTGCGCGGCGCCCGGTGCCGACCTGGTGATGATGGTCAAGCCGCAGTTCGAGGTGGGCAGGGAACGGCTGGGGAGCGGCGGCGTGGTCCGCAGTCCCGAGCTGCGGGCGGACGCCGTGCGCGGTGTGGCCCGGCAGGCGGGGGAACTGGGGCTCGGGGTGCGGGGCGTGACGGCGAGTCCGCTGCCCGGACCCTCGGGGAATGTCGAGTACTTTCTGTGGCTGCGTGCCGGGGCACCCGCACTGGACCCGGCCGACGTTGACCGTGCAGTGGCGGAGGGGCCGCGTTGACCGATACCCGAGCTCGTACTGTTTTCCTGCTCGCCCACACCGGACGGCCCGCGGCCATCCGCAGTGCCGAGCTCGTCGTCGAGGGGCTGCTGCGCTCCGGACTCGGCGTACGGGTCCTGGAGACGGAGGCGGCCGACCTGCCGCTGCCGCCGACCGTGGAACTCGTCAGGGAGGCGACCCCGGAGTGCCTCGACGGATGTGAACTGCTGATCGTCCTCGGCGGTGACGGGACGCTGCTGCGCGGCGCCGAGTTCGCCCGCGCCTCCGGGGTGCCGATGCTCGGCGTCAACCTCGGGCGGGTCGGCTTCCTCGCGGAGGCCGAGCGCGACGACCTCGACAAGGTCGTCGACCGGGTGGTGACGAAGGCGTACGAGGTCGAGGAACGGATGACCGTCGACGTCGTGGTGCACAGCAACGGCGACGTCGTGCACACGGACTGGGCGCTCAACGAGGCCGCCGTGCAGAAGGCGGGCGCCGAGAAGCTTCTGGAGGTCGTCCTGGAGATCGACGGGCGGCCCGTGACCGGCTTCGGCTGCGACGGGATCGTCCTGTCCACGCCGACCGGGTCGACGGCCTACGCGTTCTCCGCGGGCGGACCCGTGGTGTGGCCGGAGGTCGAGGCGCTGCTCATGGTGCCGATCAGCGCCCACGCCCTGTTCGCCAAGCCCCTGGTGACCTCGCCGAACTCGGTGCTGGCCGTGGAGATCCTGCCGCACATCCCGCCCGGGGTCCTGTGGTGCGACGGCCGGCGCACGATCGAGCTGCCGCCCGGCGCCCGCGTGGAGGTCCGTCGCGGGGCCGTGCCGGTGCGCCTCGCGCGGCTGCACCACGCGTCGTTCACGGACCGGCTGGTGGCCAAGTTCGCGCTGCCGGTCGCCGGGTGGCGGGGGGCGCCCCACTAGGCGCTCCGCTGCCGGGAGGATGATGAACCTGCGGGTGCGTGGGGGCTGGCCGCGCAGTTCCCCGCGCCCCTTACGGGGCACGTGGATACCTGGACGTTTGTGCAGGGACTGGGGCGGCGTCGCGCCGGGCAGGAGAAACCTCGTATGGTCATGTCCGTGTTGGAGGAGATGCGGATACGGTCGCTCGGAGTCATCGACGACGCTGTTGTCGAGCTGTCGCCGGGCTTCACCGCCGTGACCGGCGAGACCGGCGCGGGCAAGACGATGGTGGTCACCAGCCTGGGCCTGCTGCTGGGCGGACGCGCCGACGCCGCCCTCGTGCGGATCGGCGCGAAGAACGCGGTCGTGGAGGGGCGGATCTCCGTCCCCGACGGCGCCTCGGCGGCCCTGCGGGCCGAGGAGGCCGGCGCCGAGCTCGACGACGGCACCCTGCTCATCAGCCGTACCGTCTCCGCCGAGGGCCGCTCGCGCGCGCACCTCGGCGGGCGTTCCGTGCCGGTGGGGCTGCTCGCCGAGCTCGCCGACGACCTGGTGGCCGTGCACGGCCAGACCGACCAGCAGGGGCTGCTCAAGCTGTCCCGGCAGCGGCAGGCCCTCGACCGGTACGCGGGCGACGCGGTCGCCGTGCCGCTGGAGAAGTACGCGGGCGCCTACCGGCGGCTGCGCGCCATCACCACCGAGCTGGACCAGATCACCACCCGCGCGCGGGAACGCGCCCAGGAAGCCGATCTGCTGCGCTTCGGGCTCGACGAGATCGCCGCGGTGGAGCCCAGGGCGGGCGAGGACGTGGAGCTCGCGGCCGAGGCCGAGCGGCTCGGGCACGCGGAGGCGCTCGCGTCGGCCGCCACGGTCGCGCACGCCGCCCTCGCGGGCAACCCCGAGGACCCGGAGGGCATCGACGCCACGACGCTCGTCGCGGGCGCACACCGCGCCCTGGAGGCCGTACGGTCCCACGACGCGGCCCTCGGCGCCCTGGCCGGCCGCATCGGCGAGATCGGGATCCTGCTGGGGGACGTGGCGGGGGAGCTGGCCGGATACGCCGACGACCTCGACGCGGACCCGCTGCGGCTCGCGGCCGTCGAGGAGCGCCGCGCCGCGCTCACCACGCTGATCCGCAAGTACGGCGAGCACGGCGAGGGCATGGACGCCGTGCTGACCTGGGCCGAGCGGGGAACCGCACGGCTCCTCGAACTGGACGGCGACGACGACCGGATCGGTGAGCTCACCGCCGAACGGGACGGGCTGCGGGCCGAGCTGGGCGGACTGGCCCAGGCCCTCACCGACGCCCGTACGGAGGCCGCCGACCGCTTCGCCGCCGCGGTGACCGCCGAGCTGGCCTCGCTCGCCATGCCGCACGCGCGCGTGTCGTTCGAGATCCGGCAGACCGAGGACCCCGAGGGTGTGGAGGTCGGCGGGCGCACGGTCTCGTACGGGCCCGCCGGCTGCGACGAGGTCGAACTGCTCCTCGCCCCGCACCCGGGGGCGCCGCCGCGGCCCATCGCCAAGGGCGCGTCCGGTGGTGAACTGTCGCGGGTCATGCTCGCGGTCGAGGTCGTCTTCGCGGGGACGGACCCCGTGCCCACGTACCTCTTCGACGAGGTGGACGCCGGAGTCGGCGGCAAGGCGGCCGTCGAGATCGGCAGGCGGCTCGCGAAGCTCGCCAGGAGCGCGCAGGTCGTCGTCGTCACGCACCTGCCGCAGGTGGCCGCCTTCGCCGACCGGCAGCTGCTGGTCGAGAAGACCAACGACGGGTCGGTGACGCGCTCCGGCGTGAAGGTCCTGGAGGGCGAGGCGCGCATCCGCGAGCTGTCCCGGATGCTGGCAGGCCAGGAGGACTCCGAGACCGCGCGAGCGCACGCTGAGGAACTGCTGGCGACAGCTCGCGCGGACGGGTAATCCGGGGCGGGCGGATCCGCACGGGCACAGAGGTACGTGGGGCAGGGGTGCGCGGGGCCCGGGCGTGCGGGGTCGTACGGACGGTGAGGTGCACGCCCGGTGCTCGGTGGGGCGCGAAGGGGGCGTGAACAGCAGCTCGCCGGCGGCGACACCCGCCCCCGCCTGTCTTCGAACATCGTCCAGCGCTCACTCGTGTGAGGGAGCGCCCGTATCCCATCCGCACCCCCTCGGGCGCAGCGGTCCCTCGGTGGTCGGCAACTCCGGCCCGCCCTGGCATTCTTAGGGGCAGGACGAGCGGTCCACCCCCGCCGCCCGTTCCTTCGGTACGTTTCTTCGTGACCGCCCGACGCCGAACCAGGAGCCCCGGCCACGTGAGCCAGGTGAGCAGCCACGCACCGCACGGACACGCACCACGAGGACAGTCGTCGCACGGACAGCCCGCGCTGCGTACCGTCCAGGTGCTCGGCGGCGGCAGCACGGGCAGCTGTGCCCATGTCCGGTCGCTGACCTCGGGGCTCGTCGCACGGGGCGTCCGGGTCACCGTGTGCGCCCCCGCCACGGCCGACCACACGTACGACTTCACCGGTGCCGGCGCCGAGCACGTGCCGGTGCCCCGGCGCAACGACCCGTCCGCGGTGGCCGCGCTGCGGGCGGCCTGCGCGGACGCCGACCTGGTCCATGCCCACGGACTGCACGCCGCGCTGCGGGCCGCGTTCGCGCTCGGCGGGCGGCGCGTCCCGCTGGTCGTCACCTGGCACACCCGCCCGTCCGCCGAAGGCGCGCGGGCGCACCTGCTGCGCGTACTGGAGCGGCGCGTGGCGAAGGCCGCGTCGGTGGTCCTCGGGACCTCCACCGACCTCGTGGACCGGGCCCGCAGCAGAGGAGCGCGGGACGCGCGGCTCGCCGCGGTCGCGCTGCCCGCCCGGCGCCGGTCCGTCGCCACGGCCGAGGAGGCCGACCGGTTGCGGCCCAAGGCCCGTGCCGAACTCGGCACCATCGACCGGCCGCTGCTGGTCGCCGTCGGTTCCCTCGACCGGCACCGGGGGCACGACACACTGCTGGACGCCACACGCGCGTGGCGGCGGCTGGACCCCGTGCCGCTCCTCGTGATCGCCGGGGAAGGGCCGCTGCGCGGCGAACTCCAGCGGCGGATCGAGGCCGAGGAGCTTCCCGTGCGCCTGATCGGCCGGCCCGACGACATCGGGGAGCTGCTCGCGGCGGCCGACCTGGCCCTGCTGCCCGGCGGTCCGGAAGCGCGCTCCGTGCTCGCCCAGGAGGCCCTTCACGCGCGCGTGCCGCTGGTCGCGGCCGCCACCGGCGGCATCGCCGATCTGGTCGGGGACGCCGCCGAACTCGTACCGCCCGGGGACTCCGGGGCGCTCGCCGAGGCCGTCGCCGGCCTGCTCGCGGACCCCGGCCGGTGTGAGCGTCTCAAGGACAGGGGAACGCGGCAGGCGGCCACCTGGCCCACCGAGGACGAGACGGTGGCCCAGGTGCTGAGCGTGTACGACGAGCTGACCCGGCCCTGGCCGCTTCCCTAGTGGCGGTGGCGGTGGCGGTGACGGTGGTGGCGGTGGCGGTCAGGGGACGAGTCTGCGGGCCCGCAGGGCCAGGCTCAGCGCCAGGACCGTCTGCGGATCGTCGAGGTCCGTCCCGAGCAGCTCCCCGATCCGCGCCAGCCGGTTGTAGAGCGTCTGCCGGTTGAGGTGCAGCTCCCGTGCGGTCTCCGCCTTGCGGCCCGCGTGCGCGAGATACGTCTCCAGGGTGGGCAGCAGCGGCGGCCGGGAGCGGTTGTCGTGGTCGCGCAGGGGGCCGATCGCACGGTCAACGAAAGCGGCCAGGTCAGGATGGTCCCGCAGGCGCCACAGCAGCAGGTCGGTGTCCAGGCGCCGGGCGTCGTACCAGGGCCGGCCGGGCAGTCCCTGCGCCGCCGTGGCCGTCTCCGCTGCATGCCGCAGACCCGCCGACGCGGCCGCCCAGCCGCCCGCCACGCCGACCACCACCACCGGTGGCCGCGCGCCCGGCCGCTGCGTCCCGGCCCGCTCCACGCCGGCCCGCAGCGCCGCGGCGACCCGGTCCGCGACAGCCGGCCGCTCGGCCTCCGCACGCAGCGCCACCAGCAGGGGCACCCGGCCCTCGACGGGGCGTACGCCCAGCAGGACCGGGACGCCCACCGAGGCCAGTTCCTCGGCGACCGCGCGGGCCAGCACGGCCCAGCCGCCGCCGGGGGACAGTCCGTCGGCGAGGCGCATGACGACCGGCAGCAGCGGGCCGTCACCGGGCTTGAAGCCGAGGACACGGGCCTGCGCGGGCGCGTCCCCGGCCGCGACGCGTCCTTCGGCGAGGTCGGTGAGGAAGTCGCCGCGGCCACGGGCCGCCAGCTCCTCCTCCTGGCGGGCCTGCATCAGGACCACGGCGAGGACGCCCGCGGCCCGCTCCGCCGCGATGCGGTGCACGGGCGCGAGCGGGCCGTTCACCGGCAGGAGGGCGAGCCGGGCCCGGACGGCCCCGGGACCGCCGTCCGGACCGGGGCCGGGCACGTCCACCAGGACCGAACCGGCGGGCGGGGCGCCCTTGTGCCGGCCGCGCAGCCCCTCCCACACCTGGAGCGGATCGGCGTTCGCCGGGCCGGTCCCGGCGGCGTACAGGAGCTGCCCCTCCGGGGTCTCCAGGAAGACCGGGTTGCCGCCGAAGTCCGCCAGGATGCCGAGGACCTGCGGGATGCCGCCCCCGCCGAGCAGGGCCTCGGTGCAGCGCCGGTGCACCTCCTCGGCGCGCTGGAGCAGTGCGTAGTGGCCGTTGACGATCTCGGTGTGGACCTCCTCCGTGACCGTCACGAACGCCACCTCGCGGTGCAGCTGCACCAGGGGCAGACCGAGGCCCCGGGCCGTCTCCACGAGCGCCGCGGGCAGCTTCGTGAAACGCGGTCCCAGCTCCACGACCAGGGCCGCGATGCCGCGCTCGGCGAGGGCGCGGACGAACGCGCGCTGCTCGGCGGGGCGGGTGCCGAGACCGTACCCGGTGGTCAGGAGCAGTTCGCCGCCCTTCAGGAGCGAGGCGATGTTCGGCACCTCGCCCGCGTGCACCCAGCGCACGGAGCGGCCCAGCCGGTCGGCGCCCGCCAGGATCTCCGGCAGGCCACCGCGCAGCCCGGGCAGCTCCAGGGCGCGCTGCACGGTGATGCCGCCACTGTGCGGGTCCGGCGGGTCGGTACGGCTGTCCATGACCGGACGCTACCCCGTCCGTCACCTGCCACGACGCGCCGGACGGACTCCGGCCGGGCCCCCGTCAGCCGCCGTACGCCCCGGACGCCGTCAGGCGCAGGGCCGTGTCGATCAGCGGCACGTGGCTGAACGCCTGCGGGAAGTTGCCGACCTGCCGCTGCAGACGCGGATCCCACTCCTCGGCGAGGAGACCCAGGTCGTTGCGCAGGGCCAGCAGCTTCTCGAAGAGCTTGCGTGCCTCGTCCACCCGGCCGATCATCGCGAGGTCGTCCGCCATCCAGAACGAGCAGGCCAGGAACGCGCCCTCGTCACCCTCCAGGCCGTCCACGCCGGCGTCGTCACCGGAGGTGGGGTAGCGCAGGATGAAGCCGTCCGTGGTGGACAGCTCGCGCTGGATGGCCTCGATGGTGCCGATCACGCGCTTGTCGTCCGGCGGCAGGAAGCCCATCTGCGGGATCAGCAGCAGCGAGGCGTCCAGCTCCTTCGAGCCGTACGACTGCGTGAAGGTGTTGCGCTCCTTGTCGTACCCCTTCTCGCACACGTCCCGGTGGATGTCGTCGCGCAGCTCGCGCCACTTCTCCAGCGGCCCGTCCGCGTCCCCGGACTCGATGAGCTTGATGGTGCGGTCGACGGCGACCCAGGCCATCACCTTCGAGTGGACGAAGTGGCGGCGCGGGCCGCGCACCTCCCAGATGCCCTCGTCGGGCTCGTCCCAGTGGTCCTCCAGGTAGCGGATCAGCTTGAGCTGGAGGAGCGAGGCGTAGTCGTTGCGGGCCAGACCCGTCATGTGGGCCAGGTGCAGGGCCTCGGTGACCTCGCCGTAGACGTCGAGCTGGAGCTGGTTCGCGGCGCCGTTCCCGACGCGGACGGGCCCGGAGTTCTCGTATCCCGGCAGCCAGTCGAGCTCCGCCTCGCCCAGCTCCCGCTCACCGGCGATGCCGTACATGATCTGCAGGTTCTCGGGGTCGCCCGCGACCGCCCGCAGCAGCCACTCGCGCCAGGCGCGGGCCTCCTCGCGGTAGCCGGTGCGCAGCAGCGACGACAGCGTGATCGCCGCGTCGCGCAGCCACGTGTAGCGGTAGTCCCAGTTGCGGACCCCGCCGATCTCCTCCGGAAGGGAGGTCGTGGGGGCGGCGACGATGCCGCCCGTCGGCCCGTACGTCAGTGCCTTGAGCGTGATCAGCGAGCGGACCACGGCCTCGCGGTAGGGCCCGTGGTACGTGCACTGCGCCACCCAGTCCTGCCAGAACTCCTCGGTGGCCTCCAGGGACTGCTCCGGTTCGGGGAGCGGGGGCGGCTGCTTGTGCGAGGGCTCCCAGGAGATGGTGAACGCGATGCGCTCGCCCGGCGCGACCGTGAAGTCCGAGTAGGTCGTCAGGGCCTTGCCGTACGTCTCGCACTCGGTGTCGTACCAGACGGAATCGGGCCCGGCGACGGCCACCGTCCGGCCCTCGTGCTTGTGCACCCACGGCACCACACGCCCGTAGGAGAAACGCATCCGCAGCGCGGAGCGCATCGGGACGCGGCCCGTGACGCCCTCGACGATGCGGATCAGCTGGGGAGCGCCGTCACGAGGGGGCATGAAATCGGTCACGCGGACCGTGCCGCGTGAGGTGTCCCACTCGGATTCGAGGATCAGGGAGTCGCCGCGGTAACGGCGGCGGACCGCCCTCGGCGGTTCGGCGTCGGCGGCGTGCGCCGGTCCGAGCCGCCAGAACCCGTGCTCCTCCGTGCCGAGCAGTCCCGCGAAGACGGCGTGGGAGTCGAAGCGGGGCAGGCACAGCCAGTCCACCGTGCCGTCCCTGCAGACCAGCGCCGCCGTCTGCATGTCTCCGATAAGTGCGTAGTCTTCGATGCGCCCGGCCACGTGCAACTCCAGTCGAACGGCCACGTCGCCCCACGAGGGGGCGGTGTTCTTGCGGTCAGAGGATCATTGGTAAAGCGTCGTTGCGGAACGTCAGTTGTCGCGTGTCACGCAGGTCGATGGTTGCAGTGACTGCCTACGCGAGGCGAACTGACGAGCTCATTTGTCCAGGTACACCGGCGGGGGTGGTGCCGTTCGCCGGCCCGGCTCGGCAGCGAGTGTCCGAGCAGGATACGACGCACGATGATGATCCGCGCGCCCCTCCCGACAACCCGTCTGAGCCGAATGAGTGAGCACGACTGTGGTGCGTGTCGGCCCGTGTGCGGAGCGTGGCCGGAAGCACCCTCGCCGCGTCGCTGATACCCTGGTAGCCCGTGGACCGGTGGACGCCCCAGCAGGAAAAGGGGCCCCCGAACCGCAGCGACGGCACCTCCGGAAACCTCCGGGCCGGGCAGCCGTACCGCACCAAAGACCGCGACCACGGGAGCCCCCTCTTGGCCATGCCGCCCGCTGCTTTCCGAAGCAGCACAGCCACGACGACCAAGCACCTCTTCGTCACCGGGGGTGTCGCCTCCTCCCTCGGCAAGGGCCTGACCGCCTCCAGCCTGGGCGCGCTGCTCAAGGCGCGGGGTCTGCGGGTCACCATGCAGAAGCTCGACCCGTATCTGAACGTCGACCCCGGCACGATGAACCCCTTCCAGCACGGTGAGGTGTTCGTCACCAACGACGGGGCCGAGACCGACCTCGACATCGGGCACTACGAGCGCTTCCTCGACGTCGACCTGGACGGCAGCGCCAACGTCACCACCGGGCAGGTCTACAACACGGTCATCGCCAAGGAGCGGCGCGGCGAGTACCTCGGCGACACCGTGCAGGTCATCCCGCACATCACCAACGAGATCAAGCACCGCATCCGCAGGATGGCCACCGACGACGTCGACGTCGTCATCACGGAGGTCGGCGGCACGGTCGGCGACATCGAGTCGCTGCCGTTCCTGGAGACCGTCCGCCAGGTCCGTCACGAGGTCGGTCGCGACAACGTGTTCGTCGTCCACATCTCGCTCCTCCCGTACATCGGCCCCTCCGGGGAGCTGAAGACGAAGCCGACCCAGCACTCGGTTGCGGCACTGCGCAACATCGGTATCCAGCCGGACGCGATCGTGCTGCGCGCCGACCGCGAGGTGCCCACCGCGATCAAGCGCAAGATCTCGCTGATGTGCGACGTCGACGAGACGGCCGTGGTGGCCTGCCCCGACGCCCGCTCGATCTACGACATCCCGAAGGTCCTGCACACCGAGGGCCTCGACGCGTACGTGGTCCGCAAGCTGGACCTGCCGTTCCGGGACGTGGACTGGACGACCTGGGACGACCTGCTGGACCGCGTCCACCGGCCGCTGCACGAGATCGATCTCGCGCTCGTCGGCAAGTACGTCGACCTGCCCGACGCCTACCTCTCGGTCACCGAGGCCCTGCGCGCGGGCGGGTTCGCCAACAAGGCCCGCGTGAAGATCAAGTGGGTCGCCTCGGACGACTGCAAGACCCCCGCGGGCGCCGCCGAGCAGCTCGGTGACGTCGACGCGATCTGTATCCCCGGCGGCTTCGGCGACCGCGGTGTGTCCGGCAAGGTCGGCGCCATCCAGTACGCCCGTGAGAACCGGATCCCGCTCCTCGGGCTCTGTCTGGGCCTGCAGTGCATCGTGATCGAGGCCGCGCGCAACCTCGCGGGCATCGCGGACGCCAACTCGACCGAGTTCGACTCCGCCACCGGCCACCCGGTCATCTCCACCATGGCCGAGCAGCTGGACATCGTCGCGGGCGACGGCGACATGGGCGGCACGATGCGCCTGGGCATGTACCCCGCCAAGCTCGCCGAGGGCTCCATCGTGCGCGAGGTCTACGACGGCAAGGAGTACGTGGAGGAGCGGCACCGGCACCGCTACGAGGTGAACAACTCCTACCGCGCCGAGCTGGAGAAGAAGACCGGTCTGCAGTTCTCCGGCACCTCCCCGGACGGCAAGCTCGTGGAGTACGTGGAGTACCCGCGCGACGTCCACCCGTACCTGGTCGCGACCCAGGCGCACCCGGAGCTCCGCTCGCGCCCGACCCGGCCGCACCCGCTGTTCGCCGGCCTGGTCAAGGCGGCCGTCTCGCGGCAGCAGGAGAAGCGCGGGGCGGGCGAGTAGGACGAGGGTTGTACGGTTGCCGGGGTACGCGTCCTTCGGGGCGCGTGCCCCGTTTTTCTCGCCGCGCGAGTACGTCCGTCGCGGCGCGGGTCCGTGCGTAGGAGGAGTCAAGTCGACATGACCATCAAGGACACCGCCGAGGAGTGGGAGGTCAGGGCGACCGAGACCCCGTTCACCGGCAACAAGACCTCCGTACGCACCGACGACGTGGTCATGCCCGACGGATCGGTCGCGCGCCGCGACTACCAGGTGCACCCCGGTTCGGTGGCCGTCCTCGCCCTCGACGACGAGGGCCGTGCCCTGGTCATCCGTCAGTACCGGCACCCCGTGCGGCACAAGCTCTGGGAGATCCCGGCCGGCCTGCTCGACGTCCCGGGCGAGAACCCCCTGCACGCCGCGCAGCGCGAACTCTACGAAGAGGCGCACGTCAAGGCCGAGGACTGGCGGGTGCTGACCGACGTGTTCACCACGCCCGGCGGCTGCGACGAGGCCGTCCGGATCTTCCTCGCCCGCGATCTCTCCGAGGCCGAGGGCAGGCGCTTCGCGGTCGAGGACGAGGAAGCCGACATGGAGGTCTCCCGGGTCCCGGTCGACGAACTCGTCCGGGGTGTCCTCGCCGGCGAGCTGCACAACAACTGCCTCGTGGTGGGCGTCCTCGCACTGGTCGCGGCACGGGGCGGCGACGGCCTGGACGCGTTGCGCCCGGCCGAGGCACCGTGGCCCGCACGCCCGTTCGAGGCGTGATCCACTCCGGTGCGTCCGGTCGGCCCATCCGTGTGACGATCGCCTGATCCGATCGGGGGACGTGCCCGCCGCGCTCCGCACGGATCGTCGCAGAGCGTGAACTAGGCTCAGCAGACGCCCCGTCCGGAGTGCCCGGCGGGCTTGCGCGCGCAGTGGGACGGGAGTGTGGCCCGTGACGGATCAGGCGGTGGACGCCGGCGGCACGACGGTGTCGGAGGAGGGGCCGCGCCGGGCCGCCGCGCCGCCTCCCACGGTCAGTCAGTTCCTCGGCCGGGCAAGAGAGTTGAAGGAACTCCGGGCCGACATCGAGCGGGCGGGCCTCGACACCCTCGCCGGCCGCAAGGCCCCCCGCGCGCGCGTGCTGCTCATCGCCGGCCGGCCCGGATCCGGCCGCACCGCGCTCGCCGAGGAGCTCGTACGGCAGGTCGCGCACAGTTACCCCGACGGTGTCCTGCGGGCCCGGCTCACCGAGCCGGACGGCACCCTCGTACCGACCGAACGCACCGCCCGTGACCTGCTCACCGCGCTCGATCTGCCGGCCCCCGCCGGAGCCGACGAGGACGACCTCTCCGAGCGGCTGCGGGAGGCGCTCGCCACCCGCAGGACCCTGCTCCTGCTCGACGACGCGGCGGACGCCGGACAGGTCGACGCGCTCCTGCCGGAGAACCCCGACTGCCTCGTCGTCGCCGTCTCCGGCGGACCCCTGACCGGGATCGCGGACGTGCGCCCCTGCACCCTCGGCGGTCTGGACACCAAGTCCGCACTGGACCTCCTCGACCGGTTCACCGGCTCCGTACGCATCACCGTGGACCCGCGCGCCGCCGAGGGGCTCGTGGAACTGTGCGCCGGCCAGCCCGCGGCGCTCGTCCTCGCCGGGGCCTGGCTGGCCCACCGCCCCAAGGCGGCCGTCGCCGACCTCGCCAAGCAGTTGCGCACCGAGGGTGACGACGGACCGATCCTGGAGCGCGTCTTCCGGCTCACCTACGCGGCCCTGCCGTCGGCCGCCGCACGGATACTGCGACTGCTCTCGCTGGCCCCCGCCGGCCTCGTCGATCCGCACACCGCGTCCGCGCTCGCCGGCTGCTCGGTCGGCGCGGCCCGCACCACCCTGGACGACTTCACGAGGCTCGGCCTCGTCCGGGCCGTCGAGTCACCGCTCCCGCAGTACGAGGTGCCGGGCTGCCTGCTGCCGCTGCTGCGCCCGCTCACCGAGGCCGAGGACCGGCCGGCCGAACTGCAGCTGGCCCGCGCCCGGATGCTGGAGCGGACCGTGCGGCTCCTGGTGTCCTGCCGGGCGATCACCGAGACCGACAGCTCGCCCGCCCGCGAGAAACTCGCCGGGATGCCCCGTGCGCTGCGCTTCCCGAACCCCCGCGCCGCCGCCGACTGGCTGCGCATCCGGCAGCCCGCGCTGCTGGCCGCCGCCCGCCTCGCGGTCGCCGACGGTGAGCTGGACACCCTCGCCCGCCGCCTGATGGCCGCGCTGGTCAGAGCGATGGTCGCCCATGTCGGTACGCAGGCCGCGGCGCCCGAGCTGTACGGCATCCACCGGCTCGTCCTGGACGTCGCCGAGCGCCGGAACCTGCCCCGCGAGAAGGCCGCCGCGCTGCTGAACCTCGCCGACCTGGACGCCAGGACGGGCCGGACGACGGACGCGCTGGCCCGTTACCGGGCCGCGCTCGACGCCGGGCGCGAGGCGAACGACCCGTACGCGACCGGCCGCGCGACGGAATCCGTCGGCGCGGCCCACCAGGAGCTGGGTGACTACGACCGGGCCGCCGACTGGTACGGACGGGCCCTCGCCCAGCGGCTCGCCCGCGACGAGCGCGCGGACGCGGCCCGGCTGTACGGCCGGATCGCGACCGTGCACACCTACGCCGGCCGCTACGGCGAGGCGCTGCGCAACTGGCGCTCCGCCGTCACCGGGTACCGCAGGACCAAGGACGTGGCGGGCCAGGCACGGGCCCTGAGTGAGATGGCGCGGGTGCAGGAGTACGCCGGCCGGCCCGAGGAGTCTCTCGTCACCTGCCAGGAGGCCGTCGAGTGGGCACGCCGTGCCGACGACGTCCGGCTGCAGGCCGCGCTGCAGCTCCGGCTCGCCGACACGCTCGACCGGCTGGGGGACCCCACCGCCGCCCGGCTGCACCGCTCCACGGCCGAACGAATGCTGGGTGACGAGCTCCCGGAGAGCGCATCAACGAGGGAACAGGACGGCAATGCCTGCGAAATCCGTAGTACATCTGAAGAAGATTGATGCATTGGAAGGCTAGACAGAGGGAATCCCTTCATTAGACTGGATCCGCCGCGTCCGTTCGTGGTGTCTCCCGGTGTGCTCCCGAGCCTCCGGGTATGTCAGGCATCGACATTCTTGCCCTGCCTGCCCCAGATCCCTTCTGCATCCCCATCTGAGCCAAGGAACCGTGATCGACGTGAAGGTCGGCATCCCCCGCGAGGTCAAGAACAACGAGTTCCGGGTGGCCATCACCCCCGCCGGCGTGCACGAGCTGGTGCGCCACGGCCACCAGGTCCTCATCGAGCAGGACGCCGGCGTCGGCTCCTCGATCACGGACGACGAGTTCGTCGCCGCCGGGGCGCGGATCCTCGCCACCGCCGACGAGGTCTGGGCCGCCGCCGACCTGCTGCTGAAGGTCAAGGAGCCCATCGCCGAGGAGTACCACCGCCTCCGCAAGGACCAGACGCTCTTCACCTACCTGCACCTGGCCGCGTCCAAGGAGTGCACGGACGCACTCCTGGAGTCCGGCACCACGGCGATCGCCTACGAGACGGTCGAGCTGCCCGGCCGCGCGCTGCCGCTGCTGGCCCCGATGTCCGAGGTCGCGGGCCGGCTCGCCCCGCAGGTCGGCGCCTACCACCTGATGCGCGCCAACGGCGGCCGCGGTGTCCTGCCCGGCGGCGTCCCGGGCGTGCTGGCCGCCCGGGCGGTGGTCATCGGCGGCGGGGTCTCCGGCTGGAACGCCGCGCAGATCGCCATCGGCATGGGCTTCCACGTGACCCTGCTCGACCGTGACATCAACAAGCTCAAGGAAGCCGACAAGATCTTCGGCACGAAGATCCAGACCGTCGTGTCGAACGCCTTCGAGCTGGAGAAGGCATGTCTCGAGGCGGACCTCGTGATCGGTGCCGTGCTCATTCCCGGCGCCAAGGCCCCGAAGCTGGTCACCAACGAACTCGTCTCGCGGATGAAGCCCGGAAGTGTGCTTGTCGACATCGCGATCGACCAGGGCGGCTGCTTCGAGGACTCGCGTGCGACCACCCACGCGGAGCCGACCTTCCCGGTCCACAACTCGGTCTTCTACTGCGTCGCCAACATGCCGGGCGCCGTGCCCAACACGTCGACGTACGCGCTCACCAACGCGACGCTGCCGTACATCGTGGAACTCGCGAACCGTGGCTGGGTCGAGGCGCTGCGCCGTGACGCCGCGCTCGCCAGGGGCCTCAACACCCATGACGGCAAAGTGGTCTACCGCGAGGTCGCGGAGGCCCACGGCCTGGGGCACACCGAGCTGGAGACCCTGATCGGCTGAGTTTCCGCCCGGTTCGTCCCGGCTCGGGCGGACCCCACGCTCGGCAAAAGGCGACAGGTCAACACAGGTCGTCAACATCGCACGTACGGCCGGACCTTGTTCCACAGGGCCCGGCCGGATGTGTGTCGGGTCACTTTGCGAGACTCGGTCAACTCGCCTCGAACGTAACCCTTGGACCGTTTCGCACACCCCTGAAACCTGCCGTGCGACGCCCTTACGCCCTTGACAGCGGGGTGTTCCGTTGCCGACACATCGGGCCGGGTCCGGCGGATTGTGTTGCTGCGGAGCGGTGACACGCCATAGAGTCGCCAACCGTCGGCATGGTGCCACGCTGACCTATCTAGAAATTTCCTGGTCACCAAGGAGGTAAGACGACTTGTGAATGAGTCGACATTTACTCCCGGGGGTGGTCAACCAGGAATGCCTGCGCGAGGGTCAACGCCCACGGGGCTCGAGGCTGTCGGCTCCGTCGCTGTGCGCACCTTCGCAGCCCACCAGAGTCACCACCCTTCGCGGACGGCTCAGTCCGCACACCAGAGCATGGATGGCCATCACGTGAACGCCATGGCCGGCAACGGAAGTGGCGAGAACCGCACCCACTTCGCCGACTACGACGACCTGCCCGAAGGGCACTTCTACGACCCCGACGCCGAGTACGAGCCCGATCCGGAGTACGCGGCCACGCTCGCGCCCGACGCGGCGCGCCAGCGGCGCGAGCGCATCGGCCCGACCGGGCGCCCGCTCCCGTACTTCCCGATCCCGGGCCCGCTGACCGACCACGGCCCCGCGAAGATCATCGCGATGTGCAACCAGAAGGGCGGCGTCGGCAAGACGACGTCGACCATCAACCTGGGTGCCGCGCTCGCGGAGTACGGACGCCGGGTCCTGCTCGTCGACTTCGACCCGCAGGGCGCCCTGTCCGTGGGCCTCGGCGTCAACCCGATGGAGCTCGACCTCACGGTCTACAACCTGCTCATGGAGCGGGGCATGGCGGCCGACGAGGTGCTCCTGAAGACGGCGGTCCCGAACATGGACCTGCTGCCCAGCAACATCGACCTGTCCGCCGCCGAGGTCCAGCTGGTGAGCGAGGTCGCCCGCGAGTCCACGCTGCAGCGCGCCCTGAAGCCGCTGATGGCCGACTACGACTACATCGTGATCGACTGTCAGCCCTCGCTCGGCCTGCTCACCGTGAACGCGCTGACGGCCGCCCACAAGGTGATAGTGCCTCTGGAGTGCGAGTTCTTCGCGCTGCGCGGGGTCGCGCTGCTCACCGAGACCATCGAGAAGGTCCAGGAGCGGCTCAACCCCGAGCTGGAGCTCGACGGCATCCTCGCCACGATGTACGACTCGCGGACCGTGCACAGCCGTGAGGTGCTCGCGCGCGTGGTCGAGGCGTTCGACGATCACGTCTACCACACGGTGATCGGCCGGACCGTCCGCTTCCCGGAGACCACGGTCGCCGGAGAGCCGATCACGACGTACGCCTCCAACTCCGTCGGTGCCGCCGCCTACCGTCAGCTCGCCAGGGAGGTGCTCGCCCGGTGTCACGCCGAGTGAGTCTGCCGGGGGCCGACGAACTGTTCCGTACGACCGGGGGGATGGCACTTCAGTCCTCCAGCCCGCGGCGGCCGGCCAACGGTGAGGCGCGGGTGCCGGCTCCGGCGGGCGAGAGCGACGCGGCCGCCGGGGAGGACGCGCCGCAGTCGGTGCCCGTGCGGGGCGGGGACGGCGAGGGCGACGAACACGTCGCCGCCGACGCCGGCTCCGCCGACGGGGAGTCCCGCAGCCGGGGCGCCGCCACGGCGGACCGCTCCGGGCGACGTCAGGGGCCGCAGGAAGGTTCTGCCGGGCCCGCCGGGGCGCAGCCCCGCAAGCGCGGGCGGGCGCCCGGGCGGCGGCCCAGCGGGCGGGAACGCCACGACGAGAAGATCACGGTGTACGTGTCGGCCGAGGAGCTCATGGACCTCGAGCACGCCCGGCTGGTGCTCCGCGGGGAGCACGGGCTCGCGGTCGACCGGGGGCGGATCGTGCGGGAGGCCGTCGCGGTGGTTCTGGCGGATCTCGAATCCCGTGGGGACGCGAGCATCCTCGTACGACGGTTGCGCGGGCGGTAGCGGTAGCCTGCGACGGCTATGACCTCGAACGACGTCCCTGTTTCTGGTGCTGCCTCTGCCTCCGGCGGGTCCGGGGGACGGCGGCGTGCGCTGGGGCGGGGGCCCGGGGCCGAACCCCCGGCCGGGGTGTTGCCGCCCGAGGAGGAGCCCGGGTCGCCCGTGGCGGCACCGGCGTCACCCGCGCTTCCGGCGGAGCCCGAGCCGGCGGTGGAGCCCGAGCCGGGTGCCGTGGCGGCCGGCGAACCCGGGGACGGGGTCTTCAAGGTCCGGCTCGTGAACTTCGAGGGCCCCTTCGACCTGCTGCTCCAGCTGATCTCCAAGCACAAGCTGGACGTCACCGAGGTGGCGCTGTCCAGGGTCACCGACGAGTTCATGGCGCACATCCGGGCGATGGGGCCGGACTGGGACCTCGACCAGACGACCGAGTTCCTGGTCGTCGCCGCGACACTGCTCGATCTGAAGGCCGCCCGGCTGCTGCCCTCCGCCGAGGTCGAGGACGAGGCGGACCTGGCCCTGCTGGAAGCCCGTGACCTGCTCTTCGCCCGGCTGCTGCAGTACCGCGCGTACAAACAGATCGCCGACATCTTCAACCGCCGCCTCGACGAGGAGGCGCGCCGCTACCCCCGTACCGTCGGGCTGGAGGCGCACCACGCCGCACTGCTCCCCGAGGTCGTCATCAGCATCGGGGCGGAAGGTTTCGCCGCGCTCGCCGTGAAGGCGATGCAGCCGAAGCCGAAGCCGCAGGTGTACGTCGACCACATCCACGCGCCGCTCGTGAGCGTGCAGGAGCAGGCGGCGATCGTCGTGGCGCGCCTCCGGGAGGTCGGCGAGGCCAGTTTCCGCGTCCTGGTCGAGGACACCGACGACACCCTCACGGTCGTGGCGCGTTTCCTGGCCCTTCTGGAGCTCTACCGGGAGAAGGCGGTCTCCCTGGGCCAGGAGGAGGCTCTGGGGGACCTGGTGGTGCGCTGGACGGGCGGGGAGGGGGATGCGCAGCCGACGGTGACGGACGAGTTCGACAGGCCGCCGGACCCGGTGAAGGAGGAGAAGGTGTGAGCGAGGACACCACCGGGGCCCCGCCGGGCCCGCACGCGGTCGCGGACCTCGACCTGAAGCCCGCGCTGGAGGCCGTCCTCATGGTCGTGGACGAGCCCGCGACCGAGGACCATCTCGCGAAGATCCTGGAGCGGCCCAGGCGGCAGGTCGCGGACGCGCTGCGCGCGCTGGCCGACGAGTACACCGTCCAGGGGCGGGGCTTCGAGCTGCGGATGGTCGCGGGCGGCTGGCGGTTCTACAGCAGACCCGGGTACGCGGCGGCCGTCGAGCGGTTCGTCCTGGACGGCCAGCAGGCCCGTCTCACCCAGGCGGCGCTGGAGACGCTGGCGGTGGTCGCGTACCGGCAGCCGGTCAGCAGATCCAGGGTCTCGGCGGTCCGCGGAGTGAACTGTGACGGAGTGATGCGCACCCTCCTTCAGAGGGGTCTGGTCCAGGAGGCGGGCGCGGAACCCGAAACAGGTGCGATCCTGTACAGGACGACGAACTACTTCCTGGAGCGAATGGGCCTGCGTGGCCTGGACGAGCTCCCGGAGCTCGCGCCCTTCCTCCCGGAGGCGGACGCGATCGAGGCAGAGACGCTGGAAGGGGTCCCGTCGTTCGATCCGGATGCGCCGGACGCAGATGCAGACGACACGACGACGACGGAACTTTGATGCGAAGCAGTGGCAGCGGCAGTGGCAGGAACAGCGGTGGGAGCGGCAACCCCCGCGGAACCGGTGGGGGCGGTAACCCCCGCGGCTCCGGCGGCGGAGGCGGCAACCCCCGCGGCTCCGGCGCGGGCGGGAACTCCCGCGGAGCCGGGGGAGGCTCCCGGGGGACCGGGGGCGGCAGCTCCCAGTCGAACAGCGCGGCAGGTCGCGACGACAGGCCGAAGCGTCCCGGCAAGCCCCGCCCCGAGGAGCGCCGCTACGACGTGGGCCCCGGCGCCACCCACGAGGGGGCGAAGTCGGGGCGCGGCAACGCGGCCCGCGGCGGCGCCAAGGGCGGCCCGAAGCAGGGCCGGCCGCGCGGCGGCCGGACGGAGAACGCGCGCTCGCGTGAGTACGAGACGCGTACCGAGGAGCGCAACAGGGACCGGTACGCGGGCCGGCCCGAGGTGAAGACGCCCAAGACCTTCCCGGGCGCCGAGCAGGAGGGCGAGCGCCTGCAGAAGGTGCTCGCGCGCGCGGGTTACGGTTCGCGGCGCGCCTGCGAGGAACTGGTCGAGCAGTCCCGGGTCGAGGTCAACGGCGAGATCGTCGTGGAGCAGGGCATGCGCGTCGACCCGGAGCACGACGAGATCAAGGTCGACGGGCTGACCGTGGCCACGCAGTCGTACCAGTTCTTCTCGCTCAACAAGCCCGCCGGTGTCGTGTCGACCATGGAGGACACGGAGGGCCGGCAGTGCCTCGGCGACTACGTGACGAACCGCGAGACGCGGCTCTTCCACGTCGGCCGGCTCGACACCGAGACCGAGGGCGTCATCCTGCTCACCAACCACGGTGAACTGGCACACCGCCTGACCCACCCCAAGTACGGCGTGAAGAAGGTCTACCTCGCGCACATCGTGGGTCCGATCCCCCGCGACCTGGGCAAGCAGCTCAAGGACGGCATCCAGCTGGAGGACGGGTACGCGAAGGCGGACCACTTCAGGGTCGTCGAGCAGACCGGCAAAAACTACCTCGTCGAGGTGACGCTGCACGAGGGCCGCAAGCACATCGTGCGGCGCATGCTCGCCGAGGCCGGCTTCCCCGTCGACAAGCTCGTGCGGGTCTCCTTCGGGCCGATCACCCTCGGCGACCAGAAGTCGGGCTGGCTGCGCCGCCTGTCCAACACCGAGGTCGGGATGCTGATGGCGGAGGTCGGCCTCTAGTAGCGCCGCCGCCTCGCCGCCGCTTCAATACGGCAGCACGGCAGCACGGCAGCAGAGCAGTACGGCATCGGCCGGTTCCGGATCCTCCCGGGGCCGGCCGATGTGTGTTCGGGGGTTGTGGGCGCCGGATACGCTCTTTATAGTCGTACTGACCATTAAGGAGCGCCCCTGCCGGGCGCGGCCGATGGAGCAGGGCCCACGGGGGTGGTCCCGGTCCGCGGCTCCCGCCCGGCGGGGTGCCGACGGCTTCCGAGCCGTCGACAGCACACAGGGGGAGCCGTGGAGGGCTACGACAAGCACGCCTTCGAGCCCTTCGCCGTCACCGTCGACCTCGCGGTGTTCACGGTCCGGGCGGGTGTACTGCACGCGCTGCTGATCGAGCGGGGGCAGGAACCGTACGCCGGCCGCTGGGCACTGCCCGGCGGGTTCGTCCTGCCCCGGGAGTCCGCCGGGACGGCCGCACGGCGCGAACTCGCCGAGGAGACCGGCCTGTCGGACGTCTCCGGGCTGCACCTGGAGCAGTTGCGCACGTACAGCGAGCCGGACCGCGACCCCCGGATGCGGGTGGTCTCCGTCGCGTACACCGCACTGCTCCCGGACGCTCCCGAACCGCGCGGTGGCGGGGACGCGGCGAGCGCGCGCTGGCTGCCGTACGACGGACTCGGCCCGCTCGCCTTCGACCACGACCTGATCCTCGCCGACGCCCACGAACGGGTCGGCGCCAAACTCGAGTACAGCTGCCTCGCCACGGCGTTCTGCCCGCCCGAGTTCACGCTCGGGGAGCTGCAGCAGGTCTACGAGACGGTGTGGGGGACGACGATCGACCGCCCGAACTTCCGGCGCAAAGTCCTCGCGACGGACGGCTTCGTCGAACCGGTGCCGGGCGGGGCGCGGCTGACGGGGGGCCGGGGGAAGCCCGCCGCGCTGTACCGGGCGGGGGCCGCCACGGCGCTGCACCCACCGCTGCTGCGGCCCGTGCCGGTGCCCGCGCCACCGTCCTCGGCAGCGCCTTCGAGCTCGTCCGCAACGTCGGCCGCGACCTCGTCCTCGACTTCGCCTATGCCATCGCCATCGCCTTCGACTTCGTCTGCGGAAGGACGAACCCCATGACCACGACCGTAAGGAAGCAGGCCGCCACCGGCGCGTTGGTCGGGCTCGCCCTCGGGGACGCGCTCGGCTTCCCGACCGAGTTCGACGACGTGCCGTCGATCCTCGCCAAGTGCGGACCCTGGCGGGAGATGGAGCTGCCGGACCCCGCCTTCGTCACGGACGACACGCAGATGACCCTGGCGCTGGCGCGGGGGCTGCGGACGGCCATGGACCGGGGATTGCTCGGGCCCGAGCGCATGGAGCGGCCCGTGCGGGAGGAGTTCGTGGACTGGTACCAGTCGCCGGACAACAACCGCGCGCCCGGCCGGACCTGCCTCGTCGCCTGCGAAGCGCTGAAGCGCGAGGACCGGGCCTGGCAGGACGCCAGCCAGGTGGGGTCGAAGGGCTGCGGCGCCAACATGCGCGTCACGCCCATCGGTCTCGCCCCGGGGCTCAGCGACGAACAGCGCGCCGGCGCCGCCCAGTTGCAGGCCGCTCTCACCCACGGTCACCCGACGGCGCTGGCCGCCTCCGACCTCACCGCGCACGCGGTACGGCTGCTCGCGCAGGGCGCCGAACCGACGGGGCTGGTCGGCCGGCTGCGGTCGTACGCGTACGAGAACCGGACGCGCTACCACGAGCGCTGGCTCGGCGATCTGTGGACCCGCGCCCAGGACCCGTCGCCGGCGCACTTCATCGCGCGGGGCTGGGACGAGTGCCTGGAGGTTCTGGAGCGGCTGCGGCGGGCGCTGCGCTCGCCGTCGCCCGAGACCGATCCATGCCTGGCCACCGGCGCCGGGTGGATCGCCGAGGAGGCCCTCGCCACCGGCCTGCTGTGCTTCCTGCTCTTCGTGGAGGAGCCGGTGACGGCCCTGCGCCGGGCCGCCTGCACCTCCGGGGACTCGGACTCGATCGCTTGTCTGGCCGGTGCCTTCGCGGGGGCGTACCTCGGTTCCGACGCCTGGCCCGCGGAGTGGGCCGACAGGATCGAGTACCAGGGCGACCTGATGGCGTTCGGCGCGCTCTGGGACGCCTGAGGGGCCGACTGGCCGAGTGAGGTGGTTCGGGCGGCCGGGGCGGATAGCCGGATCAGGCTGCAGGGGTCGGGAGGTCAGGCGAGGCTGATCGAGTCGCCCTCGACCGTGATCCGCCTCGCCGGGAGGGGTTTCGGCGCCGGGCCGCCGGCCACCGAGCCGTCGGCGACGCGGAACCTGCTGCCGTGGCACGTGCAGTCGATCGTGCCGTCCGAGACCCTGGCGACGACGCAGCCCGCATGGGTGCAGACCGCGGAGAAGGCTTTGAAGTCACCCTTCTCCGGCTGGGTGACGACGACCTTCTCGTCCTTGAAGACCTTGCCGCCGCCGACCGGCACGTCAGCGGTCCCTGTGAGCTCCTTGCCGCCGGGTGCCCCGCCCCCGCCCCCGTCGTTCTCGTCGCCGTACTCGCTGCAGCCCAGGAGCAGCGCGCTCATCGCGCCCGTCGCGAGCACCGTGCGCCGCCGCGCCGGGGGACCGGTCATGTCGTCACTCCGAAGGTGCGGAAGAACCAGAGGGCGGAGGTCAGCCAGATCACCGTGAGGGCGGAGAGGACGAGCCCTCCGACGACGGGGAGCAGCCAGCCGGGCAGCCGTTCCGCGCGCAGCAGCAGCATCTTGGCGCTGAACGCGCCGAAGAAGAAGCAGCCCAGGAGCGAGTGCCACAGGACGCGCGGTTCGTAGGTCTGGTAGCCCAGCGCGTACAGGCAGTGCACGGCCACGGGGACCGCCACCAGGAAGGCGATCCTGCCCGACCAGCGGTGCAGTACGCCGGACCAGCTCGGGCCCGGCAGACGTCCGTACAGCATGAGCGCCGAGACGAGCTGGACGACCGCGAAGCCCATCGCCGCGGTGGCCATCCACGACTTCACCGCGCTCGTGCTGTTGAAGCCCGCCAGGTTGAAGGCGGTGCCCTCGGGGTCGTGCACGTTTCCGTAGACGCCGAGGCCGACGGCGACCGCGCCGGCGGCCAGTGCGGGTACGAGGTAGCCGACGGCTCCGGGGCCGCGGGAGGCGGCGGGGCCGGGCGGGGGGAAGCTCTGGGTGGCGGCGTTCGGGTCGACGGTCATGGTCGGCTCCCTGCGGTCACGCGCTGATGGGGCAAGGGGCGGAACGAAGAGCGGGCGGGCTGCGGAGCTGGGGGGTACGGATCCAGGGATCCGGAATTCCAGGGAGCTACGGGGGGCGGGGGCACGGCGTCGAGGTCACGGCGTCACGGGGCGTGCGGTGAGCTGCTGCCCGTCGACCGTCACGGCGCCGCTGCGCGGGTCGATACGGGGCGCGGGGGCGGCCTCGCCGTCGCGCCTGAGGATGCCGACCTGGTCGCCGTCCTGGAGCACGATCCAGCCGGCGTCGACCTCGGTGCCGTCCACCGTGTCGGTGGCGCGGTACAGCCCGGACGGTTCGAGGGACCTGTCGGCGGTGAAGCCGTAGGTCCGCTGTCCCATGTCGACGCCGCCGCGGATCCGTCTGCCGCTCAGCTCGCCGGTGAGGACCTGGCCCTTCTTGTTCGTGAGGCGCATGGTGCCGTCGGCCTCGACGTCACCCTTCAGCCACGACTCCTGGTCCCGGCCGTCGCAGAAGTACGCGACCGCCCTGCCGTCGCGCACGGTCACCGCGACCGCGGAGGAGTCGTCGTCGGTACGGCCCGCGTAGTCGCCGTTCGGCACGGCGGGCGACGGCCGGCCGGACGACGGTGGCGGCCTGTCCGGCGTGGCCGTCGCCGCGGGGGCCTTCGTGGCGGATTCCGTGGGTGTCTTCGAGGGCGCCGGGCTCGCCGACACGGCATCGGCCGGCGTGCCGCTCCCGGCCGACGTGCTGCGCGTTCCCGTCGTCGCGTTGAGCGACAGCATGAACACGGCGAGCAGCAGCCCCGCCAGGAGCGTGAACAGTGGTCCGGAACGCTTCATCGGGCCTCCCCCGAGGCGTGGCGCGGACAGCCTCACCATGCAAGCGGACCCGCTGCCCGGCGTCCAGAGGCGTACGGGAGCCACTTCGTGGGACGCCCAGGACGAATCCGCCCCCCCGGGGTCTGCCCCCGCCCCTGCCCCCCCGGGTGGCCGTCTCGGCAGGCGGGCGGCGCGCGTCGGGCGGCCGGCGGCTGACTAGGCTGGCCGGACCACAGCAGACACGTACATCAGCAAGGAGCATCACCGTGGCGGTACGAGCGGTCCGGGGCGCCGTCCAACTGGAGCGGGACGAAGCCGGACACATGGACGAGCAGGTCAGCGAGCTGCTCACCGCCGTCCTGGAGCGGAACGGGCTGACCGCCGACGACCTGATCAGCATCTGGTTCACGGCGACACCCGACCTGCACAGCGACTTCCCGGCGGCCGCGGCGCGCAAGCTCGGCATCGTCGACGTGCCGCTGATCTGCGCGCAGGAGCTGGACATCGAGGGGGCGATGCCCCGGGTCGTACGGGTCCTCGCGCACATCGAGTCCGACCTGGCGCGTGCCGACATCACGCACGTCTACCTGGGCGCCGCGGGCGCGTTGCGCAAGGACATCGCCCAGTGAGAAGCGCACTCGTCGTCGGCACCGGCCTCATCGGGACGTCGGCCGCGCTGGCCCTGGCCGGGCGGGGCGTCGACGTGCACCTCACCGACCACGACCCGGAGCAGGCCCGTACGGCGGCCGCGCTCGGGGCCGGCACGGTCGAGGAGCCCTCGGGGCCCGTCGACCTGGCGATCGTCGCGGCGCCGCCCGCGCACGTGGCCGGGGCGCTCGCCGCCGCGATGCGGGCCGGGGTCGCGCGCGGGTACCTCGACGTGGCCAGCGTCAAGGGCGGGCCGCGCCGCGAGCTGGAGTCGCTGGGTCTCGACCTGTCCGCGTACATCGGATCGCACCCGATGTCGGGCCGCGAGAAGTCGGGGCCCCTGGCCGCCACGGGGGACCTCTTCGAGGGGCGCCCCTGGGTGCTGACGCCGACCCGGGACACGGACACCGAGGTGCTCAACCTCGCGCTGGAGCTCGTCTCGCACTGCCGGGCGGTGCCGGTGGTGATGGACGCCGACGCCCACGACCGGGCGGTCGCGCTCGTCTCGCACATGCCGCACCTGGTGTCCAGCATGGTCGCCGCGCGCCTGGAGAACGCCGAGGAGGCGGCCGTACGCCTCTGTGGCCAGGGCATCCGTGACGTGACCCGGATCGCCGCGTCCGATCCCCGGATGTGGATCGACATCCTCTCCGCGAACCCGGGCCCCGTCGCCGACCTCCTCGCGGACGTCTCCGCCGACCTCGACGAGACCGTGCAGGCCCTGCGCGCCCTCCAGTCCTCGGACGAGGCCAAGCGCCGGGCGGGCACCACCGGCATCGAGGACGTCCTGCGCCGCGGCAACGCCGGCCAGGTCCGCGTCCCCGGCAAGCACGGCACCGCGCCCACCGTGTACGAGAGCGTCGTCGTCCTCATCGACGACCAGCCGGGCCAGCTCGCCCGCATCTTCGCCGACGCGGGCCGCGCGGGCGTCAACATCGAGGACGTCAGGATCGAGCACGCCACGGGTCAGCAGGTCGGCCTGATGGAGCTGCTGGTGAAGCCGAGCGCGGCCCCGGTGCTGACGGCGGCGCTGCGGGAGCGGGGCTGGGCGGTCCGGCAGTAGGGCGTCGCGTCCGGCGGGGGTGCGGCGGGGGCCGTGGACGAGGCGTCGCGGGGGCCGTAAGACGGGGTCCGCGGAGCCAGTAACCTTGTTCGGGGCGCGATCGTGCCCGAACCAGCTCAGCACCCCGCACCAGGAAGGTGTCCGCACCCGTGGAATCCACCACCGCCCGGACCGCCCCGGCCGTGATCGTCGCCATCGACGGTCCCTCCGGCACGGGCAAGTCGAGCACCTCCAAGGCCGTCGCCGCCCAGCTCGGCCTCAGCTACCTGGACACGGGCGCCCAGTACCGGGCGATCACCTGGTGGATGGTGAACAACGGCATCGACATCACCGACCCCCTCTCCATCGCGGACGCGGCCGGCAAGCCCGACATCGTGTCCGGTACGGATCCCGCGGCGCCGTCCATCACGGTCGACGGCACGGACGTCGCCGGCCCCATCCGCACCCAGGAGGTCACCTCGAAGGTCAGCGCGGTCAGCGCCGTCCCCGAGGTCCGGGCCCGGATCACCGAGCTGCAGCGCTCGATCGCCTCGGCGGCCGGGCAGGGCATCGTCGTCGAGGGCCGGGACATCGGCACGACCGTGCTCCCCGACGCCGACCTGAAGATCTTCCTCACCGCCTCGCCGGAGGCCCGCGCCGCCCGCCGCAGCGGTGAGATCAAGGGCGCCGACGTCGACGCCACCCGCGAGGCCCTGATCAAGCGGGACGTGGCCGACTCCACCCGCAAGACCTCGCCGCTCGCGAAGGCGGACGACGCGGTCGAGGTGGACACCTCCGACCTCACCCTCCAGCAGGTCATCGAGTGCGTCGTCACCCTCGTCGAGGAGAAGCGGGCCGCGAAGTGACAGCACCTTCGGAGCGGGGCGCCGAGGTCGGGCGCCGCATCGGTGTCGGCCTGATGTACGGGCTGTGGAAGCCGCGCGTCCTGGGCGCCTGGAGGGTTCCCGCGACCGGCCCGGTGATCTTCGCCCCCAACCACTCCCACGTCCTCGACGGCCCGATGGTCATCGGCGTGGCGCCCCGGGCGTCGCACTTCCTGGTCAAGAAGGAGGCGTGGATCGGTCCGATCGCCTCCTTCATGCACGCCACCGGTCAGGTGAAGGTGGACCGCTCGATCGCCGACCGTACGGCCATCACGCAGGCCCTGGACGTGCTGGCGGCCGGCGGCGTCCTAGGGATCTTCCCGGAGGGCACCCGCGGCGAGGGGGACTTCGCCTCACTGCGCGCCGGGCTCACCTACTTCGCCGTCCGCTCCGGGGCGCCGGTCGTGCCGATCGCCGTCCTGGGAAGCACGGAGCGGCAAGGACGGTTGATAAAGGGGCTGCCTCCGCTGCGGAGCCGGGTCGACGTCGTCTTCGGCGACCCCTTCCAGGCGGGCGACGGCAGCGGACGGCGTACGCGCAAGGCGCTCGACGAGGCCACCGTACGCATCCAGAAGCAGCTCACCACGCACCTGGAGAACGCCAGGCGTCTCACCGGACGCTGAGCGACAACTGCGCGACACTTGAGTAGTGGATCACCCGGTACGGGCGGTTCCACCGATCACCACGATGAACGAGGTACGGACTTCATGAACGACCAGATCCAGCCCGACGGCTCGGAGCACGAGCACGGGGCACTTGGCTCTGCCGAGTACGCGGAGTTCATGGAGCTCGCCGCGGAAGAGGGCTTCGACGCCGAGGACATCGAGGGCGCGATCGGCGAGGCCGGTCACGGCCCGCTCCCCGTCCTCGCCGTGGTCGGCCGCCCGAATGTCGGCAAATCGACCCTGGTGAACCGCATCATCGGCCGCCGCGAGGCCGTCGTCGAGGACAAGCCGGGCGTCACCCGCGACCGCGTCACCTACGAGGCCGAGTGGGCGGGCCGCCGCTTCAAGCTCGTCGACACCGGCGGCTGGGAGCAGGACGTCCTCGGTATCGACGCGTCCGTGGCCGCGCAGGCGGAGTTCGCGATCGAGGCGGCCGACGCGGTCGTCTTCGTCGTCGACGCCAAGGTCGGCGCCACCGACACCGACGAGGCGGTCGTCCGGCTGCTGCGCAAGGCCGGCAAGCCCGTCGTCCTGTGCGCCAACAAGGTCGACGGCCTGAGCGGCGAGGCCGACGCCTCGTACCTCTGGTCGCTGGGCCTCGGCGAGCCGCACCCCGTCTCCGCGCTGCACGGCCGCGGCACCGGCGACATGCTGGACGCCGTCCTGGAGGCGCTGCCCGAGGCGCCGGCGCAGACCTTCGGCACCGCGATCGGCGGCCCCCGCCGTATCGCGCTCATCGGCCGCCCGAACGTCGGCAAGTCCTCGCTCCTGAACAAGGTGGCGGGCGAGGACCGCGTGGTCGTCAACGAGGTCGCCGGCACCACCCGCGACCCGGTCGACGAGCTCATCGAGCTCGGCGGCGTGACGTGGAAGTTCGTCGACACGGCCGGTATCCGCAAGCGCGTCCACCTCCAGCAGGGCGCCGACTACTACGCCTCGCTGCGCACCGCCGCCGCCGTCGAGAAGGCGGAGGTCGCAGTCATCCTGCTGGACGCCAGCGAGAACATCAGCGTCCAGGACCAGCGCATCGTGACGATGGCCGTCGAGGCGGGCCGCGCGATCGTCCTCGCCTTCAACAAGTGGGACACCCTCGACGAGGAGCGCCGCTACTACCTGGAGCGGGAGATCGAGACCGAGCTCCTCCAGGTGGCGTGGGCGCCGCGGGTCAACGTGTCCGCGCGTACGGGCCGGCACATGGAGAAGCTGGTCCCGGCGATCGAGGCCGCGCTCGCGGGCTGGGAGGCGCGTGTCCCGACGGGCCGCCTGAACGCCTTCCTGGGCGAGCTGGTCGCCGCGCACCCGCACCCGATCCGCGGCGGCAAGCAGCCGCGCATCCTCTTCGGCACCCAGGCGGGCACCAGGCCGCCGCGCTTCGTGCTCTTCTCCTCGGGCTTCATCGAGCACGGCTACCGCCGCTTCGTGGAGCGCCGGCTGCGTGAGGAGTTCGGCTTCGAGGGGACCCCGATCCACATCTCGGTGCGGGTGCGCGAGAAGCGCGGCAAGAAGAAGTAGCCGCACGAAGCTCCACCGCGGAACACGGGAGAGGGCCCCTGCGTCGAGCAGGGGCCCTCTCCCGTTCGGTGTCGGCTCAGCGTTCCCTGCGCGGGCCCGGCGGCAGCGCCGCCGGGGTCAGGCCCGTGGCGTACTGCCGGGCCACCGGCTGCCAGACGGAGGTGACCGGCTGGTTCTCGTGCGCGGCCGGGTGCCCCGTCGGGTGCTGCCCGCCGACGTGCCGCATGCCGTACACGGTCGGGGTGTAGGTGCCCGAGCTGTACGAGCTGCCGCCGAGCAGCGCGAGGCCGAACTCCTCCTCGCCGCTGCGGTCGCCCGGCAGTGCCCGGAAGGTCCTGAGGTACTCCGCGTAGAGCGCGTCGTAGATCGGGGTGGCCGAAGAGCTGCCCATGCTGTCCTGGGCCGGGCGCATGGCCGGGATCGGGGACGTGTAGGGAGGGCGGCGGGGGGTGTCGTAGGTGTGCACGTATGTGCCAACGACACCGTGGCGCTTCGGATGCGGCCGGCCGGCCGCTTTCGCAGGTCACAGGAGTGCGCCCGGCGTCCGCGGCGGCCGGGGCCGCCCCCGCTCAGGTACCGGCGAGGGGCATCGCGCTCGCCACCAGCCGGCCGCCCGCCGCGGCCTTGTCGAGGGCGTCGCGCAGCAGGTCCTCGCGGGGCTGCCGGCCGATGGAGCCCACCGGGGCCGCGAACAGCAGCACCTGCTGGTGCTTGTTGGCGGCCGCCCGCCAGCTGTCGGTGACCTGGAGCGGCTGGTGCGCCTGCCACCAGGCGACGGGCGAATTGCCGTCGGCGCCGGGCTGCAGGACGGCGTGCAGCTGGCCCATCGCGAGCAGCACGGACCAGCCGTGCAGCACGGGCGGGACCTCCGTGAGCGTGCTGAGCGGCATGAAGCCCTGCTCGATGAGGAGCGGCAGGAAGTCGTCGCCGCCGGCGCCCGCCGTGCCCGGCCGGGCGATGCGCGCGGTGGGCTCGACGACGAGCGCGGGATGCAGTTCGCCGCCGAGCAGGACGAGCCCGCTGGTGACGCCGAGGACGGCCTGCTCGGGCAGGGCCTCGGCGGGGCGCTCGCCCCCGGTGATGGACCGGGCGGCGCCCTGCAGCTGCTCCTCGGTCACCTGGACGACCTGCGAGGGCAGGCAGGTGGCGTGGGCGAACGCGAGTACGGCGGTCTCGTCGCCGATGAACAGCACGGTGCTGGTGCGCTCCTGTTCGGAGTCGCCCTGGGTGCGGCAGGAGGTGCAGTCGTAACTGCCCGGGGCGTTCTCTCCGGCGAGCAGCCGGTCGGCTTCTTCGTCGCCGATCTCGGCGCGTACGTCGTCGCTGACGTCGAGCATGCGCGGCACGGGGGGCTCCTCGGGATGCGGTGCGTGTTGTGGCCGGGGGCTCCCGGTCCGTGAACCGGATGGGTTCCCGGCTCATGAAGAAGACAACGGAGGATCTGTGGCGGGAGTCACGCCCCGGAGCGAACGGAATCGAACCATCCTGCGCACAGGGTGAACCCGGCGGCGGAATCTGTCGCTCCACGCCAACTCCTTTCATTTCCAAGGAAGTTGATGGCGTGAGGCGAGTCACGGATCAGCGGGGTGAATGGTCGACAAATCAGGAAATCAACGAATGAAGTGGGTGGCTCATATTCGGCGATACCCACGGTAACGGCAAACTGGCCTGGAATGACGAGGAGTTGGTTGATGACGGACCCCTCGGCTCTCACCGCGTCGAACGCGCGAACCCCGCACCGCCTTGGGGGACCCCGGGTCCTTCGAGAGGGTCATACATGTCCGAATGTGCCGACAACACCCGTAAGGCTCGTACGACCGCGGTTCTCGCCGGGGCGGCACTGCTCGCCCCGCTCGGACTGGTCGCCGCGAACGGCGACGCCGCAGCGGCGGACAGCGGGGTGTGGGACCGCATCGCCCAGTGCGAGAGCGGCGGCAACCGGCACATCAACACCGGGAACGGCTACTACGGAGGACTCCAGTTCTCCGCCGGCACCTGGCGCGCGTACGGCGGTTCGGCCTACGCGTCCACCGCCGACAGGGCCTCCAGGGCGCAGCAGATCGCTGTCGCCGCCAAGGTGCAGCGCGCGCAGGGATGGAGGGCCTGGCCCACCTGCTCGGCCCGCGCGGGCGCGTCCGGCAGCGCTCCCGCGGCGGCCCCGCCGGGCGGCGCCACCGAAGCCGCCCCGTCGAAGCCGGCGAAGGCACCGGCCCGGGAGGCGGGCCACACCGGCCGCGGCTCGTCCCGTGGCGACCACATCGTCCGCGGCGGTGAGACGCTGAGCGGCATCGCGGCGCGGTACGGGACCACCTGGCAGCGACTCCACGCCGCCAACCGGGCCGTCATCGGCGGCAACCCCGACGTCATCGTCCCCGGACAGCGGCTGAACCTCTGACGCGGCACGGGGCCCCACCGGGTCCGCCGACCGGGTGGGGCCCCATCGGCCGGCCGCGCGGCTCGTCCGGACGCCGCCGCGGCCCGCCTAGCGTGGCCCGATGTCGATCAAGCGCACGCGGTATCCGGCTGTCGTCGTCGCCGTCCTGGCCCTGCTGGTCCCCTCGCAGGTGACCGCGGCGGCACCGCCTCCGGCCTCCGTCCCGGCGGCCGGGCAGGGGGCGTACGGCTGTGCGAAGGACCGGTGGCCGTGGGGCTGTCTCGCGAAGTGCGAGAGCGGCGGCCGCTGGAACGCGAACACCGGGAACGGCTTCTACGGAGGGCTGCAGTTCCACCAGCCCACCTGGCGGGCGTACGGCGGCCTGGCGTACGCGCCGCGAGCGGACCTGGCCACCCGGGACGAGCAGATCAAGGTCGCCGAGAAGGTGCTGCGCGCCCAGGGCTGGAAGGCGTGGCCCGCCTGCTCCAAGAGGTACCGGCTCGAGGGCCGGGCCCACGTCGTGCGAGCGGGGGAGAGCCTCTCGTCGATCGCACGGCGGTACCGCGTCCGGGGCGGCTGGCAAGCGCTCTACAAGCTCAACCGGCAGGCGGTCGGGCGCCATCCCGACCGCCTGCACGTCGGCACGGTCCTGCGGCTGCCGAAGGGGGCGGGCCCGGGCCGGCCGCCCGAGCCGCAGCAGGGGAACGGGTCCGCGCCCTCGCCCGCGCCCGGCCGCCCGGAGCCGAGCCCCTCGACGAGTCCGCCGACCCCCTCCGCCCCGCCGGCTGATCCGGCAGCCCCGTCCGCGTCCCCGGCCCCGACGGCGGCACCCTCCACGAGCCCGTCGGCCTCCGCCCCCTCGGACGTGCCGGACGACTCGGCTCCCCAGGTCCCCTCCCCGTCTCTCGCCCTGCCCGGCGTCTCGGCTCCGCCGGTGCCCGCCGCTCCCCGGGACGCGCCGGTCCTCCCGACCCGGCCGGCACCCTCGCCCCCGTCGGCACCGCCGCTCTTCTCGACCCTGCCGGTGCCCGCCACCCCCTAGGCGGTGTCCGCAGGACAGAAATGTTCTAGGCGGGTCCTTCCCCGGCTCGGCCCGGCGTCGTTCAGGGCGGCGGGACCCGCGTCCGTGTCGCCTCGCCGGCGGACACGACCGCGCCGCGACGGAGTTCGTACACGATCGTCGTCCGGGAGCGCAGGCCGGGCGGCAGCCGCTGTTCGGCGACGATCACGCCGGCGCCGAGGCCGCTCAGCACCTCGTAGGTGCGGGCCGCGACCGTCGGGGACATGCCCTGCGCGGGCTCGTCGACCAGGATCACGCGCGCGCGTGATAGCAGGGGGCGGGAGAGGGCGAGCATGCGCTGCTCGCCACCGGAGAGCGTGCCCGCCCTTCGGGGCAGCAGGGCCTCCAGCTGGGGGTAGGCGTGGAGGGCGGACGTGAAGGGTCCGCCGCGGGCCGCGAGTTCGAGGTTCTCGCGGACGGTCAGCGAGGCGAAGACCGCACGGCGGTCCGGGACGAGGCACAGTCCCCGGCGGGCCCGTTCGTACGCGGGCAGGCGCGTGACGTCGGTGCCGTCCCAGACCACGGCGCCGTGGGACAGGGCCACGGTCCCGGCGAGGGCGCGCAGCGCGGTCGTACGGCCCGAGCCGTTGCGGCCGAGCAGCACGGTGACGCCGGGGACGGGCGCGTGGAGGGTGACGCCGTGCAGGGCCTCCAGCGGGCCGTAGCGCACGCGCGCGTGGCGCAGCGAGATCCCGGCGCCGCGCGTCGCGGTGTTCTGGCGGGTGCTCACCGGCCGGTCACCGTGCCGAGTCCGTCGAGTACGTGGGCCGCCGGGCCGGAGACGACGACACGGCCCGCGGCCATGACGTGCACGGTGTCGGCGAGGCCGGCCACCAGGTCGAGGTCGTGCTCGACGACGAGGAGGGCGGTGCCGTCGGCGGCCAACGCCCGCAACAGGCGGGCCAGCGCGGTCACCTCGCCCGTGTCGAGGCCGGCCGCCGGCTCGTCGAGCAGCAGCACCCGGGGACCTCCCGCGAGGGCCCGGGCGAGTTCGACCCGCCGCAGGGTGCCGGTGGGCAGGTCCGCCGCCGGGAGCGCCCGTACGGCCCCGTCGAGCCCGAGCAGCCGCAGGGCGCGCTCCGTGGCGCCCGCGTCCACGGCCCGGCCCTGCTCGGCGCCCACGCGCACGTTCTCGGCCACGGTCAGGGTCGGGAAGACGGCCAGTTGCTGGAACGTGCGGGCGATGCCGAGCCGGGTCCGTGCGTGGGCGGGCAGCCGGGTGATGTCCCGCTCCCCGAACGCGACCCGGCCCGAGGCCGGCCGCACGGTTCCGGCGAGACAGTGGAAGAGCGTGCTCTTCCCGGCCCCGTTCGGCCCGACGACCGCGGTGATCCGCCCCGGCGGGACCTCCAGGTCGACCCCGTCCAGGACGGTGAACCCGCCGTACGCGACGCGCAGCGCACGGGCCCGCAGCACGGGCCGCCCGACGGCGGCGCGAGCGGCCCGGGGGCGGCTGGGTGCCGCCGCGGGAACGCGGTCCCGCGCACCTGGGCGAGCGACCGCCGTATCGCCGCCGTCGTGGTCTGCGGCGTCCCTTCCGCCGGGCACTGGGGGCGGCGGGTCGGGGGGAGTGGCCCGGCCGGGGGTGCTCGGCCCCGGGGCGTCGGATGCCCGCGGCACCCCGGTCTCGTCCGGCGCGGGCGGTGGCACCGGCCGGGCCACCGGCGGACGCCCGTCGGCGCGCAGACGCGCCGGGTCCGGCCGGGACGGCGTCCCTGCCGTCCCTGCCGTCCCTGCCGTCCCTGCCGCTCCGGTCGTGGCGGTCGGCCGGGGCGTGGGTGCGTCTCGGATAGGCGTCCGCAGTCTTTGTGCCGCGCGGGCGCCGAGTGGGGTCAGTGCTGGCTTTCGGCGTGGCCGCAGACGGCCGGCCGCCCGCCGCACGGCCTCGTACGAGCCGCCGGGGAAGCGGCCCACGAGGACCGCGAGGACTCCTATGACGGCCGCCGCGACCCCGCCCCGGGTGCCCGCGTCCAGGCCGACCAGCAGGGCCGCCGCGAGCAGTGCGCCCAGGACGCTGTCGGCGCCGAGCACCACGATCGCGGCGAACCACAACAGCCCGCGCACCGGGTCGTACGCGGCCGGGTCGAAGGCGCGTACGCCCATGCCGAGCATGCCGCCGCCCAGCGCGGCGAGGGCGGCGCCCGCCACGAACGCCGTCAGCTTCAGCGCCGGAACACGGACACCCGCCGCCGAGGCGCCCGCCTCGTGGTCCCGCATCGCGGCCAGCGCCCGGCCCGTACGGCCCCGGCGCAGCGCGTGGGCGGCCGGCAACGCGACCGCGAGCAGCGCCAGTTCGAGCACGTAGTACGCGCGGTCGCCCTCGAACCCGGCCGGGCGCCCCAGGGCCAGGCCCGACGTCGCGTACGGCTGGGCGAAGACGAAGCGGCTGACGCCGACGCCCACCGCGAAGGTGGCCAGCGCGAGGGCGAGGCCGTGCCGGCGGATGGCGGGCCAGCCGGTCAGCAGTCCCAGCGGCGCCACCAGCAGCACCGCCACCAGGAGTGCGGCCAGCTCCGGCAGCTCGGGCAGCCCCGGGAAGCGCCCCGCCGACAGCAGCGCCGTGAAGAGCGCGCCCAGACCGGCGTACGCGGCCTGCCCCAGCGAGATCTGCCCGCCGCGGCCCGTCACGACGACCAGGGACAGGAGGACGACGCCGAGGGCCGGCACCTGGACGGACGTGTGCAGGTCGGAGCCCGCGAAGCCCAGCGGCAGCAGGAAGAGGACCACGGCGACGATCCACGCGCCCGGCGGGGTGGCCACCCGGGCCGTCGCCGTGCGCGGCAGTACGTCACGGTGACCGGTCCCGGGCAGTACCAGGGCGGCCACCAGCAGCGCGACCACGAAGAGATTGGCGCCCACCGCCTGGACGAGCGGTTCCAGTCGCCCCTCCGGATGCAGCCGGGTGAGCTGGCTCTGCGCGATCCCGATGCCCAGGGCCACCACCACGGCCACCGGCAGACTGCGCATCCGGGCGGCCACCGCGACCGCCACCACCTCCATCACCAGCAACGGCATGCCGTACGGGTCCAGGCGTACGTACGGAGCCAGCAGCACCCCCGTCAGCCCCGCGGTGAACGAGCCGAACGCCCAGCCCGCCGCGGCCACCCGGTCCGCGTCGACGCCGCTCAGCACGGCGAGCGGGCGGTCGTCGACGACCGCCCGCAGCTCCCGGCCGAAGCGCGTCCAGCGGATCACCGCGCCCACCCCGGCGGCCAGGACGAGCGTGACCGCCAGCTGTCCCCAGGGGTCCGCGGGGACGAGCGTCGGCGCGTCCGAGCGCGCGCCGGGACCCCAGAGGAGGGCCGCCCCGCCGACGAGCAGGACGAACACGCCGATGGACGCGACGAGGGTCTGCGCGGGATCGCCACCGAGGACGGACAGGGGCCGGAAGACGAACCGTTCCAGCGCCACGCCGATCGCCGGGGCCACCACGAGCAGCGTGAGCGGCGCGGCGAGCACGAGCGGCCAGTCCCAGTCGACGGTGAGCCGGCACAGCAGGTAGGCGCAGACCATCGCGACGGCGCCGTGCGCGAAGTTGAGCACGCCGGTCGCCCGGTGGGTGACGACCAGTCCGATCCCGGTGAGCGCGGCCGCGCCGCCCACGGAGAGCCCGGCGAGCGTGAGGTCCCACGTCAGCGACGCCATCAGCCGGCCGCCCCGGACGACGGGCCGTCCGAGGCGGTGGGTTCGCAGATCGGGCAGGGGCCGAGGTCCCCGCCCGCGAGGACCCGCGAGTCCACCGGCAGGGCGTCCGGCTTCCCCGCGACGAGCGGGCAGTCCGCGCGGTGCCACAGGGTGCCGCCCGGCACCATCAGCAGGTCCCCGCTGACGGCGACGGGCGCGGCGGCCGCCTGTCCGGTCCCGTCGGGCTCGGTGTCACCGGCCGCCACCAGGAGCCCGTACAACTCCTCGACGCGGGCCGCCGCGAGGGCGTTCCTGCCATGGGCGAGGAGGACCGCGGCCGCGATGACCAGGGCCGCGCCCGGCACCGTGCAGGACGCGAGGTAGGGCAACTGCCGTTCCGCGTACCGCTCGCCGGAGATCCCGTACCAGCCGAGGACGCACAGCACCGCGCCCGCGGCGAGCGCGGCCCACCCGGCCCACAGGACGGGGTGCACATTCCGCAGTCGAGCAGTCCGCATGGGGGCTCCACGTGATGTGTCCGGCTGTCTTCCAAGTCCGGCGATGGACAAGCACTATGCCCTTTGGAAGCTGACCCTGAAAGCTCCGGGCGCACACGGTCCGGACCGACACCCGGTGGTGAGCCAGATGGTTCTCGGGAGCGATCTCAGGCACGGTGCGGGGCGGGGGCTGGCGGTTCTCGTCCTCGCCGTGGCCCTCACGGCCTGCGGCGACGACAGCGGCGGTGACGACACGGATCCGCCCTCGCCCTCCGCGCAGCGGCCGACCACGGCCGCGAGCCCGAGCGCGAGCGCGCCGGACGATCCGGCGGCGGCGCAGAAGGAGATCGAGGAGAACTGGCAGAAGTTCTTCGACCCGGCGGTCCCCACGAAGGACAAGCAGGCCGTCCTGGAGAACGGCGACGCGATGGGCCAGGTCCTGAAGAGCTTCAGCGGCGACGAACGCGGCGGGCAGGTGGAGGCGACGGTGAACGAGGTCGCGTTCACCTCGCCGACCGGCGCGGACGTCACGTACACGCTCACCCTGAAGGGCGCCACGGTCATGCCGGACGCCAGCGGGACTGCGGTCGAGCAGGACGACACGTGGAAGGTGTCCGTCAAGACGCTGTGCGGCCTCGTCGGTCTGAGCGGCAATGCGTCGCCGGGCCCGGGCTGCTGAATCCGCTGCCCTGGGCCTGCTGCTCCTACTGGGCACGGCCTGCGGCAGCCGCCTCCCGGAGAGCGACTTCGGGGACCGGCCGGACCGGACACCCGCCCGCACCACCGCGGAGCCGATCCGGGTGGGCGTCGTCACGAGCGCCACGAGTCCGGTCGGCGGTGACACCTTCACCGGTCCGCGGGACGGCGCGCAAGCCTACTTCGACGTCCTGAACGCGCGCGGCGGCATCGACGGACGCAGGGTCGAGGTCCGTACGTGCGACGACGGCGGCAGCGGCGTCGGCAACAACGAGTGCGTGCACCGCCTCGTCGACGAGGACGAGGTGGTGGCCCTCGTCGCCACGACCGCCCTCGACTACGCGGGGGCCCCACGGGTGGCACGCGCGCGCGTGCCCGACATCGGCGGACAGCCCATCGGCGCGGCCTACGACACGTATCCGCACCTCTACGGGATCTACGGCAGCCTCGCCCCGCGGAACGGGAAGCCGGGCTGGGACGGCAGGCTGTACGGCGGCACCGAGATCTACCGCTACTTCGCGCGGGAGCACGGCGCCCGCACGGCCGCCGTCGTCTCGTACAACCAGTCCGCGTCGGCCGCGTACGCACGGCTCGTCGCCCGGGGCCTGAAGGCCGAGGGGTACGAGGTCGTCACCGAGCAGGTCGACTTCGCGCTGCCCAACTTCCGTGCGGCGGCGGCCGACCTGAAGAAGCAGGGCGCCGACCTGGTCTTCGACGCCATCGACACGTACGGCAACGCGCAGTTGTGCGAGGCGATGGACGACGTCGGCGCCGAGGTCCTCGCCAAGGTCACCAACGTCCAGAACTGGACGTCCACCGTCCGCGAGGACTACAAGGACGCGCCGCGCTGCCGCAACACCCTGTGGGCGACGGGCGCGAGCCGCAACTACGAGGACACGGACCACGACGCCGTACGGGAGTTCCGCGACGGCACGAAGGACCTCGGGACGCGCTCCCAGTGGCAGGTGGAGGGCTGGGCCGCCGCGATGTGGTTCACGGACGCGGCCAGGTCCTGCGCCGAGGAGGGCGTCACGCGCGCGTGCGTCGACCGGTTCATGGCCGAGGGCGGGCCGTACACCGCCGACGGTCTGCTGCTGCCGGTCCGGTTCGAGCGCCTGCCCGAGCCGCCCAGGACGCGCAGGACGTGCCTGTCGGTGGCCCGCTGGGAGGACGCCCGGGGCTGGGTGAGCCAGGGGGACATGGACAGCGAGTGCCACGACGTCCCGCAGCTCTCCTACGAGCCCTGATGCCTGCGGGCGCCAAAAGGTTCCCCCCGCCGGTTACCGATGACACAACTCTTGGGGAACAGAGTGATAATCAGAGCCAACCATCACGCCAACTCCCCGGTCTAACCCTGAGGTAGCTGGATGAGCCGGAGATACGGGGACGCATGCAGATTTCTTTCCTGATACACAACGCCTACGGAATCGGTGGGACGATCCGGACGACGTACAACCTCGCGAACGCCCTTGCCGAGCAGCACGACGTCGAGGTCGTCTCCGTCCTCCGTCACCGCGACGAGCCGGTCTTCGCCCGGAACCCGCGCGTACGCCTGCGCCATCTCGTCGACCTGCGCAGGGGCGGCCCGGGATACGAGGGCGACGACCCCGCGTTCCTGACCCCGGCCCGCGTCTTCCCGAAGGGGGAGATCCGCTACGACCAGTACAGCGTCCTGACCGACCGCCGTATAGCGGAGCACCTCTCGACGGTCGACGCCGACGTCGTGGTCGGCACCCGACCCGGCCTGAACGTGCACCTGGCCCGTGAGACCCGGCGCGGCCCGGTCCGCGTCGGCCAGGAGCACCTCACCCTCGACAGTCACTCCGTCGGGCTGCGCGCGGAACTGCGCGGCGCCTACCCCCGGCTCGACGCGGTCACCACGACCACGGAGGCCGACGCCCACGCGTACCGCACGACGATGCGGCTGCCCGGCGTGCGGGTGGCGGCCGTGCCCAACTCGGTGCCCGCGTCCGGCGTGGAGCCCGCGGACGGCTCCGCGAAGTGGGTCGTCGCGGCCGGCCGCCTCGCCCCCGTCAAGCGGTACGACCTGCTGATCAAAGCGTTCGACCTGGTGCGCGCCCAGCGGCCCGACTGGCGTCTGCGGATCTACGGCAGCGGAAAGCAGAAGGACAAGCTGCGCCGCCTCATCGACGAACGCGGGCTCTACAACCACGTACTGCTGATGGGGCCGGCCCACCCCATCGAACCGGAGTGGGCCAAGGGCTCCATCGCCGCCGTCACCTCCAGCATGGAGTCCTTCGGCATGACCATCGTCGAGGCCATGCGCTGCGGCCTGCCCGTCGTCTCCACCGACTGCCCGCACGGACCGGGGGAGATCATCGACAACGGTGTCGACGGACGTCTCGTGCCGGTCGGGAACGTCCGGGCCATCGCCGACGGCCTGCTCGAACTCATCAATGACGACGCACTGCGCGGCAAGATGGCGAGCGCGGCGCTCCGGGACTCCGAGCGCTTCGACCCGGCGCGGATCGCCGAGCGCTACGAGTCGCTCTTCAGCGGTCTCGTCGCACGTGGCGGCGCCACGAGGATCGGCAGGATGCGCGGCTCGCTGCACCGCACCAGGGGAGCGCTGCTCGGCGGCGCGTATGCCGTCCGCGATGCCGGACTGACCGTGTTCGGGAAGGAGCGTTCCGCATGACGGCCCTGGCTCCGCAGGCCGCACCCCAGCCCACCGACGAGGACGACGCCATGCCTCCGCGTGCCGACTGCACCGCCGACTCCGCGGGCGGCCTGACCTTCGACATGACCGAACTCGGGGACGCCGGCGGCACGCATCTCGTGCTGCGCCACCGGGACGGCCTCCAGGAGGTCCGGCTGCCGCTCTCCCCGGCCGCCGACGGCCGGCTGCGTGCCGCGCTGCCCAGCAGTGTCGAACTGCCCGAGGGCCGCTGGGACGCCTACGCGCAGACCGCCGACGGCGAGCCGGAGCGTCTGACGCCCGGCCTGAACGACCTGCGCTCGCTCGTCGACCGGGTACCGAGCGGGGCCCGCGGACACGTCGCCGTCCGCATCCCGTACGCGACCAAGCACGGCAACCTCTCCGTCCGCAGCTGGCTGCGCGCCCCGCACGCGGAGGCCGGCGAACTGCACATAGGAGAGGACGAACTGGACGTCCGGGGGCGGGTGTACGGGGTCGCGCTCACCCCGGACGCGTACGTCGAGCTCGCCGGCCGTGAGGGACAGGAAGCGCGCAGGGCCGAGGTCCACGGGGACGGGGCGGCGTTCGGCTTCACCGTGGCCCTCCCCGGACTGCCGCAGGGCGTCTGGGACCTGTGGCTGCACCCGGCGGGGGCGGCCGGGCCGCGGGTACGGATCGCGCGGCTGCTCGACGACATCGCCGACAAGAAGCCCATCTTCGTGTACCCGAAGGCCACCGTGGAGACGGAGCACGGCCCGGTGACGGCCGGCCCGTACTACACGAGAGACAACGACCTCTCGGTGACGGTGACCGCAGCAACTTCGTAGGCCGCGGTCCGGCAGCGCCCTCAAAGGGGCGCGGGGAACTGCGCGACCCGCCACGACGCACCCGCGCTTCGATCACCGGGCCGCAGCGGGGCTTCCACAGGGCTTGCGGACAGCACTCGTCCGCAAGCCCTGGCAGACTCGCCGCATGCTGGAGACCTCCGCACGACTTCTGCGCCTCCTCTCGCTGCTCCAGGCGCACCGCGAATGGTCGGGTGCCGCCCTCGCGAGCCGCCTCGGCGTCACCCCGCGCACGGTCCGCCGGGACGTGGACCGGCTGCGGGAGCTCGGCTACCCGGTGCACGCCAGCCCCGGCACGGGCGGCGGCTACCAACTGGGCGCGGGGGCCGAACTGCCTCCGCTGCTCCTCGACGACGACGAGGCCGTCGCCGTCGCCGTCGGTCTGCGCACCGCCGCGGGACAGGGCATCGAGGGCATCGGTGAGACCTCCGTACGCGCCCTCGCCAAGCTCGAACAGGTGCTGCCGCACCGGCTGCGCCGCCGGGTGAGCACCCTGAACGCCTTCACCGTGCCCATGCTGCGCGGCCCGCACCCCTCCGCCGTCGACCCCGCCGTCCTGACCGAACTCGCCGCCGCCTGCCGCGACGCGGAGCGGCTGCGCTTCGACTACCGCACCCACGACGGCGTCCCGGCCCGCCGCACGGCCGAACCGCACCGGCTGGTGTGCACCGAGCACCGCTGGTACCTGGTCGCCTGGGACCTCGACCGCGACGACTGGCGGACGTTCCGGGTGGACCGCATCACGCCCAGGCCGCCCCACGGGCCGCGCTGCACGCCCCGTGCGTCACCGGCCGAGGACCTCGCCGCGTACGTCTCCCGGGGGGTCTCCACGCGCGCGTACGCCGCGCACGCCGTGGTCCGCCTCCATGTGCCCCTGCAAGAGGCCGCCGGGCGGGTCTCGCCGTCCGCCGGGACACTGGAGGCCGAGGGCCCGGACAGCTGCGTCCTGCGCACCGGCGCCGCGAGCCTGGACGTGATGGTCATTCACGTCATGCTGCTGGGCCTCCCGTTCGAGGTGCTGGAGCCCGTCGAGCTCATCGGGGCGATCAGTACTGCTCGGGACCGGTTGACGGACGCTCTTGACCGAAGCGGATCTGCGGGCTGTCCTCCTGGCCGGAGCGGGTCTGGGGCGGCGTGATCGCCGCGAACCGCGGATGGTGCAGGTCGAACGCCGGCGACTCGGAGCGGATCCGGGGCAGCGTGGTGAAGTTGTGCCGCGGCGGCGGGCACGAGGTCGCCCACTCCAGCGAGCGGCCGAAGCCCCACGGGTCGTCGGAGTCGACCTTCTCGCCGTACCTGGCCGTCTTCCAGACGTTGTAGAGGAACGGCAGGGTCGACATGCCCAGCAGGAACGCGCCGATCGTCGAGACGGTGTTGAGCGCCGTGAACCCGTCGGCCGCCAGGTAGTCCGCGTAGCGGCGCGGCATGCCCTCCGCGCCCAGCCAGTGCTGCACCAGGAACGTGGTGTGGAAGCCGGTGAAGAGCGTCCAGAAGTGCAGCTTGCCGAGCCGCTCGTCCAGCATCTTCCCGGTGAACTTCGGCCACCAGAAGGTGAAGCCGCCGAAGGTCGCGAAGACGACGGTGCCGAACACCACGTAGTGGAAGTGCGCCACCACGAAGTACGTGTCCGTGACGTGGAAGTCCAGCGGCGGCGAGGCCAGGATCACGCCCGTCAGACCGCCGAACAGGAACGACACCAGGAAGCCCGTCGCCCAGAGCATCGGTGTCTCGAAGGAGAGCGACCCCTTGAGCATCGTGCCGGTCCAGTTGAAGAACTTCACACCCGTCGGCACCGCGATCAGGAACGACATGAACGAGAAGAACGGCAGCAGCACCGCGCCCGTCGCGAACATGTGGTGGGCCCACACGACCACGGACAGACCGGTGATGGCCATCGTGGCGCCGACCAGCGTCAGATAGCCGAAGATCGGCTTCCTGCTGAACACCGGGATGATCTCCGTGATGATCCCGAAGAACGGCAGCGCGATGATGTAGACCTCGGGATGCCCGAAGAACCAGAAGAGGTGCTGCCACAGCAGCGCCCCGCCGTTGGCCGAGGCGAAGACCTGCGAGCCGAACCGCCGGTCCGCCTCCAGGACCAGGAGCGCCGCGGCGAGCACCGGGAAGGCCAGCAGGATCAGGATCGACGTGAACAGCGTGTTCCACGTGAAGATCGGCATCCGGAACATCGTCATGCCGGGTGCGCGCATCCCGATGATGGTCGTCAGGAAGTTCACCGCGCCGAGGATCGTGCCGAAGCCGGCCAGCGCCAGACCCATGATCCACATGTCGGCGCCGATCCCCGGCGACCGCTCCAGGCTGTTCAGCGGCGCGTACGCGAACCAGCCGAAGTTCGCGGGCCCCTCGGGCACCAGCAGCGAGCCCAGCACGATCAGCCCGCCGAAGAGGAACAGCCAGTAGGACAGCATGTTCAGCCGGGGGAAGGCGACGTCCGGGGCGCCGATCTGCAGCGGCATGATCTCGTTGGCGAACCCGGCGAAGGTCGGCGTCGCGAAGAGCAGCAGCATGATCGTGCCGTGCATCGTGAACATCTGGTTGAACTGGTTGTTGTCGATGAGCTGCGTGCCGGGCCGGGCCAGCTCGGCCCGCATCACCAGCGCCATCAGACCGCCGACCAGGAAGAACGCGAACGACGTGATCAGATAGAGGTGCCCGATCTTCTTGTGGTCGGTCGTGGTGAGCCAGTCGACGACCAGCCGCCCCGGCCGCTTCACCGGTGCGGGCCGTACCGCCTCCTGTGCGGTGTCCGTCCCCATCCCTGCCCCCTCGCTCGTCGCGCCCGGGCTCCCTGGAACTGACGCCATGATGCTCGCGGGGTACCGGGCTCCGACAGAGGGCGTCCACGGGTTCTGTGCTTGAACCATGTATTTGCCGTGGCCTCCCAACGTGCCCGCGGCGCCACGGAATCGGAAAGAAAAAGCGCGAACGGGCAGCCGCCGGGCCGCAATACGGCCGGGTATTCGGGGTCGCGGCGGAGTTAGTGCCGAGCACTCCAGAATTACGTTCGAAGGCCACCGGAACGCCTGCCGAACCGCCCGTACGTGTGAGGAAGGCCGGCCGAAACGGGCGTGGTTGTCCTGTGACAGAAGTGTGACCGGAGAGGGACCGGTGACGGATGGTGGCGGACCCGGGGTTCCCCGCCCGCACCGCGGCGCCTAACGTGGCGGCATGGCACCGATTCCCCCTCCTTCTTCCGCAGAGCCCTCCGACACTCCGGACGCGTACGTCGGGCTGGCGGCGGACGACGCCGAGCGCCGGGCCCGCGAGCGGGGGTGGTCCACCGTACGGTCGTTGCCGCCGGGCGCGATCATCACGATGGAGTACCTGTCGGGGCGGCTGAACCTGGAGGTCACCGACGGCCGTGTGACGCGCAGCTGGAAGGGCTGACGCCGGAGCTCTCCCGCACAGGTCCTGTGCGGGCGGGCGGGGGCTGAGCGCGCAGTTCCCCGCGCCCCTGAGGAGCGGGGCTGCGCCCCTGCTTCCTGCCGTGGGCGCCCGCGGTCAGCCGCCCGCCAGGGGCCGCGCCGACGCGGTGCCACGTGTCACTCGGTCCGACTGCGGGGGCCTGCGGCTGCCGACCGGCGTCACCGGTGTGCGCTCCGAGCGGGTCAGGTGCGGGCCGGGCGCCAGGTAGCCCTGCACCCTGGGCGGCCGGGAGGCGGCCACCGGCTCGCGCACCACGGGCTCCTGCTCGGCGGCCGCGTCGGCGGCCGGGGCGGGCGCCGTGGGGACCGGGGCCGGAGCGGCCGGGGCGGTGCCGCGGCGACGGGCGCGCCAGGCGTCGCGCAGGTCGAAGACGACGGTCTCGGCGCGCGCGATCAGCGGCTCGAACCAGGGCAGCGCGAGCAGGATCAGCAGGCCGGCGGCCCAGCCCAGCACGACATCGCTCAGCCAGTGCGTACCGAGATACACGGTGGTGAGGCCGACGCCGAGCGACACCACGGCGGAGACGGCCGACAGCCAGCGCCTGGCCCGCGGCGTCGAGGCCAGGTAGGCGAGGATGCCCCAGGTCACGACGGCGTTGGCGGTGTGGCCCGAAGGAAATATGTCGCCGCCCAGCCACATCTCGTTCGAGCCGACGCTCGTCGCGTAGTGCGGACCGAGACGGCCCATGCTGAGCTTGGCGGCCCCCACCGTGAGGTTCAGGAGCAGCAGCGAGGCACCCAGCGTGAGCAGCGGGCGCAGGGTGTGCTGCCGCCAGGAGCGCCAGCCCAGCCAGGCCGCGATCATCACGGCGGTGGGACCGCGCTGGCCCAGCACCACGTAGTAGTCGAGGAACGCGTGGATCTCGGGCCACTGCTGGTACGGCCGGAAGAACATGACCTGCCAGTCGAGCCTGACCAGCCACGAGGTGATCACGACGGCCCACACGATGGCGGCGTAGAAGGCGAGCGTGGACGCGAAGAGGACCACTCGGTGCCGGCTCATCCGGGGCACGTCGATGTGGGCCGGTCGTTCCGGCTCACGGTCCAGCCGGGCGAAGACCCGGTCCAGACGAGTCAGCTTTCGTTCGGTACGCACCCAATCGACGTTACAGCGAGTGAGGTGTGTTCAAGCGCGAAGCACCCTCTTTGTGATGACGATGTGATGTGGGAAAGCTCTCAGAACGGGGCTAATTGCCGTGGATTATGGAATCCCTCGTGCGCTCTTCCTTCAATTCGATTGATCGTTCCGGAGCGGAGTTTTGTGGCGCTTATGAATTCGTTCACCGGAAGCTTGCGTGTCCTTCTCCCACTGCTCACCGGACACCGAGAGTGATCACGGCGGACCCGAGCCGTTCAGCCAGCCGGCGCCGTACACCGCCGACGCCACCGCCACCGGCCCCAGCACCCATGCCCACCTGCGGTTTCGCTGTCCGGCGAGGGCCAGTGCCAGGGGCAGGAGGAGGGGAAACGCGGGCAGCAGGAGGCGTGGTTTCGAGCCGAAGTAGCTCGACGCGCACAGGGCGAGGACGGTGACGGTGCCCGAGTACACCAGCAGGGGCAGTGGCTGCCGCTGCCGCACGCAGGCCGCGTACAGCCATCCGAGCAGCCCGACGCCGGCGAGCAGCCCGAGACCGGCCAGGGCCGACGGGAACGAGGTGAACTTGTCGGCGACGAACCGGGCGAACGCGTAGCCGCCGTCGAAGCCGTTGCGCCAGCCCGCCTGCACGTCGAGATAGCCCAGCGGGCCCCCGCCCGTGCGGTGGCCGACCCACAGGACGTACCCGGCCGCCCCGAGGGGCGCGACCAGCATCGCCAGGGCGCGCCGCCATCCGGGTGCGCCGTCCGGTGCGGGCACGCTTCGCTCCCGTACGAAAGAGGAGACGGCCGTCACCCATACGGCCGCGACGACGGCCACGCCCACCGGTCGGGTCAGACCGGCCAGGGAGGCGAGCACGCCCGCGGTCAGCCAGCGGCCGGTCAGGACGGCGTACAGCGACCAGGCCGCCAGCGCCGTGAACAGCGACTCGCTGTACGCCATCGACTGCACGATCCCGACGGGCAGGACGGCCCACACCAGCACGGCGCAGATCCCGGCCCGCCGTCCGTACACGTGGTCCGCGACCGCGAAGATCCCCCAGGCCGCCGCGAGCGAGGCGACCGTGCTCACCAGCAGGCCCGCGTCCGCGTACGACAGCGGGGACACCGCCGACACCGCCCGCTCCAGCCAGGGCAGCAGGGGGAAGAAGGCCAGGTTCGAGTGCACGTCGCCGTTGGGCAGGCGCACCTCATAGCCGTAGCCGAGCTCGGCGACCCGGGTGTACCAGAGGGAGTCCCAGCGCGCCGAGAGCAGGCGGCGCGCGCTGCTGTCCCTGGTGGCGCTCCACACCGCGAGCGCCACCAGGCCCAGCGCACGCACCGCCGCGTACCCGAGGAGAGCGGGCACGGCACGGCGCCAGGACGGTCCCGGACGGGGTGGCGCGACGGGCGCCGCGAGATCGGTCACGGCCCCGATTATCGAGGGCACCCGCGACCGCGCCCCCCGGCGGGGCGCGCCCGGCCCGGAGCGGCGTGGCGCACGCCACACGCGTCCCAGGCGAACGTGAGAGGTCCGCCACCCGTCATCGGGGGGAACTCGCGTACTCTGGCGGCTCACTCGCCTTTGTTGCGTGGGCCGGGACACCGCTCCTCCCGAGCCGCAGCCGCAGGGAGTCCCCACCCAGCGGATCGCCGAACGCGAGGGAACATCTGGGAGGTACGTACATGTCCGGGACGACCACGGCCGCCGCGCGTCGCCGTCGGGGGACCGGGGCCGGTGCAAACCGCTGGGTCGTCCTTGTGGTGCTGTGTGTCAGCCTGCTCCTGGTCGCCGTCGACGCCACCGTGCTGCACGTCGCGGTGCCCGCCGTCACCGAGGACCTCACGCCCGGCGCGATAGAGCTGCTCTGGATCGTCGACATCTACCCGCTCGTCTGCGCCTCGCTGCTGATCCTCTTCGGCACGCTGGGCGACCGGATCGGCCGCAGACGCGTCCTGCTCCTCGGATACGCCCTCTTCGGCGTCGCGTCCGCCGCCGCGGCCCTCGCCGACAGCGCGGAGGTACTGATCGCGGCGCGTGCCCTGCTCGGCGTCGGCGGCGCGATGATCATGCCCGCGACGCTGTCCATCCTGCGGCAGGTCTTCCCCGACCGGCGCGAGCGGGCGCTCGCGATCGGTGTCTGGAGCGCGGTCGCCGCGGTCGGCGCGGCCGTCGGACCGCTCCTCGGCGGCTTTCTCCTGGAGCACTTCTGGTGGGGGTCGGTCTTCCTCGTCAACATCCCGCTGATGCTGGTCAGCCTCCCCGTCGGGCGGCTGCTGCTGCCCGAGTCGACGGGCGAGCGCGACGGACCGTGGGACGTCGTCGGCGCGCTGATGGCCGCGGCCGGGCTCTTCGGCGTCGTCCTCGGCGTCAAGCGGCTCGGTGGCGGCGAGGACGCGTTGAGCGTGTTCACCGCGGTGCCGCTGCTGGCGGGCGCCGGACTCCTCGTCGCGTTCGTACGGCGGCAGCGGCGGCGCCGGAAGCCGCTGGTCGACCTGACGATGTTCTCGCGGCCCGCCTTCAGCACCTCCGTCGGATGCATCGTGCTGGCGATGCTCGCGCTGGTCGGTCTCGAACTCATCGCGGCGCAGTATCTGCAACTCGTGCTGGGGCTCTCCCCGCTGGAGACCGGGCTGCGGCTGGTGCCGCTCACCGTCGCCGCGATGGCCGCGGGGCTGGCCGGGGCGAAGCTGCTGCAGCGCTTCGGGCCGCGGACCATGGTCTGCTCCGGGTTCTGCCTCACCGCCGCGGCGGTCGTCACACTGACGGCGATGGGGGCCGACGACAACGCCCCGCTGCTGCTGACCGGGTTCGTGATGCTCGGGTTCGGCCTGGAGGTCACGCTCTTCGGCGCGTACGAGTCGATGCTGAGCGAGGCGCCGCCGGAGCAGGCCGGCGGGGCCGCCGCCATCGGGGAGACGTCGTACCAGCTCGGGGCGGGGATCGGGATCGCGCTCCTCGGGAGCGTGATGAACGCGGCGTACGCGCCCGGACTCGCGTCCGTTCCCGGTGTCGCCGCGGGGGACTCGGCCGCGGCGCGGCACTCCCTGGGGGAGGCGTACGAGGTCGCCGCGCGGCTGGGCGGGGGGTCGGGGGAGGCGCTGCGGGTGGCGGCCCGGCATGCGTTCGTGCACGGGCTGCACGTGACGTTGCTGGTGAGCGCGGGGCTGTTGCTGCTGGGGGCGGTGATGGCGCTGCGGTTGCCCCGGGCGATGGAGTGCGGGGAGCCGGTGGGGCTGGTTCCGGGGCCCCGGGAGGCGGGTGTGCCCGTGCGCGCCGAGTCCGTGCACTGACCGTGCGGCGTGGCGCGCGCCGGTGCGTCGTGCGCCCGCACCGCCCGTACGGGGCCCGCACCGTGCGGGTTTCCCCTGGGGCGGCCCCGTCGTCGGCAACTGCGGGACGGTCGGTCCGGTGCGGTCCTGGACGTGCGTCGCAGCGCGTCGTAACGTCAAGGACCACCCGTAGTTACCACTGCTAGTTTTACGCGTCGCGTCGGAGGTCCCCATGTCGAAGTTGCCGCCGTTCGACCCCGCCGATCCGCTCGGGGTCGACGACCTGCTGAGCGCGGAGGACCTGGCGGTCCGGGACACCGTGCGGGCCTGGGCGGCGGACCGGGTGCTGCCGTACGTCGCCGAGTGGTACGAACAGGGTGAGCTGCCGGGGATCCGGGAACTGGCGCGGGAGTTGGGCGGGATCGGCGCCCTCGGGATGTCACTCGACGGATACGGGTGCGCCGGGGCCTCCGCCGTGCAGTACGGCCTCGCCTGTCTGGAGCTGGAGGCCGCCGACTCCGGGATCCGCTCGCTCGTCTCCGTGCAGGGCTCGCTCGCGATGTACGCGATCCACCGGTTCGGCAGTGAGGAGCAGAAGCAGACATGGCTGCCGCGGATGGCCGCCGGTGAGGTCATCGGCTGCTTCGGGCTGACGGAGCCCGACCACGGCTCGGACCCCGGCGCCATGCGGACGTACGCGAAGCGGGACGGCGGGGACTGGGTCCTCACCGGGCGCAAGATGTGGATCACCAACGGGTCGGTGGCGGGGGTGGCCGTCGTCTGGGCGCGGACCGACGACGGCATCCGCGGGTTCGTCGTGCCGACGGACAGCCCCGGCTTCTCCGCGCCGGAGATCAAGCACAAGTGGTCCCTGCGGGCGTCGGTCACCAGCGAGCTGGTCCTCGACGGGGTGCGGCTGCCCGGCGAAGCCGTACTGCCGGAGGTCACCGGGCTCAAGGGCCCGCTCAGCTGTCTGTCCCACGCCAGGTACGGCATCGTGTGGGGCTCGATGGGCGCCGCGCGGGCGAGTTTCGAGGCGGCGGTGGAGTACGCGAAGACGCGCGAGCAGTTCGGGCGGCCCATCGGCGGATTCCAGCTCACGCAGGCCAAGCTGGCCGACATGGCGGTCGAACTGCACAAGGGCATTCTGCTGGCCCACCATCTGGGCCGGCGGATGGACGCGGGACGGCTGCGTCCCGAGCAGATCAGTTTCGGCAAGCTCAACAACGTGCGGGAGGCGATCGACATCTGCCGTACGGCGCGCACGATCCTCGGCGCCAACGGGATCTCGCTCGAATACCCCGTGATGCGCCACGCGACGAACCTGGAGTCGGTGCTGACCTACGAGGGCACCGTCGAGATGCACCAACTGGTGCTGGGCAAGGCGCTCACCGGTCTCGACGCGTTCCGGTAGGGCCCGGTGGGACGCTCCCACCGCGGTGCCGGGAACGCGGGCCGGTGAGCGGCCTTGCCTAGCTCTGGTTGAAGAAGCCGTCCGTGCGACGGGCGGCCGGTTCCCCGCTGACGATCTCGGTGTCGGCGGGGGTCAGCAGGAAGACCCGGTTCGACACGCGCTCGATGGAGCCGCGCAGGCCGAAGATCAGGCCGGCCGCGAAGTCGACGACGCGCTTGGCGTCGGCGGCCTCCATGGCCGTGAGGTTCATGATGACGGGAACACCGTCACGGAAGAGCTCGCCGATGCCGCGGGCGTCCCGGAAGCTGTCCGGGGTCACCGTGCCGATCCGGCGGCCCTTCTCCTCGGCCGCCTCCGAGGCCACCTTGACCCGCGGGTCCGTGACCCAGACCTCCCGGCTCCCGGTCTCGGATCCCTCGGCGTAGTCGTCGTCGTAGTAACGCTCGTCATCGTTGTCGTCGACGAGGCCAAGCCAGGCACTCGCCTTGCGCACCGATCCCATGGACGCCTCCTCTCACAGCGGTCTTTCTTCTGTCCGCGTCCCCATGGTCGTCCATGATGCGGATGTCGCGCCAAGGGGATAGACGCCGCGCTGGGGTTTCGTGACGGTACTGGTGCACAGCGAATCCGTCGAGAGGCCGCGTACCCCAAGGGTCGTGACGTACACCGCTGCTGACTGTGAGTGAAATATGATTTCTCACGGCGGACGGGTGACGGCTGGAGCGTACGGGTGAACGAAGCGGTCGCTACGATGCCGCAGCTCAACGTCGTTCACACCACGGGGGATCGTCTTGTTCGGAATAGTGAAGCCCTGCCGTCATCGGCTGGGAGAGAACCTCGCCACGCAATGGATGGCGCATCTGTGCGGACTTTGTCTCGCGCTGCGCGGGGACCACGGGCAGTTCTCACGAGTCGTCACGAACTACGACGGCCTGCTGATATCGGTTCTGACGGAGGCTCAGGCCGCGCCCGGAATAGAGGGACGGCGTACGGCGGGGCCCTGCCCATTGCGCGGAATGCGGAGCGCGTCGGTCGCTCAGGGTGAGGGCGCGCGGCTCGCCGCCGCTGTCTCGCTGGTCCTCGCCTCCGCGAAGATGCGCGACCACATGGCCGACGGGGACGGACTGCTTGCACGCCGGCCGGTGGCGCTCGCGGCGCGCCGCGTTGCCACGAACTGGGGACGGGCGGGCGCCAGGACCGGTTCCGCCGTCGGGTTCGACACCGCCGTACTGGTCGACGCGGTGGACCGGCAGGTGGGCATCGAGACGCTCGCCGGCCCCGGCACACCGCTGCTGACCGTCACCGAACCGACCGAGACCGCGACCGCCGCGGCCTTCGCGCACACCGCGGTGCTGGCCGGCCGGCCCGGCAACGCGGAGCCGCTCGCCGAGGCCGGCCGGCTCTTCGGACGGCTCGCCCACCTGCTGGACGCCGTGGAGGACAGGGAGGCCGACGCGGCTGCCGGGGCCTGGAATCCGCTGACCGCCACCGGGGCCTCCCTCACGGAGGCCCGGCGCCTCGCCGACGACGCGCTGCACGGGATACGGCTCGCGCTGCGCGACATCGAGTTCACCGACGGCAGGCTGGCGCACGTGCTGCTCGCGCACGAGCTGCGGAACTCGGTGGACCGGGCGTTCGGTACCGCGTCCTGTTCGCACGGCAACCCCTACGCCCCGTCCGGGCCCGGCGGTACGCCCCCGCCGCCCGAGCCGCCGCGCCGTGACCGGCGCGGGCTTCTCGCGGGGTGCGCCGTGTGGGCGGGGCTGGCCTGTACGTGCCAGTTGTGCTGCGGCGAGTACCACGATCCCTGGTCCGGGGAGCGGAAGCCCGGGTTCTGCCAGCGGTGCGACAACTGCAGTGACTGCTGTGAGTGCTGCGACTGCTGCGGCAAGTGCGGTGACTGCTGTGGGAACTGCTGTGACGGCTGCGGCTGCGACTGCAGTTGTTGACGGCTTCCGCCGGGGGCGGGAGGGGAAGGACGAAGGGCGGGGAGAGCGCGAGGGGAGGGGTGCGCGTGTGAGGGCGTCAAGGGGTGGGGGCGGTGCCGAGAACGCGGAGGGCGCCCGCCCTTGAAGGGCCCGGGCGCGCAGCGGGTCAGCTCAACAGGACGAGGACCACACTCGACCGAAGTCGATGTGGGAGCGTGTGACCAGCCACGGCTGCGAATGCATGCGCATAAGTGGAACAGGCATTCGGTTGCGCGTCAACTGACGTGAGACGCACGGCTCATAGTGTGGACGACCTTGACAGGCGGGGGAAACGCCCCCGTACTCTCGACGGACGCGGCCCTGCTGAGGGGCTCGGCCGCGTCTGCCGTACGACGCCTCCGGGCATCCGGCACACCTTGCGTGACCTGTGTGAAGGCACCACCCGTGCTCTATTCGACGCATCACGGAGCCTTCGCATGTCCTCGCACACCCTCATAGAGGTGGCCGCACCGAAGGACGCGGTACCCGCAACCGCGTCCGCCCCCGACTTCGCCCTCGGCGCCCTGCCGCACGAGGTTGCCGGAGCGCGCAGCCCGAGCCGGTGGCGCCACCGATGGAGAGTCTTGCCGCCGTGGGCCGTCGACCGCCCGGCCGGGAACGGCAGTCATGAGCGGGTGCCCGAGCCGTGGGACCCGTCGAGCGCGGCCGTACCGACGTCACGGACCAAGCAGCCGGGCCTGCCGCAGATCTGACACCGCGTCGGCGTCGCCTCGCGAGCCCCGCCGGTCCCACCCCGCCGGTCCCACCCCCGTCGACCCCGTTCCGCCGCGGCCGCTCGCCGCGGCGGAACGGGAACTCCCAGAGAGGTCCTCCCTTTCATGACTGCCCCGAACGGCCGGGGGCTCCTGCACCTGGCCGCAGCCGTCGATCAGGAGGCGCCGCACGACGCCTCGGCGCACGTCGAGCTGGCGCGGCTCGCGGAGCGCGGCAGCCTCGACTTCGTGACGCTGGGCGACACCTTCGCGCGGCCCGGCCTCGACGCGCTCGCCGTGCTGGCGCGCGTCGCGCCCGAGACGACCCGTATCGGTCTGGTGCCGACCGTGACGACCACGCACACCGAGCCGTTCCACGTCCAGGCCGCCGTGGCGACCCTCGACTGGGTGAGCCGCGGGCGGGCCGGCTGGTGTATCGACGTGTCGACGACCGAGGGCGAGGCCCGCCTCTTCGGCCGTCGGCACGCCGCGCCGGCCGACGCGCTGTGGCACGAGGCGGGACAGGTCGCCGAGGTGGCCGCGCGGCTGTGGGACAGCCGGGAGGGCGACGCCGGGACACGCGAGGGCGACCGGCCGGACGGGCTGCACCGGGTCGACTTCGCGGGCGACACCTTCGCCGTACGCGGCCCGTCGACCGTGCCCCGGCCTCCGCAGGGGCACCCCGTGCGGGTCGTCGACGCCACGGACCGGCATGCCCGGGCGACCGCGGCCCGGTACGCGGACGTGGCACTCGTCCAGGGGGCGACCCCGGCGCACATCGGCGCCGTCCGCGCCGAGTTGCACGCCTCCGCGCTCGCCCACGGCCGGGACCCGGACGAACTGCGGGTCCTCGCCGCCCTCGCCGTCGACCTCGGTGACGGTGAGCGTGCGGCCGAGCGCGGCCACGGCGGGGGCGGCCCCCGGCAGACCCCGCAGGGCCCGCTGTACCGCGGCGGCCCCGTCGACCTCGCCGAACTGATCACCGCCTGGCACGAGACCGGTACCGCCGACGGTTTCCACCTCACCCCGGTCGAGCCGAGGCGGGACCTGGAACGCCTGGTCAACGGCACGGTCGCCCTGCTGCAGCACCGCGGTCTGTTCCGCACCTTCTACCCGGGCAGCACACTCCGCGAGCACCTCGGGCTGGCCAGACCCGCCAACCAATACGCCGTGACAGGGGGAACGCCATGACCGTACGCACGCCCGCCGGACCGCCACCCGGACCACCCGCCGAATCGCCTGCCGAACCGTCCGCCCGTCGGCGGATCCATCTCGCCGCGCTCCTGCCGGAGATCGCTTACGCGTCCTGCGAGCGGCTCGCGCGCACCGCCGAACGCGGTCTGTTCGACTTCCTCCTGCTCGCCGGGGAGCCGCGGCCGGGCGGGCCCCAGGACGGGAGGCGCGGCCCGGAGGCGACCGGAGGTCCCGAGTCGCTCACCGTGCTGAACGCGCTCTCCGCCGTCACCGGGCGGCTGGGGCTCGCCGCCCCGGTCGACACCACCTTCAACGAGCCGTACGAACTCGCGCGCAGGCTCGCCACGGCGGACCATCTCAGCGGCGGACGTGCCGCGTGGCACGTGGTGTCCTCCTCCGACGCGTCCGGCGGGGCGAACTTCAGGCGCGGCGACTTCCTCGGCGGGACCGGCACCGGCCTGCCCCCTGTCCGGCGTCGCCCGCACCGGGAGGCGGCCCGCGCCCGCGCCGCCGAGTTCCTCACCACCGCACGGGAGGTGTGGGACGCCTGGACGCCGGACGGCGTCTCGCGTCCGTTCGCGCACCACGGCCGGCACTTCGACATCGCGGGCGAGTCCACCGTGCCCCGCTCCCCGCAGGGGTACCCCGTCGTCCTGTGGGCCGGGGACTCGCCCGCGGACCGTGAGTTCGCCGCCTCGGCCGCCGACGTCCTCCTCACCCGGCACGGGACCCTGGAGGAGAGCCGTGCGCTCTACGCCGACGTGAAGGGACGCCTCGCCGGGCACGGCCGTGACCGCGACGACCTGAAGGTCATGCCCGTGGCCGACCTCGCGCTCGCCGGCCCTCTCGCCTTACCCACCGCCCCGGCTGCCACCGGCGTACCCGCTGCCACCGCCGTGGCCGAGAAGCGGCGGTCCCTCACCGGCACACCCGAAGCGGTCGCCGCCGAGATCGACGCGTGCGTCCGGGCCGGCGCGGCCGACGGCTTCGTCCTCGTACCGCGGGCGACGCCGGACGGCCTCGACGCCTTCGTGGACCGGGTCGTGCCGCTGCTCCAGGAGCGGGGCGCGTTCCGGACGGAGTACTCCGGCGCGACGCTCCGTTCACACCTGGGGTTGCCCGATCCCGTATGGAAGGGTTGATCGGATGACGACGGACGCGTCGCAGGACTGGGAGATCTGGCACGAGCGCCGCACCAGGACGGTGTCCGCGCCCCACGGACCACTCGCGCTCCGCGGCACGCACTGGATCGAGAACCATCCAGAGGGGCGAATTCCAGCCATGCCCGGCCGGTGGACCGTGGACGGCGACGCGGTCGTGCTGACGGCCGGGGAGTCCGACGGCATCCTCGTGGACGGGCAGCCCCTGACCGGCGAGGTCCGGCTCGGGGCCGACCTCGGCGCGGCCGAGGACGCCCGTGTCGCACACGGCGGGCGCCGGTTCGTCGTCCTGGTGCGCGAAGGCGTGTGGGGCGTACGCGACTTCGACCCGGACTCTCCGGCGCGGCGGGCGTTCCGCGGCATCGAGGCCACCCCGTACGACCCGCGCTGGTCGGTGCCGGGGCGCTTCACGCCGTACCGGGAGAGCCGGACCGTGCGGGTGGGGAACGCCGACGGGCGCGAGCGGGGACTGGGGCTCGGCGGTGACCTCGTCTTCACGCTGGACGGCCAGGACCTCGCTTCCGCTTCCGCTTCCGCTTCCTGCGCCCGGCGGCTCCCGACACCCGGGGGCGCACGACGGTGGACTTCAACCGTGCCCTGCTCCCGCCGTGCGCATTCGCGGACCATTTCATCTGCCCGTTCCCGCCGCCGGGCAATACCCTGGGCGCGGGCATCGCCGCCGGAGAGCGCGGTCTGCTCCGGTGAACGAACGCCTTTCCACGCATCGGCGCCGACAAGATCAACTCCTCTAGGGCATACGCAAGTTGAACGCCGTACGGCCGAAAGGCGCCCTTGCGTCCGTCGGGTGCGCGGCCAAATACTCCCCCCAGCGCCTTGTCAGGGGCACGGCGTATCCGGAATCCGGACACTCTGCCTCTGGCGTGCGCCTCACGGGCCCCGACCCCACGCGGGCCCCCGACTTCCCTTTGGAGGGAACGAACAGTGAGGACCAAGCGCACCACCCCCCGTAGCGGCATAGCGAGACGGACCCGGCTGATCGCCGTGACCTCCGGACTCGTGGCCGCGGCCGCGTTCACCGTCCCCGCGGCGAACGCGAACGACGCATCGACGTTCAGTGCGTCGGAGCTGAAGAGCGCCAACTCCTCGGTGCTCAAGGCCGATGTGCCGGGCACCGCCTGGGTGACCGACGCCAGGACCGGCAAGGTCGTGGTCACGGTCGACAGCACCGTCTCCGCGGCGGAGATCGCGAAGATCAAGCAGGCCGCGGGCGACAACGCCGCTGCCCTGCAGATCAAGCACACCCCCGGAAAGTTCACCAAGCTGATCAAGGGCGGCGACGCCATCTACTCGGGCTCGGGGCGCTGCTCCCTGGGCTTCAACGTGCGCAACAGCGCGGGGACCATCTCCTTCCTGACCGCCGGTCACTGCACTGAGGGCGGAGGCACCTGGTACGCCAACTCCGCCCGTACGACGGTCCTCGGCCCGACCGCCGCCAGCAGCTTCCCGACGAACGACTACGGGCGGGTGAGCTACAGCAACACCACGATCGCCAAGGCGGGCACCGCGGGCAACGTGGACATCACCAGCGCGGCCACCCCGAGCGTGGGCACCAACGTCATCCGCACCGGCTCCACCACCGGTACGCGCACCGGACGGGTCACGGCCCTCAACGCGACCGTCAACTACGGTGGCGGCGACGTCGTCTACGGCATGATCCAGACCACGGTCTGCGCCGAGCCCGGCGACTCCGGCGGTCCGCTCTACGGCAGCAACGGTGTCGCCTACGGTCTGACCTCCGGCGGCAGCGGCAACTGCAGCTCCGGCGGCACCACGTTCTTCCAGCCGGTCACCGAGGCGCTGAGCGCCTACGGCGTCAGCGTGTTCTGACCGGTACGAAGGAGCGACACCCGCACCACCTGACCGCAGCCGGCAGCAGACGGGCCCCCGCACACCGTTCGCGGTGCGGGGGCCCGTCCCCGGTCGGCCCGGAGCCGCGGGCCGGCGCCCCTGGGGCGTCAGGGGCCGCGGTTCCGGCTCAGCCGACGGTCCGTGGTGCCGCGCACAGCCAGTCCAGTACGTCCGGGAGGGCCTCCAGCGCCGAGAAGTGGCCGCCCTTCGGGTCCAGGACCGGGCGGGCGCGGGGAATGTGCCGCGCCAGCCACTCGAAGTGGCCCACCGGCGCGAAGGTGTCCTCGGCGCCGTGCCACAGCAGCACGGGGCGGGTGATGCCCGCCGGGTCGAACCCCCAGTGGCTCAGCAGCGCGAGATGGTCGTCGAGCCAGCCGTACGCCGAGGTGCGCAGCGCCGCACGGTAGGAACGCAGCAGCAGGTCGCTCACGGCCGGCGTGGAGACGATCCGCCGGTCGGAGTCGGTGAGCCCGTCACGGATCGACGCGAAGAACTGAGCCGGGTCCGCCCGGATCGCGGCGGCCCGGGCGGCGAGCCGGTCCGCGTGGTCCAGCGGGTCCGTCAGCGCCCGCGTGAACTCCTCGACGCAGGACGCCGCCATCCCCTCGAACCAGTTCAGCCCCTCGGCGACGGGCGGCGCGGTGCTCGCCAGTGCGGCGACCCGCCGTACCCGGGCCGGCAGCAGCGCCGCACAGGCCAGCGCGTGCGGGGCGCCGCCCGCCCTGCCGAGCACCGCGAACCGGCCGAGCCCGAGTGCGTCCGCCAGCGCGGCCACGTCCCGCGCGGCCTGTGCCACCCGGCGGCCGGGGCCGCGGTCGGAGTCCCCGTACCCCGGTCGGTCGTACGCGATGAACCGCACCCCGGGCCGGGCCCCGATCAGGTCGTGCGGCACCGCCCCGAGCCGGCAGCCCGGTGTGCCGTGCAGCAGGACCACCGGCGTGCCGTCCGGGTCGCCCCACTCCTCGAACGCCAGCCGCCGTCCGTCCCGCATCCGTATCCCGCTCGGCACCTCGGTCCTCCATCTCCCCTTCGCCCGCGCGCCGGAGTTACCGTCGAAGTACACACCTTTTGCGCCCGTCACGGACCCCGGGGGGTCGTCATGGTCGAGGAACTGGTGGCGGCGGGAGTGACACTCGCGTCAGCCGGAGCGGTGTACGCGATGACCGCGGCCCGGGTCATCAGACAGTACGAGCGCGGAGTGGTCCTCCGGCTCGGAAAGCTGCGATCCGGGGTGCGCGGTCCGGGATTCACCATGATCGTGCCCTTCGTGGACCGGCTCCAGAAGGTCAACATGCAGATCGTGACGATGCCGGTGCCCGCCCAGGAGGGGATCACCCGGGACAACGTCACGGTCAGGGTGGACGCCGTCGTCTACTTCAAGGTGGTGTCCGCCTCCGACGCGGTCATCCAGGTCGAGGACTACCGGTTCGCCGTCTCGCAGATGGCGCAGACCTCGCTGCGCTCGATCATCGGCAAGAGCGAGCTGGACGACCTGCTCTCCAACCGGGAGAAACTGAACCAGGGCCTGGAGCTGATGATCGACAGCCCCGCCGTCGAGTGGGGTGTCTCCATCGACCGGGTCGAGATCAAGGACGTGTCGCTGCCGGAGACGATGAAGCGGTCCATGGCGCGGCAGGCGGAGGCCGACCGTGAGCGGCGGGCCCGGGTCATCAACGCGGACGCCGAGCTGCAGGCGTCGAAGAAGCTGGCGGAGGCCGCCGGAGTGATGTCGGAGCAGCCCGCGGCGCTCCAGCTGAGGCTGCTGCAGACCGTGGTGGCGGTCGCGGCCGAGAAGAACTCCACGCTCGTCCTGCCCTTCCCGGTCGAGCTGTTGCGGTTCCTGGAGCGGGCACAGCAGCCACCGACACCCCAGCCACCGACACCGCAGCCACCGACACCGCAGGTGTCACAACAGCAGGCGCCCCAAGGGTCCCAGGCGACGCAGGCGGCGCAACAGCCGCAGTCGCCCTCGGCCGGGACTCCGCAGCCGTCGGCCCTGCCCCCGGACCTGTCGGCGCAGGCGCAACTGCTGCTGGCGGAGTGGCAGAAAACGACGCAGGAGCAACTCCCGCCCGTGGAGGCACCGCTGGATCCGGACTTCGGAGGGTCGAAATCCAGCCAGGACTAGACCTCACGGAAGGTCATTAGTTACTCGCCCGTAGTATTTGCAATGGGGATCGACGTGGTGTGACAGCGGTCTTGTCAACGCGCGTCAACCGTGCGGGGGCGCGTGCCGGTTCTGGCGCGCGCGTCCTGAAGTCGACCTTGTGTGCTCCGGTACGGCCTCGGAATAGTGGTCGGCGTCCGTTGGCATGGACGCGGCTTTTTTCGTGAGTCGCCGTCATTGCCGTGCACCTTTCGGTCGCGGTGGTCCCCACAACCGTCGCGTCCGCCCCCCCACAGGAGGACACGAGTTGAAGCATCGACGCATACCCGGACGACGGGCGGCCGTGGCCGGCGCGGGCATCGCGGCCCTGGTCGCCGGCGGAGTCACCTTGCAGAGTGCGAACGCGAGTGAGAACGCGCCCGCTCCCGAGCCGAAGACCCTCTCGGTCACGGCGGCCGGAAAGCTCGCCTCGACGCTCGGCAAGGATCTCGGCGCCGACGCGGCCGGAACGTACTACGACGCACAGGCCAAGAGCCTCGTCGTGAACGTCCTCGACGAGGCCGCGGCCGAGACCGTCGAGTCGGCCGGCGCCGAGGCCAGAGTCGTCGAGAACTCCCTCGCCGAACTGAAGAGCGCCCGTACGACGCTGAAGCAGGACGCGACCATCCCCGGCACCGCGTGGGCGCTCGACCCCGCGGCCAACAAGGTCGTCGTCACCGCGGACCGTACGGTCACGGGTGCCGAGCTGGCCGAGCTGACCGAGGTCGTCGACGGGCTCGGCGGCACGACCGAACTGAAGCGGACGAAGGGGGAGTTCAAGCCCTTCGTCGCCGGCGGTGACGCCATCACCGGGGGCACCGGCCGCTGCTCGCTCGGCTTCAACGTGGTCAAGGGCGGCGAGCCGTTCTTCCTCACCGCGGGGCACTGCACCGAGGGGATCACCACCTGGTCCGACTCCTCGGGCACCGAGATCGGGCAGAACGCGGCCTCCAGCTTCCCCGGCGACGACTACGGCCTGGTGAAGTACACCGCGGACGTGGCGCACCCGAGCGAGGTGAACCTCTACAACGGTTCCGCGCAGCAGATCTCCGGCGCGGCGGAGGCCACCGTCGGTATGCAGGTCACCCGGAGCGGGTCCACGACCCAGGTCCACGACGGGTCGGTGACCGGGCTGGACGCCACCGTGAACTACGGCAACGGTGACATCGTCAACGGGCTCATCCAGACCGATGTCTGCGCGGAGCCGGGGGACAGCGGCGGGTCGCTGTTCTCGGGGAGCAGCGCGGTGGGACTCACGTCCGGTGGCAGCGGCGACTGCACCTCCGGTGGGGAGACGTTCTTCCAGCCGGTGACCGAGGCACTGTCCGCGACCGGTACGCAGATCGGCTGACGGCTTCGCCGTCTTGCCGAGTACGCGTGAGCCCCGTTCCCCCGGTCTGGTGGGGGCGGGGTTCTGGCGTCGTTCGGAGGGTGCGGGTCCGCTGTGGCTGGGCGCGCAGTTCCCCGCGCCCCTCAAGGGCGCCCCTGTGGGCCGGGGTGTAGGGGATTACCCCTCCGGCGTGAACCCACTGCCAGGGTGATCGCGGTGCCCACGGCCGCCCAGGCCGTCAGGACCAGGAGGGAAGCGGTGACGTCGTTGCCCTCGAAGTAGGCGATCGAGCGGGCCGCCCAGGTGCCCGCGCCCGGGGGGAGGGCCGGGCCGATCGCGTGCCAGAACGGGGGCAGCATCGGTGGGGGGAGTGCGCCGCCCGCGCTCGGGTTGCCCAGGATCACCACCAGCAGGACGGCCACCCCGATGCCGACGATGCCGAAGACGCGCTGGAGCGCGAGGGTGGCGGCGCCCACCGCGAAGGTGATGAGCGCGCCGAGTCCCCACAGGGCCGCCACGCTCCCCGGCAGGGCCCCCAGGACCGGGCCGACGACGACCGCTCCACCGAGTCCGCCGACGACCGCGACCAGGGCCATGGTGGCGAGCCGGATCACCGCGCGCCGCGGATCGGCCGGCCGCGCCCCCGCGCTGATCGCCAGCGCCGACGCGCACAGATAGCCGCCCACGCACCAGCCGACGACCAGGTAGAACGGCGTGAGCCCGTTGGCGTCCTGCGCGTCGGCCGGGGCCACGTCGACGGTCCGTACCGTGCGCCCCTGGTCCTTCTCCAGCTCGGTGGTGAGGGAGAGCAGCGCGCGGGAGAGTGCCGCGCCGCCGCCGGAGGCGACCAGCAGGGTGTCGGTGGTGCCGTCCGGAGCGATCAGCAGGGCGCCGTCGAGGTCGCGGTGCGCGATCTGCTCGCGGGCCGTCGCCTCGTCGGCGAGCGCGCGGGGATCCAGCGGGCCGCCCGGCAGCCGCTCCAGCCGGGTCACCGTCCGATCCGCGGCGGCGCCCGGTGCGACCACCCCGAACGGCACGTCCTTCGGCTTCGGATGGTGCAGCGCCCCCACATAGGAGGCGATGAAGAGCAACTGCAGGGCGACCACACCGAGGACCAGCAGCGTGGCCCGCGGGGTGACCGCGTCCTTCACCTCGTCGAGGAAGGACCTGGACGGGGCCGCCGCTGTCCGTGTCATACCCCCACGGTCCGCTTCGCGGGGTGTTTGCGCAGGTGGGACGGGTCCGAATGGACGTCGCACACGCGTTCGAAAATTGGTCTATGGTGGAGAAGAGGAAGTTGGGAACTGATGTTCGAGGGCTGGCCCGGGCCCCTGGTGGTGGAGGTGCGTGTGCCCGGTTTCACGCATCTGCACACCGCCTCCGGGTTCTCCCCGCGGTACGGGGCCTCGCACCCGGAGCGGCTGGCCGAGCGGGCCTCCGTGCGGGGCATGGACGCGCTGGCGCTCACCGACCGGGACACCGTCTCGGGCGCGGTCCGGTTCGCGAAAGCCTGCGCCGCGCAGGACGTGCGCCCGCTGTTCGGGGTCGACCTCGCGGTCGCGGGGCCCCCGCTCGCGGAGCCCGGGCGGGGGGAGCGGCGCCGGACTCCCGTGCGGGGCGGTGCCTTCGTCGACGAATCGATGCCCCGGGTCACCTTTCTCGCCCGGGACGGCGCCAAGGGCTGGGCCGATCTGTGCAGAATCGTTACTGCATCCCATGCGGGAGAAGGACGGCCGCTGCTGCCCTGGGCGGAGAACCACGCCGAAGGGCTGACCGTCCTGCTCGGTCCCGCCTCCGACGTCGGCCGAGCGCTCACCGCCGGACGCCCCGACCGGGCCGCGCGACTGCTCGCGCCCTGGCGGGAGGTGTACGGCGACGCCCTGCGCCTCGAAGCGGTCTGGCACGGACGTGAGGGCACGGGGCCGGGCTCCCTGCGGCTGGCCGCCCGTACCGTCGGCTTCGCCGCCGAGCAGGGGGTGCGCCCGGTGCTCGCCAACGCCGTCCGGTACGCCGACCCCGGCATGGGCCCGGTCGCCGACGTACTGGACGCCGCCCGCCGGCTGGTCCCCGTGGACCCCCGCAAGGAGCTGGACAGCGGCGAGGCATGGCTCAAGGACGCGGACGCCATGCTCGTCGCCGCCGAACGGGTCGTCGAGGCCGCCGGCTACCGCCTCGACACCGCCCACCGGCTGCTCGAACAGACCCGGGCCACCGCCGCCGAGTGCCGGGTCGACCCGGAGGACGACCTCGGGATCGGCGCCGTGCACTTCCCCGAGGCGCACCTCGTCGGTGCCGGACGCCGCACCGCGCAGCGCGTACTGGCGTCACGGGCGACGGCGGGCATGCTGCGGCTCGGATACGACCGTTCCTCCCAGGCGCGTGAGTACTGGGAGCGGATGCACCGCGAGCTGGACATCATCGCCCACCACCACTTCGCCTCCTACTTCCTCACGGTGTCCCAGGTCGTGGACGACATCAAGGGAATGGGCATCCGGGTGGCCGCCCGCGGCTCCGGGGCGGGCTCCCTCGTCAACCACCTCCTCGGCATCGCGCACGCCGACCCCCTCGAACACGGGCTGCTGATGGAACGCTTCCTGTCCAAGCGCCGGCCGGTCCTGCCCGACATCGACATCGACGTGGAGTCCGCGCGCCGCATCGAGGTCTACCGCGCGATCATCGACCGGTTCGGCACCGAGCGGGTCGCGACCGTGGCGATGCCCGAGACGTACCGCGTACGGCATGCCGTACGGGATGTCGGCGCCGCGCTCTCCATGGACCCGGCGGACATCGACCGGATCGCCAAGGCGTTCCCGCACATCCGCGCCCGCGACGCCCGCGCGGCGCTGGCGGAACTGCCCGAGCTCCAGGCCCTGGCGGGGGAACTCCACCGGAAAGGGGCCAGGTACGGACGGCTGTGGGAACTGGTGGAGGCGCTGGACGCCCTGCCGCGCGGGGTCGCCATGCACCCGTGCGGGGTCCTCCTCTCCGACGCCTCGCTCCTCTCCCGTACGCCGGTCGTGCCGACCAGTGGCGAAGGGCTGCCCATGTCGCAGTTCGACAAGGAGGACGTCGAGGACCTCGGGCTGCTCAAGCTCGACGTGCTGGGCGTACGGATGCAGTCCTCGATGGCGCACGCGGTGGCCGAGGTGGAACGGACGACGGGGGACCGGATCGACCTGGACGCCGTCGGGGAGGGCGACCCGGCGACGTACCGGCTCATCCGGTCGACCGAGACGCTGGGCTGCTTCCAGATCGAGTCGCCGGGGCAGCGGGACCTGGTCGGCAGGCTCCAGCCCGCGACCTTCCACGACCTGGTCGTCGACATCTCCCTCTTCCGCCCCGGACCGGTGGCGGCCGACATGGTGCGCCCGTTCATCGAGGCACGGCACGGCCGGGCGCCGGCCCGCTACCCGCACCCGGACCTGGAGGACGCGCTGAAGAGCACGTACGGGATCGTGGTCTTCCACGAGCAGATCATCGACATCGTCGACATCATGACCGGCTGCGGGCGCGACGAGGCGGACCGGGTGCGGCGCGGGCTGTCCGACGCCGAGTCGCAGGCACGGATCAGCCGCTGGTTCGCGCAGCACGCGGCCGCGCGGGGATACGACGCGGAGACGATCACGCGTACCTGGGGGATCGTCGAAGCCTTCGGGTCGTACGGCTTCTGCAAGGCGCACGCGGTCGCCTTCGCGGTGCCGACCTACCAGTCGGCGTGGCTGAAGGCGCACCACCCGGCCGCCTTCTACGCGGGGCTGCTCACCCACGACCCGGGGATGTACCCGAAGCGGCTGCTGCTCGCGGACGCCCGTCGGCGGGGGGTGCCGATCCTGCCGCTGGACGTGAACCGGTCCGCGGTCGCCCACCGTATCGAACTGGTGTCTGAATCCGATGGATCGGGGGCGTCCAAGGAGTCCTGGGGCGTCCGGCTCGCGCTCTCCGACGTGCACGGGATCAGCGAGGCCGAGGCGGCGCGGATCGAGGAGGGCCAGCCGTACGCCTCGCTGCTCGACTTCTGGGAACGGGCCCGGCCGAGCCGTCCGCTGGCCGGCCGCCTCGCGCAGGTCGGCGCGCTGGACGCCTTCGGTGCCAACCGCCGCGACCTGCAACTGCACCTGACCGAACTGCACCGGGGCGCGCGCGGTGGCGGCGGCTCCCAGCTCCCGCTCTCCGGCGGACAGGAGACCGCGCCGGCCGGGCTGCCCGACCTCTCCTCGTCGGAGCGGCTCAGCGCCGAACTGGGCGTGCTCTCCATGGACGCCTCCCGCAATCTGATGGACGACCACCGGACGTTCCTCGACGAACTGGGCGTCGTCACGGCACGCCGGCTGCGGACGGCCCGGCACGGCGAGACGGTCCTGGTCGCGGGCACCAAGGCGGCCACCCAGACCCCGCCGATCCGCTCCGGCAGACGGATCATCTTCACCACCCTGGACGACGGTACGGGCCTGCTCGACCTCGCCTTCTTCGACGACTCCCACGACACGTGCGCGCACACCGTCTTCCACTCCTGGCTGCTGCTCGTGCGCGGAGTGGTGCACAGGCGCGGCCCGCGCAGCCTCAGCGTGGTCGGGACGGCCGTCTGGAACCTCGCCGACCTGGCGGAACTGCGGCGCGCGGAAGGACTGGACGGAGTGGCGCTGAAGCTGTCCGAGTCGCAGAAGGCGCCCGAGGGCGAGGCCGGTCCCCGGGACACGGGGGACGCGACGGGCGGCCGGCGAATCCAGTTGCCCACGGGATTCGCAATGCATCCGTGGGCGGATCTGCGCCCGGCCGGCGAAGGACCCGCCGGCGGACGGAAGTTGTGGCACCAGAGCCCGGGGAGTGCGGGATGACCATCCTCTGCGTACGTTTCCAGCTGCCGCCGACGCGCGAGGCCGCCCTGCCCGGGCTCCTCGGCACGGTGGAGGAGTTCACCCCCGTCGTCGAGGCGCTGCCGCCCGACGGGGCGCTGGCCGATCTGCGGGGCGCCGAGCGGTACTTCCGGCGGGACGTCGTGGAACTGGCCGCGCTGATCCGGGTACGGGCCCTCGCCTGGCACGGCGCCGACTGCGCGATCGGGGCCGGGCCCGGCCCGATGTTCGCACGGCTGGCCCTGCGGGAGGCCGCCCTCGGGGAGACGAAGGTGGTCCCCGAAGAGCCCGGTGCCCGCGCGGAGTTCCTGGCGGTGCGGCCGGTGCGCGCACTGCCCGGAGTCGGCGCCGCCACCGCCCGCACCCTGTGCGAGTACGGCCTGGAGAGCATCGGCGAGGTGGCCGCCGCGCCGCTGTCCACGCTGCAACGGCTCACCGGCGCCCGGACCGGCCGCGCACTGCACGAGATGGCACAGGGCGTCGACCGCGGCCGGGTCGTGCCGAACGCCGTCTCCCGGTCACTGGTCGCGGAACGGCCGTTCCCGCGCGACGAGTTGGACCCCGACCAGCACCGGCGGGCGCTGCTCTCCGCGGCCGAGGAACTGGGCTCGCGGCTGCGCGCCCTGGAGAAGGTGTGCCGCACGCTCACCCTGACCGTCCGGTACGCCGACCTCCCGCCCTCCCGAACGGGCGCGGGCGGCGGGACCCCCGCCACCACGACCCGCAGCCGCACGCTCTCCGAGCCGACCGCCCATTCGCCGGCGCTCACCGGTGCGGCGTACCGCATGTACGAGGCGCTCGGCCTGCAGCGGGCCCGGGTCCGGGCGGTGGCGCTGCGGGCCGAGGGGCTCGATCCCGCCGATCGGGCTTCCCACCAGCTCACGTTCGATCCGGTGGACGAGAAGGTGCGGCGTGTCGAGGAGGTGGCGGACCGGGTACGGGCGAGGTTCGGCCCCCGCGCCCTGATGCCGGGTACGTGCGCCGCGTGACGCCCGGCCGGGGGAGCGGCTAGTTGGCCCAGGGCGGGGCGAGGGTCGTCCCGTCCGCCAGCTTCGCCCGGAGGCCGATCGAGGTGGTGACCCAGGAGACCGCGGTGTCGTCGGTCGGGTTCTCCACGGTGAGCGTCGTGCCGGGGGTGACGATCACCGTGTCGCCGGGGGCGATCCGTTCGGTGCGGTCGTCGAGTGTCATCAGCAGTTCCCCCGCGAGGAGATGGAAGATCTCCTCCCGGTCGACGGTGTGCGCGGGAGCCCTGGTGCCCGCGGGGATCTCGCCCCGCCAGGCGCACAGCTCCCTGCTTCCCCTGAGCGGACTGGCGTACGAGACGAAGCGGGCGCCATGGATCTCGTGGACGACGCCTTCGGACGAGCGGACTACGGGCACGGCTGCCTCCTGTGCTGACGCTGGATACTGGTTACCTGATGGTCAAGCTGCTTGACCATCTGCGTGAATATAGTCAATCAGCTTGACCGGTTCGTCAAGGGTGTTTCAATGCATGCGTGCAGAACTCCGAGGCCATGGCCCTATCCGCCGCCCTGCTCGCCGTCGCGGGTGAGCTCACGCAGCGCATCCATGACGGAGTCGTCGCCCGTGGCTTCGAAGGGCTGCGGCCCGCGCACGGGTTCGCCTTCGCCCGGATGGCGCCCGGCGGGGCGACGGTCACCGAACTCGCCGCCCACCTGGGAGTGACCAAGCAGGCCGCGAGTCAACTCGTCGACGAGATCGTCCGTAAGGGATACGCGGAGCGGCGGCCACACCCCGACGACGCGCGCGCCCGGCTGGTCGTGCTGACCGCGCGGGGCCGGGAGTGCACGCGGGCGGCGGAGGAGGCGGCCATGGAGGCTGTTCGGCCGTGGATCGAACTGCTCGGTGAGGGTGAAGTTCGTGCGTTGTGCGACCGTTTGCTGCGCATTGCGCCCTACGGTCCTATCAGGCCCGCCTGGTGACGGTTCAACGTCACGTGTCAGTGCTCCCAGCCAGCACGGGAAGTTTTTACTGACACACAACTTCACACTTTTACTACTCACTCGTAACTTGAAGCAAGAACAGCATCCTCGTGATCCGGATCACAGGGCGTACGCCTCGTCACTCCCTTGAGCCGCAAGGAGATCACCCGATGCTGCCCTGGAAACACCTGCTCAGACCCGTGTCCGCGCTGCTGCTCGCCCTCGCGGTCACGATCGTCCCCGCCGCCACCGCCACCGCCGACCCCTCGGCGACCGACCGGGCCGGAGCCGCGACCAGTAGGGGCTGGAACGACTACTCCTGCAAACCGTCCGCCGCCCACCCGCGCCCCGTCGTCCTCGTCCACGGCACCTTCGCCAACTCCGTCGACAACTGGCTGGGCCTCGCGCCCTACCTGGTGAACCGCGACTACTGCGTCTACGCCCTCGACTACGGGCAACTTCCCGGCGTACCGCTCTTCCACGGCCTCGGCCCCATCGACAGGTCGGCCGAACAGCTGAAGACCTTCGTCGACAAGGTGCTCGCCGCGACCGGAGCGGCCGAGGCGGACCTCGTCGGCCACTCTCAGGGCGGCCTGATGCCCCGCCACTACCTGAAGTTCCTCGGTGGGGCCGCCAAGGTGAACGCCCTCGTCGGTATCGCGCCCAGCAACCACGGCACCACCCTGAACGGGCTGGCCAACCTGCTCCCGTACTTCCCCGGTGCGGCCGACCTGCTCTCCACGGCCACCCCGGCCCTCGCCGACCAGGTGGCCGGCTCCGCCTTCCTCACCAGGCTCAACGCGGGCGGCGACACCGTGCCAGGTGTCCGCTACACCGTCATCGCCACCCGGTACGACAGGGTCGTCACGCCATACAGGTCGCAGTACCTCGACGGTCCGGACGTACGCAACGTCCTGATCCAGGACCTGTGCGCGCTCGACCTCTCCGAGCACGCGGCGATCGGACTCGTCGACCGGATCGCCTTCCACGAGGTGGCGAACGCCCTGGACCCGGCCCACGCCACCCCCACCACCTGCCTGTCGGCGATCGGCTGACGCCGTGCGGGAGCGCCCCTTCAGGGGGCGCCCCCTGAAGGGGCGCGGAGAACGGCGCGACCAGCCACCGCCGGACCCGCAGATCCCCTCCCTCAGCACCCTTTACGGCGCCCCCCGCGGAGCGGCTAGCGGCTGCCGGTGGCCCGGCGGCGGACCGAGGCGAACAACGCGGCGGCACCGACCGCCAGCGCGGCCGCTCCGCCGACCGCGATGTACGGGGTCGAGCCGGCCCCGCCGGTCTCGGCGAGGTTCTGCGCGCCGCCGGCGGGTTCGGCATCGTTCGCGGAGCCGTCCGCGGCTTCGCCGGACCCCGCCGTCTCCTCGGCTCCGGCCCCGGAAACGGTGCCGGAGTTCGCATCGGTGCCGGAGTCCGTGTCGGAGGTGGTGTCCGCGGCGGCGGCCGCGGTGACCGTGGCCTGGGTCTTCGGGTCGTCGTCGCCGTGGCCGCCGTGCTCCACGGACGACTTGTCGGTGCCGTCCGCGATCACCTCGTCGGACGGGGCCGAAGCGGTCGGCGCGGCGGAGGCTTCCGCACCCTGGCCGCCCTCGCCGAAGACGACGTCCGAGCAGGTGTAGAAAGCCTCGGGGGAATCCGAGCGCTGCCAGATCGAGTAGATGAGATGACGGCCCGACTTGACCGGGACGACCCCGCTGAAGACGTAGTCGCCGTTCTCCAGCCGCGGGTCGGTGACCTTGGCGAACGGCTTCGACTCCAGGTCCGACCACTTCAGCGGCTTCGTCGGGTCGTACCCGTCCTTGGTGACGTACAGCTCGAACGAGCCCTTGTGCGGGGCGGTCCCCTTGTAGCGGAAGGTGCGGTTGCCCGAGGTCAGCCGGCTGGCCGGCCAGTCGGCGCGGGCGAGGTCGAGACCCCTGTACTTGTCGTTGCCGGCGCTGCACAGCTTCCCGTCGGGGATGATCTCCTTCGACTTGCCGGCCGCGTTGGCGATGTTGACGCCGTTCCAGTCGTAGAGGGCCTGCGTGCCACTGGCCGCGACCGCCGCCTTGCAGGCGGCGGACCTCGGGTTCTCCGGGCCCTCCGCGAAGCATCCCGCGACCCGGCTCACCGGGTCCGTCATCGAGCCGTGCGCGGCGGCCGGGGCTGCGGCGAGAGCCGTCAGGGCGAGCGGGGCGACGCCGGCCACGGCGACGGTGGCGATGCGGGCGGCCTGGTGGCGAGCGGGCATGGGGGAACTCCTCGGACGGCGGATCGAAGGATCCGGGGGGCCTGTGATGCCTGGGGGGCGATCAGCAAGCTAGCCCCTCGAAACCGCGAAATCCCCTGCTGGGAGCGGGTGGAGGCGATCCTTATGGCGCCGTTAAGGGAGTACTGAGACTGCGCTCAGGTAGCCGCCGCCGCGGCGGACACTCACCCGTCAGGCCACCAGGTGCGACGGATGTCCTTGCGGATCTCCGGGCGCTCGGCCGGACGCTGGTCGGCCTCCTCCCGCACACGGCGGGAGTCCGACTTCCTCAGGGGCTTCTGCACGGTTGTGCGGCGCATAAGGGCCTCCTCGCGGCCACCGGGTTCCGCGTTCTCACGGAGGTGGACCGTTCCCGGGAGGGTGACTCATCGGTGGACGCCTGTCAGTGGCGGCTGTCACGTTTCACCTGTGGTGCCGTATGCCGGACAGCCTGTCGGCCGGACGAACGGCGGAGCCCGGGACCGGGCGCGGGCCCACTGTCAGTGCCGGGTGTCACTCTGGGCACATGACGAGTGACAGCGCTGGTGAAGACCGGTCCGTCGTCGACTGGGACGCCGAGTCCGCCACCTTCGACGACGAACCGGACCACGGTCTGCGGGACCCCGCCGTGCGCGAGGCGTGGGCGGCCAGACTGCGCGGCTGGCTGCCCCGCGGCCCCGTCGACGTGCTCGATCTGGGCTGCGGCACGGGCAGCCTGGCACTCCTCGCCTCCGAGGCGCGGCACCGCGTCACGGGTGTCGACCTCTCGCCCCGCATGGTGGAGCTGGCCCGCGCCAAGCTGGCCGGCCGCGACGCCGCGTTCCTGGTCGGTGACGCCGCCGCGCCACCCGTCGGGGAGCAGCGGTTCGACGTCGTCCTCGTCCGCCATGTGCTGTGGACACTGTCCGATCCCGGCCGCGTCCTGCGGCACTGGCGCGGGTTGCTGCGCCCCGGAGGACGGCTCGTCCTCATCGAGGGCGTCTGGGGGACGACGAGCCCGGTCGGGATACCCGCCGACCGGCTGACCGGTCTGCTCGCGCCCCTCGCGGCGGACGTACGAGTGGAACGGCTGTCGGACGACCCCGTGCTGTGGGGCCGGGAGGTGGCGGACGAGCGCTACGCGGCGATCGCGGTGATCGCCGCGCCCTGAGCCGGCCGGGCCGGTCGCGCGGGCAGCCGTCCGGGCAAATGGGGGCAGCCGCTCGGCTCAGTGGGTCGCGTCGGCGGGTGGGATCAGCAGTGCCTCGAAGCCGTCCTCCAGGGCGGCGCGTTCCAGTTCGTCCAGGGCGGCCCGGGCCGCCGACGCGGCCGGCGGGTCGGTGTTCTCCAGGCCGCTCTCCGCGAACTCGTCCTCGTCCAGGCGCAGTACGGTCCTGCCGTCGGCGGAGCGCCACAGGTCCAGGTCGAGGTCCTCACAGACCACCTCGCCCGCGGTCACGACGGCCGGGCGGGCGATGTCGCAGTACCAGCCCTTCAGTACGCCCTCGCCGTCCCGGACCTCCTTCACCGAGTACCAGCGGTCGCGCCAGTAGTACTCGGTGAACACGTCACCCGGCTCGAACCGCACGAAGCCGAAGTCGCGGACGCCGGCCCCCGCCCAGGCCGCCCGGACCGTGACACGCGTGCCGTCGTCGTGCAGCAGTTCCGCCCGGTAGCGGATCTTCGTGCGGCCCGCCTTGACCAGGACGACGTCCAGGACCCGCGGGGCGTCGCGGCGGCTCCCGGGGTCAGCCGAGCTCGCGGACATACTGCACCTCCGTCGCGCAGATCTCGTAGCCGAACCACTTGTTGATCGCCAGCATCGGTTCGTTGCCGGAGTCGTTGCCCGTGAACGCCTCCGTGAGACCGGCGGCGCGGGCGCGGTGCAGGGAGTCGCTCTTGGCCAGCTTGGCGAGACCCCGGCCGCGGTGGGCGCGGGCGGTGCCGGTCATCACCGTGCCGTACCGGATGCCGCCGTCGGTACGGGCCGCGCTGAAGGCGGCGGGCCGGCCGTCGACGACCGCGACGGAGGTCAGCTCATGGCTGAGGAGCGGGTGGTGCCAGGTCTCCTTCAGCCATGCCTCGTAGTCGGTGAACTCGTGCGTGATGTCGCCCGGTTCGTCCTGGAGTGTCTCCGCGTCCAGGGCGAAGAGGGGGCGCGGGTCGTCCGTGAAGTCCGCGCCCGTACGCAGTTCGACGTCCGCGGGCGGTTCCCGGCGCGGCGGCAGCGGGCTGTTCGCCAGGTCCAGGCGGAGGAAGTGCGCGGAACGGCTCGGGCGGTAGCCGCGGCGCTCGGCGAAGGCACGGTTGGCGGGCTCGTCGAGGACCCAGGCGAAGAGCTTCGTCGCGGACACCTCGGCGAGGCGTTCCTCGGCGGTCCGTACGAGCAGGGCGCCGGCGCCGCGGCCCCGGCGCTCCGGGTGCACGTACACGTTCAGACAGCCCTGGCCGGGCTGCGGGCTGTCGTACACGATGCCCGTCTGGGCCGTGCCGACGAGCTCACCGTCCTCCTCGGCCACCAGCAGCCGGTGATGCGCGTCGCGGTGGGCGTGCGCGACGTCGTGCAGGACGGACTCCGGCGTGGCGAGCATGAAGGGGAGCGCCAGCCGCCGGATGTGGGCGAAGCCACCGGCGTCCTCGGCGCGGAAGTCGCGGACGATCACGGTCATGGCATCGCACGCTACGCGCGAGGTGGGGCGGGACGCCTCTCATTTTCCCGCGGGTGCGGGACAATCACCGGGTGACGTTGAAGATCGACATCGATGACGGGACCGGGGTCGCGCCCTACGAGCAGGTGCGCGCCCAGATTTCCGAGCAGGCCAGGGCCGGGGCGCTGCCGGTGGGGTACCGGCTGCCCACCGTGCGGGGGCTGGCCGAGGAGCTCGGCCTCGCCGCGAACACGGTCGCCAAGGCGTACCGGGCCCTTGAGTCGGACGGGGTCATCGAGACGCGGGGGCGCAACGGAACGGTCGTCGCCGCCGCGGGCTCGGCGGCGGACCGGGCGGCCGCGTCGGAGGCGCAGGCGTATGCCGACCGGGTGCGGCGGCTGGGATTGTCGGAGGAGGCCGCGCTCGACGCGGTACGGGACGCGCTGCGCGCGGCTTATGGAGACTCCGGCTGAGATCTGGCCTGCCGGCCGGCTGGGCGGGCCCCGCTCGACTGCCGGCCGGCCGGGTCCGACACCGGCCCACCTGCCGGTCCGGACCGGCACCGGGCGGGTCCGACGCCGGCCGGGTTCGACACCGGACCGGTTCGATACCGGACCTGCCGGTCGTGCGCCGCGGTCCGGGGGCGGATGGCAGGGATGGAGACGGGCGGGGTGGGAAATCGGCACCGCCGGGGTGCGCCGCGGTGGTTGCTCGCCGTCTCAGCGGGAGAAACGGGCCGTGGCCCCTGCCCGCCGAGGAAGGGGCACAGCCCCTGCCCGCCGCGCGTGGGGGCAAGAGCACGGCGTCGGGTGCGGGGCCGTGCCCCTGCCGGCTGCGGGAGGGGCCGTGTGGCTACAGGTACAGGCCCGCGTCCGGGCCCTCTCTCTGGGAGGGGACCGATGTCGGGGTCGTGCCGCGGCGCAGGGCGTACAGCTCGGCCAGGGTGGCTCCGTCCCGGCCCAGGCCCTCGTCCGTGCCGAGCCAGGCGGTGGACTCCCGGCGGGTGAGGGGGCCGACCTCGATACGGGCCAGGCAGCGGCCGGGGCGGACCACCGCCGGGTGCAGGCGCTCCAGGTCCTCGTTGGTCGTGACGCCCACCAGGACGTTGCGGCCCTGGCCCAGCAGCCCGTCCGTGAGGTTGAGCAGGCGCGACAGCGCCTGCCCCGCCGTGTGCTTGGCCTCGCCGCGGATCAGCTCGTCGCAGTCCTCCAGGAGGAGCAGCCGCCAACGCCCCTTCCCCGTGCCGTCCTCCTCGCCGATGGCGATGTCCATCAGATAACCCACGTCGGAGAACAGCCGCTCCGGGTCCAGCACACAGTCCACCTGGCACCAGTCACGCCACGAACGCGCCAGCGTCCGGAGCGCCGACGTCTTGCCCGTGCCCGGCGGGCCGTGCAGCAGCAGGAGACGGCCCGCGATGTCCTCCGGGGTCGTCTTCATCAGGCCGTCCATCGCGTCCGCCACCGGCGCCGTGTAGTTGCCGCGCACCTCTTCCCACGTACCCGCCGAGATCTGGCGGGTCGTGCGGTGCGGGCCGCGCCGCGGCGACACGTACCAGAACCCCATGGTCACGTTCTCCGGCTGGGGTTCGGGCTCGTCGGCCGCCCCGTCCGTCGCCTCGCCGAGGACCTTCTCGGCGAGCTCCGCGCTGGTCGCGGTGACCGTCACGTCGGCGCCGCGGTTCCAGCGGGACACGAGCAGGGTCCAGCCGTCGCCCTCCGCGAGCGTCGCGCTGCGGTCGTCGTCGCGGGTGGACCGCACCACGCGGGCGCCCGGCGGGAGGAGCGAGACCCCGGACCGTACGCGGTCGATGTTCGCCGCGTGGGAGTGCGGCTGCTCGCCCGTCGCGAAGCGGCCGAGGAACAGCGCGTCGACGACGTCCGACGGTGAGTCGCTGTCGTCGACGTTGAGCCGGATCGGCAGAGCGTCGTGGAGGTTGGCAGACATGCCGCCATGATCTGTCACCCGGACGCCCCGTGCATCCGGTTTCCGTGTTGCGTCCCCGGACGGGCCCCGGTGTCGGCTCTGTCCGGACTTCCCGGTGTACCCCCTCCGTCCTGTTACAGGGCTGTGGAGTACGGAACCTGTTCCACCGCCGACACGCGCGGTTACTGTTGCCCATGATGGGACGTCATGGGTGGAATTCGGCAGCTCGGCGGTGGCGCCTCACCGCTCTGCTCGGCGTGGGCGTGACCGCTCTCGCCCTGGTGCTCACGCTGCTGCACACGCTGCCCGGGGACACCGGAAGCGTGGCGGGCACGACCCGCGACGGCGGCAAGGCGCACGGCACACCGTCCGTCCCGGCGAAGACCGGACCGGAAGTGGGCTGGGGCTTCACCCACACCCAGTTCAGCGCCGACGAAGGCAGCGCGGCCGCCACGAAGCGCGTGGAGCGGCGCCTCGCCGAGCGGCCCCCGCCGCAGATCCAGCACATCATGGGCTGGGGGGCGGACAATCCGGAGCCGGTCAAGGGGCGGTACGACTTCGAGGCCATGGACCGCCGGATCGACTTCGTCCGTGCGACGGGTGGCACCCCGGTCGTCACGCTGTGCTGCGCGCCGGACTGGATGAAGGGCGGCACACCCGGCTCCGACAGGACCGACTGGAGCCAGGAGGCCCTGGAGACGGCCCCGGACCGCGCCCACTACAAGGACTACGCCGCACTCGCCGCGACCGTCGCCAGACGCTATCCGGACGTGCGCCACTTCATCGTGTGGAACGAGTTCAAGGGTTTCTGGAACGACAGCGAGGCCCGGTGGGACTACGAGGGGTACACCGAGCTCTACAACCTCGTCTACAAGGCGCTCAAGAAGGTCGACGAGGACATCGAGGTCGGTGGGCCCTATCTGGTGATGGACAGCCTCGATCCGCGTCAGCGCGAGGACGCCTCCGCGTCGCTGAAGGGGAGTTGGGGCGCGATGGACCAGCGGGTCCTCGACGCCTTCGACTACTGGAACGAGAACAGGACGGGCGCGGACTTCGTCGTCGTCGACGGGGCCAGTTACACCAAGGACGACGATCTGCTGCCGGACGAGTTCACGGCGACCGAGAAGTTCACGGCGGTGAGCCGGTGGGTGCGGGAGCGGACCGGTGACCTGCCGCTGTGGTGGGCCGAGTACTACGTGGAGCCGGCGGACGCTGAGGACGTGCGGGACGGGTGGTCCGAGGCGCGCCGGGTCGCCGTGCACGCCACGGGGTTGATCGCGATGGCTCGGGGTGGGGCGACCTCCGCGTTCTACTGGAACCCGGAGACCGAGAACGGTGCCGGGTGCGCGGGGTGTCTGTGGACGCCGACCGACCGGGCGTCGGGCGGGAAGCCGTTGCCGATGCTCGGGCTGCTCACGCGGTTCGGGGCGGAGTTCCCTCCTGGGACCGCGTATGAGGGGGTTTCTGTTGCGGGGGGTGGGCGGGGGGATGTGCGGGTGCTTGCCGATGACGGGGTTGTTCTGGTGGTGAACACGGTGGGGCGGGGGGTTCGTGTGGAGGTTGATGGGCGGCGGGTTGTGTTGGGTGCGTATGGGGTGACGTGGCTCAGTCGGTAGGAGTGGGAGTGGGGTGGGGCGGGGCGGTCGGGTGCCGGCCGGTGGGGGCTTGTCGCGCAGTTCCCCGCGCCCCTAAAGGATTGCGCCGTTCCCCGCGCCCCCAAAAAAGACTGCGCAGTTCCCCGCGCCCCTTCAAAGGGGCGCGGGGAACTGCGCAGTCTTTTGTTCTAGGCCATCGTCAGGAATCTTTGGGTCAGGGAAGCGAGTAGTACGGCCAGTAGGGGGAGGGAGAACCAGAAGGTGCTCTGTAGGTAGTGGAGTTGGCGGACGCTCGGGCGGGTGGACACGCGGACCACTTCCCGCGCGGTGAGCAGGACGATCAGGGCGATCGCGGCCAGCGCTCCGACCACCGACCAGGGGGTCCAGGTGACCTGCGGGCCGACCGGCCCCGGATCCGCCTTCGCCGGCCTGCCACCGGGCTCGCCGCGCAGGGTGTAGATCGTCGCGTCGTCGTTGACGAAGACCTTGCGGAGCTCCTGGCGGGCATCGAGGTTGCGGATGAGACGCTGGTCCCAGGTCCTGGAGTAGCCGATGTCCAGCTGGAGGTAGGTCACCTGGCTGCGGTTGACGATGAGGTACGAGTTCGGGCCCGCGTCCTTCAGCGACTTGACCAGGCTCGACACGAGCACCGGGTCGGCCGGCGCGAGCGTGGGAACGTACTCCACCTTCTCCATGTCCTGCCGCCCCCACGGCATCGCGGGCGTCACGTTGTTCACCGTGTCGTCGCTCAGCCACAGCAGCCTGGCGGTCGGCTCGTCATGGGCGTAGACGTACTCCATGGCGGCGACCTCGCCCGGCCGGATCCGCTCGAACGGCTCGTTGCCCCAGCGGGCCACCAGGAAGCCGCCCATCAGGACGAGACCCGCCATCAGGGCCGCCAGCGGTGCGAGGCTCACCCGGTCCTGGTCCCGTTCCTTCGCGGTGACGCCGGTCCGCGGGAAGAGCGCGAGGCCGGCGAGCAGGGCCGCGCCCGGCAGGGCGAACATGAAGACGCGCAGCGCCATCTCGCCGCCGTACGACTGCATGCCGAAGCCGAGGAACGGGACGAACGCGAGGACGAGCAGGGACCGCTCGCGGTACTTGTGGTCGCGCCGGCGCCAGTAGCCCCAGCAGGCCAGCGCCAGCACGCCGCCCGCCAGTGCCACACGCGCGTAGAGGACGAGCTTGTGGGACGAACTGCCCTCACCGATACGGCCGGAGACCGACGACGACACATTGCCGCCGACCCCGCCGACCCCGCCGAACAGTTCGTCGAAGTGCCCCGACCAGTACGGCTCGGCGAGGAAGCCGATCCAGGCGCAGACCACGACGGCGAACAGGATGGGCAGGCCGCGCAGTTCGGAGCGGCCGACCAGGACGAGGACCGTGAGGACACCCAGCATCACGAACGGCGTCAGCTGGTGTGCCGGCACGGTCGCGACGAACAGGCCGATCAGCACCATGAGCAGGACGGCCCGTTGGCGCCGGTCGGTCGGCTCGACCTCCAGCTCGCCGGGTCGCGCCTTCGTCCACAGCACCCGCGGCGCCCGGAACCACACCAGCAGGATCGCCACGAAGACGAGGTAGAGAAGGTAGGTGAAGCCCTGCGGGGAGAAGTAGTCCTGACCGACCCAGCCGCTGAGCACGAAGATCCAGATGCCGGTCCACCGGGCGCGCCAGCTCGCCCGCATGTGGCGCACCAGCAGGAACAGCGGTGCCAGGTACAGGAGCTGCATGGCCGTCGGCCACCAGCGGATGACCTCCGTGAGGTCGTCGACCCCACAGGCTTCGGCGAAGAACGCGGCCGCCGCGAAGAAGCCCGGCCAGCTCCAGCGCGCGTCGAGGTCGGGCACGGCCGAGCCGGTGCGGTCGATGTAGTCGATGAACCCGAGGTGCTGCCAGGCCGTCGCGAACCGCGGTTCCGTCTCGATCACGGCGGGCAGCGCGTGCAGCGACACCACCGTGGCCAGCAGCGTGACCATGAGCAGGGCCTTGTGCTCGCGGCCCAGCCAGAGCAGCGAGGCGAACACCGTGACCAGCAGACCGGCCCCGACCAGGGTCGGCGTCGGCAGGACGGAGACCAGGCCGAGTCCGTCCATCCGGTCGAGATCGCGTTCCCCGAGCCCGGACACCGGCACCCAGTACAGGACGAGCGCGGCCGTCAGCAGCGAGCCGAGCAGCACGCCGAGCCGGGTCGGCCGCAGCCGCCGCCACCCGGACGCCGGCGGCTCCGGCGGTACGGGGCCGTCCGCCTCCCGTACGGCCGCCGAGGAGTCGCCCGTGCCGGACGGGCCGCCCGGACCGGCTCCGCGTACGCCCTCCGGGTGCTCGACGTCGTCCCCCTCCTCGAAGCGCCCGCCCATCGGTGACTCGAACGGGGCGTCCACCTCGATCTCGGACGGGCTCACCGAGGTCTCCGAGCCCGGTTCCCGCTTCTCCACGGGCAGGCCCACCTCCACCCGCGAGGAGGGCAGGCCGAGCGGTGCCCTGAGCGCCCACGTGGGCCGGTGGTCCGGCCGGGGCCCCGGGGCGCGGGCGGGCCGGTCGGCCGCGGGCGTACCGGCCGAGGGTGTCCCCGGACCCGGCCGCACGTCGGGCCGTCGTTCCAGGTGGTCGAAGTCGAGCTGCACGCCGAGCGCCAGCGTGTCCGTGTCGAGCCGCTGCGCCCAGGCGGGCCCGCGGCCCTTCCTCGGCTCGTCCCGCTGCGCCGCGGGCACGTCGCGGGCACCGAGGTCGGCCAGGTCCCCGTCGGGCGCCGCGTTCCGGGGAAGGTCATCGGGCGGCGCGGCCCTGACGATCCGGTACAGCCGGGGAGCGGCGAGCAGGACGATCACCGCGAGGCTGGAGATCTCCGCGACGCCCGCGCCGGTCAGTCCCATGCGGGGCAGCAGGATCAGGGTGAGGCCGAGCACCAGCGCGCACAGCAGCCCCTGCAGCCAGGCGAGTCCCGCGGTGCGGCTCTGGGCCCGCAGCACCGCGAAGTACGTCTCCATGACGACCCGCAGCACTGCGCCGACCGCGAACCAGCGCAGCAGCGGCGTCGCCGCGTCCGCGTACCCCTGGCCGAACACACCGAGGATCCACGGCGCTCCGAAGAACAGCACCCCGGCCACCGGCAGCATGATCCGCGCCATCCGCCGCAGCGCCGCCCGGGTGTTCGCCGCCAGCCGCGCCGGGTCGTGCGAGCCCTCGACGGTCAGGGAGGCGCCCATGTTGATGGCCAGCAGGTTGACCGTGCCGCCGATGGTGGTGGTGATGTAGAAGTACGCGTTGTCGGCGGAGCTGACCTGTGAGGCGACGAGCACCGGGACCAGGTAGACGACCGCGAGCGAGAACAGCGAACCGGTGTAGTCGCCCGCCAGGAACCGCCCGATCTCCCGTGTGCTGGGCGGCTCGGCGTCGTCCGCCGTCGCTCCCACGTGCCGGGGCACCAGGCGCCGGAACACCAGCCAGCCCAGCGGCAGCACGGACACCGCGATGGCCGCGATCCATGACACGAAGACGCCCATGGTCGGGATCGCCGTGGCGAACGCCACCAGCAGCGCCAGCTTCACCGCCGAGAACACCGTGTTGCCGACGGGCACCCACAGAGCGCTCCGCAGTCCGGTCAGCACCCCGTCCTGGAGGGTCAGTACCGACCAGGCGACGACGGACAGGACGAAACAGAGACCGATGAGCGGGTCGTGCAGGAAGCGGTACGAGGATCCCCAGAAGCCCAGGGTGAGCAGGAAGACGCCCGCTGCCACCGCCACGATCAGCGAACTGCCCGCATAGGTACGGAAGATGAGGCGTCCGGTGCCACGGCCGGCCACCGGGATGAAGCGGGCCAGGGCGCCCGTCAGCGTGACCGCGGTGAGCCCCGCGAGGAGCTTCATCGCGGCGATCGCGGCGGAACCCTGGCCGACCGCCGACTCGGAGTAGTAGCGGGCGGCGGCCAGCCAGTAGCCGAGCCCGAGCACGGCGGAGATACCGGTGTTGAGCATCAGGGCGTAGGCGTTCCGGAACAGCTGGCTGCCTCCGGACGACGGGCCCAGCCGGGGCAGGCGGAGGCGGCGCCCGGACTGCTCGGCCGGCCCGGGCGGGGGAGTGTCGGCCTTGGCCGTGGTCGTGTCAGACACGGGAGCGGATGGCCTTCCGGCGAACCTGTCGTGCTCTGCGGACCATGGCGTACCCCTTGGTGAGGGCACGGTCCCTGGCGAAGGTACGGGCGATCGAGCGGCCCTCGACGAGCCCCTCGAACTCCTCGATCCCGGTGCCGCGGCGCACGGTGACCCGACGCAGCGCGTACGGTCCCTGGCGGCGGCGTGCGAGGACGTTGCCCACGGCGAGCGCCTGGGCGAAGCCCGCCTCGCGCACGATCCCGCGCACCCGCCGGCTGGAGTAGCCGTACGGATACGCGAACGACGCGGGACGCACGCCCAGTTCGGCGGTGATGATCTCCCGGCACCGCAGCAGCTCGAACCGGAGCGCGTCGTCGGAGAGCTGGTCCAGCTGGGGATGCGTATGGCTGTGGCCGCCGATCTCGACCCCGTGGGTGGCGAGTTCGCGCACCTGGTCCCAGCCGAGCATCTCGTCGAGACCGCCCCCGGTGTCGTGCTCCCCGCGCAGCCAGCCCGTCGACACGAACAGCGTGGCCGCGAAACCGTGCTCGGCCAGCACGGGCAGGGCATGCCGGTGCACGCCTTCGTAACCGTCGTCGAAGGTCACCAGCACGGGCCGCTCCGGCAGCGGACCGGACGTACGCCACCCACGGGCCAGGTCCGCGGTGCCGATGGGGCTGAAGCCCGAACCGCTCAGCAGCGCCATCTGCTCGGAGAACGCCTCGGGCGTCACGGACAGGGCGCGGGTGGCGTCGTTCGGAGCCTTGGCCACCGCGTGGTACATGAGGATCGGCACGCGTGGCTCGCGTGGTCCGCTCATCCCTCGGCCCCCTCGCTCCGTGCGACCGGGACGACTGCGAACTCCGTCCCGCCCCTGCGTGCCCGGACGCTCCCGAGAACGTACCCTCCCGCCGCCGTCACCACTCCGGCGACGATGGCGGCGGCCCGGCCCGCGCCGCCGGGGCGGGCGAGCACCGCGTCGCGCAGTCCGCGCGCGACCCCGGCGGGCAGCACCCGGGTGGCGTAGCGGCGCTCCGACTGGAGCCCCTTGTCCGCGCCGACACTGCGCGCGACCAGGGCCTTCGACAGACCCTCGGCGTACGTGCGGGTGCGGAAGTACGCGAAGTGCTCGCGCACCTCCGGCACCCGGTGGTGGATCACCGCGCGGTCGTCGATCAGCAGCACCGCGTCCGGCCTGGCGCGGGTGAGGCGGATGCACAGCTCCGTCTCCTCGCAGCCCAGCGGGCGCTTGTCGCCGTCGCGTCCGATGCCGGTCGCGAAGCCGCCCGCCGCGTCGAAGGCCGTACGGCGGAACGAGGCGTTGCCGCCGAGCACGTTGCGCACCCGGACCCGGCCGGGAGGCAGGCCCCTGTACGTGCAGCCCACCACCCAGTCGAACTCGGCCGGGAACCAGGCCGGCCGGCGGCCCGACGCCCAGATGGGCACCGTCCGGCCGCCGACGGCCATCACCAGCGGATCCTCGTATCCCTCGGCGAAGTGCAGGAGCCAGTCGCGCTCGGCGACCGCGTCGTCGTCGAGGAAGGCGATGACGTCTCCGCGGGAGGCCGCGATGCCCGTGTTGCGGCCCGCGGACAGGCCGCGGGGTCCCGCGTTGGCGAGCACCCGCACCTCCCCTGTCTCCTTGTACTCCTTCGACAGCCGGTCCAGGAGCGCCTGGTTGTGGTCCACGACCAGGAGGGTCTCCCGGGCAGGCCGGGACTGCGCCCGCACCGAGGCGACCGCCGCGAGGATGTCCTCCCAGCGGTCCTCGGTGTAGACACAGATGACGACGGAGATGTCAGGCGTGCTCACGGCATGTCTCCGGAACCGGAGCCGAGCGCCACGGCGCGCGGACGGCGGCGCAGCGACCGCCGGTTGGAGCGCTCCTTGAGGATCACCTTGAGCACCCGCAGCCCGTCCCGTACGGCGCGCAGATTGCTCGCGCCGTGGATCCGCAGATACTCGTGGCTCGGTATCTCCTGGACCCTCAGGCCCGCCTTGACCACCCTGATGTTCATCAGCGTCTCCACCTCGAAGCCCGTGCAGTCGAGGTCGATCTTGTCCAGGCAGTGCCGCCAGAACGCGTTGTATCCATAGCAGAGATCGGTGTAGCGCGCTCCGAACTTGCGGTTGACGGCTGTGCACAGCGCCCAGTTGCCGAGTTTGCGGACCGGTGTCATGTCGTCCGTGCCGCCGCCGTTGGCGAACCGCGAGCCCTTGGCGAAGTCCGCGCCGGAGACCAGCGCGGAGACGTAACTGACGATCTCGTGCCCGTCGGCCGAACCGTCCGCGTCGACCATCACGATGATGTCGCCGGTGCACGCCGCGAAACCGGTGATCAGGGCGTCGCCCTTGCCTTTGCCGAGCTGGGTGACGACTTTGACGTCGGGCCACAGTTCGCGGGCCACCTGCACGGTGTCGTCGGTGGAATTGCCGTCGACGAGAACCACTTCGTGAATCCACTGCGGAAGTGTCTTGAAGACGTACGGGAGATTCTCCGCCTCGTTCATGGCGGGGATCACGACACTCACCGGCGGCGCGATGGCCAGGTGAGTGGAAATGGGCCGGTACCTGTGGGCTGACAGCGGATCTTGGCCCGAGACCGCCGGGCGCAGAAAAGAAGTCATGAGTCTGGTCCCTCTCGTCCGGTGGACCGCCCACCCCCGGGCGGTCCGGTTCTTTGTCCGGTTCGAAAGGGGGGTTTCTCACTTACGGCATGCCGAGATGGACCTCCGTGCATGCCGTGTGAGCTGGCAGAACTAGCCGACTCTCCAGGTCGGTCGCGCGGCACGACTCGGCACACTTGCGCGCCGAGCACGGCACCCCCCTACCGCGCCCCGCACCGGCCCCTCGCGCGATCCTGAGCCCTCCCCTGGATCGCATGTGCACTGATGGGCTGATGCAGGTATATCCAAGACGATATTGATGCTTGTGATGCCATGGCAAGACTTCTGACCGGACATCACCTTGTTGTTGATTTGACCGTTACCTCTCCTCTCGAACGGGTTTTCCCCATCCGTTTGAGTATCTTGTCGGCCGGCTCGAACAGCTCCGGCCGGGACAGCACCGTGTTCCGCAGCGCCCGGACGGGGGCGCGTCGCGCCCGGTGTCCGAGCGCCACGGGATGACGGCGCGTGACCCACCCCTCGGACACGGTGAGTTCCCGTGTCTTCAGGGAGTCCTTGTATTCCTTCTGCCCCCGGCCCAGATCCAGATAGGCGATGCCGTCGGCGGCTGCCGCCTCGGCCATCCGCAGATGCAGGACCAGGCCCGGGGAGTACTTGGAGAACGCCGGGTCGTACGCGGGGAACCAGCACGCCAGCACCCGCTCGGAACGGAGTCCGAAGTGCGCGGCGATCGGTCTGCCGCCCGCGTAGAGCACCGACAGGACTCCGGCGAACGACTCGGAACGGCTGTGGAAGAGCTGATGCGTCAGCCGTGAGATCCAGTCCTGTGCGAACCGGTCGCTGCGCCCGGTCCTGCGGTACTGCGCCGACTTCCACCGCATCAGCGTGTGCAGCACCTCGGGGTCGCGCTCGTCGTGCACGTACCGTACGTCCGCGTGGTCGCGGCCCAGCCGGCGTTCCTTGGCGAGCGTGCTCCTGGTGAACTTCGGTGCCCTGGCGCGCAGTTCACCCAGGTAGGTCTCGTAGCCCCGGTCGATGTCGATGACCGGGGACGGGAAGGTGCCGGAGGCCGCCGCCTCGAACGGCGGCTGGTCCGCAGCCAGGTGGTCGAACTCCCACACGGCGAGCCCGCAGGCCCGCAGCAGCTCGCGTGCGTCCCAGGTGAAGCCGGGCCGGTGGACCAGGCCCTGGCAGTCCGAGACGCCGAGCCCCACGGCTCTGCCGACGCCGGCGGCGGTCGTCTGGAACGGGAAGAACGCCGCGGGTTCGCCGTCCTCCCGGACGACCGCGATCCGCACGCCGCGGCGGCAGCGGCCCACGGCGAGGGTGAACTCCGGTGACAGGAACGGGTTCGCGAGTCCGGGCATGTCGTGCAGGTGCGCCTTCGACTGGAAGGCCGTCCATGCCGACCGGTCGGCGGAGGTCAGTTCGCCGGGGCGGTACACGCCGATGTCCACGTCAGGAAGCCCGTCTTCTCACCGTACGGCCGCGCAGCCGCCGTACCAGGACCAGCAGGAGAATGAGGGAACTGAGCGCGGCCACGGCCGCGATCCCGCCCGGGACCGACCACCGGTGCACGGCGAGCATGCCCTGGGCGACCAGGAGATTGACGGCCACCGCTGCCGACACGGACGCCACGAGGCGGCCGAACGGTTCCAGGCCGCGCAGTGCGGCCGCGACGGCGGCGGCGGGCGCGGCCAGCAGGAAGAAGAGCGTGAACGGAGCGCGCAGCGGGGAGTCCACGTCGACCAGCGCCAGGACGGCGCCGACGCCCGCGATCGTGGTGGCGGCTCCGGCGAGCAGTGGCAGCAGGTCCCTCCCCGGATCCTGCCGCGACCCGTCCGCACCGTCCGGTGTGGATGGGCCTGCTGAAGATGAGTTGACACCTATCGTCTGCATTGGCGACTTTGCCCCCTGAAGCGCCGGATGCCGGGCTTCAATGTCGCGCAGCTGTCCGGGGGCAGTCAAGACGTCTACGGCGTCTCGGCCATTTCCCTGCGGGGGAGTGGAGGCCGGGTGTATAGGCGCGGGGCCGCTGTGGCCTGTCGCCCCGCTCCCGCGCCCCCACGTCGGGTTCCGTCATCGGACGGAACATCAGACAGGTCGGTCTACGGGCGTAGCGCGGGGCGGTTGAGGGTATGTCACAACCCTGTCATGAGCACGCAATCGAACGTGTGGTGAACGGCAGGAAGAGATCCCGCTCGGTCCGGAGAAGTCTTGGCATGTGCACTTCCTGTCAACACGCGTGGCTGGTACCAAAGTTTCGGCAGAGATCCTGCTAAAGGGAGGTTCCATGAGACGTTCCCGATTTACGGCATACGTGGCCGCGTTCTTCGCCGCCACCGCCCTCGCCCTCACCGGTGCCGCGGGGGCCCAGGCGGCTCCGCAGGCCGCCGCCACGGGCTATGTGGCCCTCGGCGACTCCTACTCCTCCGGCGTCGGAGCGGGCAGCTACATCAGCTCCAGCGGCGACTGCAAGCGCAGCACGAAGGCGTACCCCTACCTCTGGTCGGCCGCGAACTCACCCTCGTCGTTCGACTTCACGGCCTGCTCGGGCGCCCGTACGGGTGATGTTCTGGCGAACCAGCTGGGCCCGCTCGGTTCCGGCACCGGCCTCGTCTCGATCTCCGTCGGCGGCAACGACGCCGGCTTCGCCGACGTCATGACGACCTGCGTCCTGCAGTCCGAGAGCGCCTGCGTGGCGCGCGTCAACACGGCGAGGGCATACGTCGACTCGACGCTGCCCGGCCAACTCGACTCGGTCTACTCGGCGATCACCGCCAGGGCTCCGGCGGCCCAGGTCGTCGTCCTGGGCTACCCCAGGTTCTACAAGCTGAGCGGCACGTGCGTGACCGGCCTCTCGGAGACGGAACGGGCCGCCATCAACGGCGCCGCGGACCACCTGAACAGCGCCATCGCCAAGCGGGCCGCCGACCACGGCTTCGCCTTCGGCGACGTACGCCCCACGTTCACGAACCACGAGATCTGCTCGGGCAGCGCCTGGCTGCACAGCGTCAACTGGCTGAACATCGGCGAGTCCTACCACCCGACCGCCGCCGGCCAATCGGGCGGCTACCTGCCCGTCTTCACCGCCGCGGCCTGATCGACAGCGCCCCCTCCTGACCGCCGCCGCGGCCTCCTCACCGCCGCGGCCTCCTCACGACCGTGGCCCGGCCGCACCGGCCGGGGCCGGCACCCGAGGAGAACCGGAGCCGGAGGTCCCGCCCGTCGGGGCCTCCGGCTCGCAGGTGACCGAGAAGGGCACCGAGTTGGACGTGGCCTCCTTCGGGCCCCGGACCTCCACACCGATCGTGTTCCGGTACGTCCCGGACTCCTCGTACGTCGTCACGACGACCGTGTTCCGTCCGGTCCTGCCCCCGCCCTCGGGGAACGAGAGGGTCCTCCAGCCCGGGTCGGACACCTCACCGGTCTCCGTCACCCAGCGGTATTCCACGTCCGCAGGCACGACACCCACGGTGAACGTCGCCGTGAAGGTGGGAGCCTCCGCGTCGGGCGGCGGACAGACGCCGGTGTAGTCGGTGTGCGAGCCCGAGACCGTCACCTTCACGGACTGGACGGGCGCGGGCGTCGTCCGGGCGCCACCGGTGGTCGCGCCGCCGTCGTCCGCTCCGCCCGTGCCGGAGTTCTCCGTCGTCGAGCCCCCGCCGGTGCCGCCCCCGCCGTCCCCTCCGTCGGTCTCCTCGCCCGCACTCCCGCCACCCGTCGAACCGCCGGTGGTCGTCCCGCTGCCGGAGCTTGTGCCGCCCTCGCCCCCGCCGTCGCGATCGATCAGCGCGTAGGTCAGACCCGCGATCGCGAGGGCGAGAGCGGCGAGGCCCGCGATCACCGCGAGCATCGCGCGCCGCGGATGAGCGGGACCAGGGGCCGTCGTCGCGGCGGTCGGGCCCTGTCCCGTCGTCTGCCGCGGGGTGGAGGCGGAGGGCGTGTACGCGGGTACGGCACTCGGCACGGTCGTGGCCGGCCGGGGGAACGCCGCCACCGTCGGCGGGTAGGCCGCGGTGCCCGCACGGGGCGTACCGCCGGCCGAGACGCTCCGCAGATCCTGCTCGGCGTCCTCGGCGGACGTGCGCTCCGCCGGATCCTTGCGCAGCAGGCCCTCGATGACCGGAGCGAGCGGGCCCGCCCGGCGCGGGGCCGGCAACTCCTCGTCGACGACCGCCCGCAGGGTGCTGAGCGGGGTGTTCTGCCGGAACGGCGAATGGCCCTCGACGGCCGCGTAGAGGAGTACACCCAGCGACCACAGGTCGGACTCGGGCCCCGGCGTACGGCCGAGCGCCCGCTCCGGGGCGAGGAACTCGGGTGAGCCGATCACCTCACCGGTCATGGTGAGCGCCGAACTGCCCTCGACCGTGGCGATCCCGAAGTCGGTGAGCACCACACGGCCGTCGTTCGACATCAGGACGTTGCCCGGCTTGACGTCCCGGTGCAGGACGCCCGCCTCGTGGGCGGCCCGCAGCGCGGCGAGCACCTCCGCGCCGATGTGGGCGGTGCGCTGCGGGGACAACGGGCCCTCGGCGTCCAGCAGATCGGAGAGCGCGATCCCGCGGACCAGCTCCATGACGATCCACGGGCGGCCGTCCTCCAGCGCCACGTCGTAGACCGTCACCACATTGCGGTGCGAGACGCGGGCCGCCGCCCACGCCTCCCGCTCCAGACGGGCGTACATCCGCTCGACGTCGGGGCCCGGCAGCCCGTGCGGGGCCCGCACCTCCTTGACGGCGACCTCCCGGTGCAGCACCTCGTCACGGGCCCGCCACACCGTTCCCATGCCGCCCTCGCCCAGAGGGGACAGCAGCCGGTAGCGGCCCGAGATCACGCGTTCACTGCCTGGTTCCCCGGACACGGGCGTCCCCCCTTCGCATCCGCACGATTCTGAACAAAAGTAGCTCAACCGAGCGCGGTTGCGGCCCCCTTGAACACCAGCCCGGCGCCGAGGGCCACCACGACGAACGCGGATCCGATGGGCGTGGCCCGGCGCAGCCGCGCCGCGGTACGGCCCCCCGACCACCTGGCGCCGTTCTCGATCGCCTTCGCGACCCTGCTGCCGACCCTGACCACGGCGAACCCGGCCGCCGTGAGCGTGAGGGCGAGCCCGGCGCCGTACGCCAGCACGAGCAGCAGCCCGAACCACGCCTTGCCGAGCGCCGCGGCGCCGACGAGCACGACGACGGCGGAGGGGCTGGGCACGAGTCCTCCGGCGAAGCCGAGAAGAAGGGTGTCCTTGAGCTTGAACGCCGGGCCGTGCGGGTGCGGGTGGGGATGGGGATGGGGATGCGCGTGAGAGTGGGGGTGGGACTCGGGCCGAGGGTGCGCCTGGTCGTGGTCGTGTCCGTGGTCGTGGTCGTGGTCGTGGTCGTGTCCGTGGTCGTGGTCGTGGTCGGGCGTGGGGCCGTGGCTGTGCGGGTGGCCGTTCCCCGGGGAGTGGCTGTGGGAGTGGCCGTGTCCGTGGCCGCGCTGTCGCCAGGCCCGGCGTACGAGGGTCGCGCCGGCCACCGTGACGATGATGCCGCTCGTCACGCCCAGCCAGGCGATGACCGAGGGGGCCGCCGCCGAACCGGCCGTGACGAGGATGCCGAGGGCGACCACACCGAGCGTGTGGGTGACGGTCACGGAGACGGCGAGCGGCAGCACGTCGCGCATCGTGGCGTCGCCCCGGGCGGCGGCCGTGGCGGCCATGATCGTCTTTCCGTGCCCCGGAGCGAGGGCGTGCAGCGCGCCGAGCAGCACGGCGATGCCGAGGGCGAGCGCGGCGAAGCCCAGGGTCAGGTCGTGGCGGGACACCAGGTCGTCCAGAGCGCGGGTGAAGCGGTCCGCGCCGCGCGGCAGTACGGAGGAGGCGGGCGCGTCGGAACTCTCCTCGACGAGCGCGGGTCCACCGGGGCGGACGCGCAGCGAGGCGGTCGACGTGTCGGCCGGGGACGACAGCAACTCGGCGGGATACTCGCTCAGTTCACCCGATATGGACTTCTCGGGTACGTCCGACGCGGCCAGCGTCGTCCGGTCGCCGCGTGCCGTGACCTCGCGCCAGCCGGGTCCGTCGTCCACGGAGGCCCGGAAGCGCAGCGACAGGTCGCCCTCGGGCAGCGGAGCCGTCCAACGGCACTCCACCCGCAGGGTCTTGAGGCCGGCCTGCCCCGGCCGCACCCTGGCACGGCTCTCGCCGGCCGTCAGGGCGACGGGCTTCCCGCCCACGGCCACCCTGCTCCTCCCGGCCGCCGTCGTGCACCGCTCGCGGGCCCAGTTCTCCCGGCCCGCCTTCTCGATGGCGGGCCCGGCCTGGGTCGCCGGGATCTCCGCCAGGTCCTCCACGTGGAGGACCCGCAGCTCTCCCGGGGCGACGACGAGCCCGTCGTACCGGTTGACGGTGAAGTTGCCCAGCGGATGCGCCGAGGCCGTCGTGGAGGGGATCAGCACGAGCGCACAGACGGCCAGGAGCACGGCCAGGCAGGACCCGGACGCACGACGGCGCACGGACGTCCTCCGCGGGACGGGCCGGGAGCGGCGGGCACGCGGGACGAGGACGCTCACCGGGCACCGCCCAGCGCCCGCAGGGTCCGCTCGGCCAGCTTCGCGCCCACCGGTGAGAAGCCCGGGTTGAGCCGCAGCGCCGACGACAGACTGTCGCGGGCCTCCTTCTCGTGGCCGGTGGCGTGTTCGATCATGCCGCGGTGGTAGCGGAACGTCGCGTCGCGGTAGCCGGTGGCCGTGGCGCGGCGGGCGTAGGGCAGGGCCTCGTCGTCGCGGCCGTTGACGTGCAGGGCCCAGGCGAGCGCGTCGGCGGTGTGGACGGTCCTGCGGCGCTCCCACTCGGCGCGCGCCGCGCGCAGGGCGGCCTTGCGGTCGCCGTGATCCGCGGCGGCCAGCGCGGTGTCCAGGTCGGCGTTCACCCCGTTCGCGCGGGCCAGCGCCGTCCAGGCGTTGACCAGGGCGTACTGGTCGCGGGCGGTCACCCGGTCGCCGGTGCCGTCGCGTGCCTCGTACAGCTCGCCCAGGACGACCAGCGGGCCGGGCAGCGGGAAGCGCGCCACGACCTCCTCCATCCCGGCGATCGCGGCGGCCGTGTCCCCGTTCGCGGCCTGCGCCCGGGCCCGCCCCTCCAGCGCCGGCAGGTAGGTCCCGTCGGCCCGCAGCGCCCGCTCGTAGTAGGTCAGCGCCGTCCCGTACGCGCCCTCGCGCCAGGAGAGCTGGCCCAGGGACGAGGCCACGTACGCGATGTCGCCGGGCGCGGTCGCACCGGCCAGGGCCTGTTCCAGGACACGGCGGGCCGTACGGACGTCGCCGCGCAGCTCGCGCACATAGGCGTACCGCGTGAAGACCGGGACGCCGGGGCGGCGGGAGTCGGCCTGGTCGGCGGCCTTCGACGCCTCCTTGTAGCGGCCCAGTTCCACCAGGGCGTCGATACGGACCGACAGCGCGCGCTCGTTGAACGCGTTCTCGTCCAGCGCCCGGTCCGCGTAGCGCAGTGCCTGCGGGAACTCGTGCCGGGCCGCGGCCAGCGCCGCCCGGCCCGCGAGCGCCGGATCGTTGTCCGGGCGCAGGCGCAGCGACCGCTCCAGCGCGCGCTGCGCCTGCGGATAGCGGGACGGGTCGCCGTTGGTGCGGGCCTGCTCGACGTAGGCGACGCCCAGCGTGGCCCAGCCGCCGAAGTCCTCGGGCTGCGCCTTCAGATGGGACTGAAGCGCGGAGATGCCCGACGCCAGGGTGCCGCTCGCCAGGAGTTCGGGAGCGAGCTCCGGCGCGGCCGACACCGTGTCCGTACCGCGGTCGCCCCTGCCGCCCAGCACCACGGCCCCCGCGGTCATCGCGACGGCGAGAGCCAGGACGCACGCCGCGAGCTGCAGCACCCGGTGACGCCCGGTCTCCCGCCGCCCCTCCGCACCGGCGCCCCGGACCCCGTTGACCCCCGCCCCCGCGCCCCCCGCGGACGGCTCCGCGGGCAGTGCCGGTCCGGGCGGCTCCGTGGGCGCGGTGCCCGGCGTCCCGGGTGCGGTGGGGGCCTCTTCGGCGGGGTTCCTCTCCTGCGCGTCGTCGTTGCTGCGCGGGGACATCGCTCTCCTCGATCGCCCTGGCGGGACGCCCTGGTGGGTCGCCCTGGTGGAAACGGTGGTTCGCGTGACGGGTGGCGCGGCCCGTGCGCCGTGGGGGACGGACACGCACGGACCGCGCCGGTCCGAGTGCGGCTCAGTAGGCCCGGCGGCGGCCGCGCCACCACAGCAGACCCGTGCCGACGAGCAGGAACCCGGCGGCGCCGGACGCCGCCGAGACGGCGATCAGCGTGGTGTCGTCCATACCGGCCGTGCCGGTCGTCCCGCCGGCGGGCTGCAGCGCGTCACCGAGCTGGTTGCGGACGTCGTTGGTGCCGGTCGTGCCCTTGGCCAGCGGTCCGCGCGAACCGGAGGTCGGCAGGGCGACGTACGGGAACGTCCCCCCGAACTTCTGGTCGTTCTCGTCGACCGCGTCACCCAGGTCGTTCTTGGCGCCGACCAGTTCGCCCTCGACGACCTGCAGCGCGATGTCCAGCACGTCGTCGCCCAGGCGGCGGCCGTTCGGGAAGCCCGCGTTGTCGCCGTCCAGCACACCGAGGCGCTTCTCCTCGGCGGCCGGCTTGATCGAGGTGTTGAGGCGCAGCATCTCCGAAGGACGCACGTTCGGCGGCTGGTTGAGGCCCTCCACGCCCTTCAGGAACACGTCGACCAGGTCGTTGCGGGGCTCGGCGGGCGCCTCGATCTTGTAGATCGCCTCGATGAGCTTCGGCAGCTCGGGGTTGGTGACGTTCTTCAGGAAGTCACCGTCGTTCCAGGGCGCGGACGCGTTGAACTTGTCCTTGTCCTTGATCGGGTTGACCACCTCGTTCACCAGCGGCATCCCGAGGCGGGAGACCTGCCGGAAGTGACCGCCCGCGTTCTTGCGCTGCGTCGTCGACCAGATGCCCACGACCGGCTGCTCCGCCGACTCCTGGATCATGTCGTTCGGCACCTGGAGGGCGACGCTGTTGACGTTGTAGCCCTTCAGCGTGTCGTTGCCGACCTCGGACAGGTTCCCGCCGTACAGCAGGTCGAAGACCCGCAGGTCCAGGAAGAACGGGTCGTCGGCCTGGCCGGCGAACGTCGTCGCCCCGCCCGGCAGTTCGTGCACCGCCTGGTCACGGAGCTTGGCGTAGTCCGGCATGGACGCCTTGCCGACGTTCGACGGCGCCACCGGCACGTCGTCCGCGACCTTCGTCCGCTTGACCAGGTGCTGGTCCTTCAGTTGCAGCAGATCTATGTCGTAGGTCTGCGTGATGTTGAGGTCCGGGTCGTCGAGGCTCTCGACCGGACCCGTGTTGTAGAGGAAGGTCTTGTCGTTCTTCGTGTGCGTCCTGAACGTGTAGCGGAAGACCAGTTCGCCCTGCGCGTCACCGTTGTTGTCGATGTGCAGGTCGTACTGGGCGTCCTCGGCGAACGGGAAGAAGTTCGGCCCGCCGGCCGGTTCCTCGAACGGGATCCAGTTCGCGACGATGGTCGTCGTATCCGGTTTGTCGGGGCTCGCGAACGCGTACACGTCCGTGTTGTCGTACTGCGGCTGCCCGGAGATCAGCGGAGCCTCCCGGTGGCTGGAGGCGCTCGCGCTCCCCGGTTGGAGCGCGGTCACACCGGCGGCCGCGAGCCCGCCGGTGGCCAGCGCACCGCAGACAAGGGTCGCGAGGCTCCTGCGTCCCACGAACCCACTGGTGAAAGGTGTCATGCCGTCCGTCCTCTGTCCCAAAGCCGTGTCCGGCGGTGATCCGGGCCGGAGCGACCTGTGGAGTGGTCCGCTCCCGCGCTCGTACCGCGGCGGTCGGTGTTGCCTGATGCACGCCATTCGGAGCCGGCGGGAGAAAGGATTGGTTCGGGATTCACCCGCGTTTTCGAGCGGTTGATCCGTAACCCCATCCGACGGCGTTCCTGCGCCGAATACGTGGGGACGGGACGGACCGTTCACAGTTGGAGAAGGGGGAGACGGGTGGAGGCGGACGAACTCCTGGTGCTCGTCGCCGGAGGCGACCAGAAAGCCTTCGAGGATCTGTACGCCCTGGTGTCCGGGCCGGTCTTCGGGCTGGTGCGCCGGGTGGTGCGGGACCCGGCCCAGTCGGAGGAGGTGGCGCAGGAGGTACTCCTCGAACTCTGGCGCTCCGCGGCGCGCTACGACCCCGGCCGGGGCAGCGCGCTCGCCTGGGTGCTGACCCTCGCGCACCGCAGGGCGGTCGACCGGGTCCGCAGCGCCCGCGCCGCCGGGGAGCGCGAACTGCGCATGGCCCGGCGGGCGAACGGCCCCGCCTTCGACCACGTCGCCGAGGAGGTCGAGGCCGGCCTCGAACGGGAATGGGTACGCCGCTGCCTCGACCGGCTCACCGCCCTGCAACGTCAGTCCGTCACCCTCGCCTACTACGACGGCTACACCTACCGCGAAGTCGCCGAACGGCTCTCCCTGCCGCTCGGCACCGTCAAGACGCGCATGCGTGACGGACTCACGCGGCTGCGCAACTGCCTGGGAGGTGTCGCATGACCAGCATCTTCCGGCGCGGCGAACTGCACTCACTGGCCGCCCCGTACGCCCTCGACGCCTTGGAACCCCATGAGCACAAACGATTCGAGAAGCACCTGAAGCGCTGCGAGCACTGCGCCGCCGAGGTGCGCGCCCTGCGTGAGGACGCGGTGCGCCTCGCCTGGTCCACGGCCGCCCCGGCCCCCGCCGCGCTGCGCGACCGGGTCCTCATGGCCGTACGGACGACCCCTCAGGAACCGGCGGGCGCACCGCCGCACACCCGCTCACGCGGGGAGCGCGCGCCGTCGCGCGCCCGCCGCTCGGCCTTCTCCCCCTTCCTCGTCCCGCTCGCCTCCACGACGGCGGCCGCCGCCCTCGTCGTCGCCGCGCTCTTCGGCATGCAGGCGTCGCGTACGCAGGACCGGCTGGCCGAGGAGCGGGCGCAGGCGCGTGAGATCGCCCACGTTCTCGCGGCACCCGACGCCCGTGCGGGCGCCGGACGCGACCCGGACGGCCAGGGGATCGGGGTCGTCGCGTCCGCCTCGCAGCGCACCGCCGTGGTGACCGCGGCCGGTCTCACGACGCCTGCGGACGAAAGGGTCCACCAGCTGTGGCTCATGCGACCGGAGGGGAAGCCGCGGTCCCTGGGGCTACTCGACGGCGACACGCCCTTGGTCGCCACCGGACTGAACCCGGACGCGACCTCACTCGCTGTCACCGTCGAGCCGCAGGGCGGCTCTCCGCAGCCCACCACCGCACCGGTTGTCCAACTCGCCCTGGAATCACTCGGATTCGGAGAGTAATCATCAACACCCGTACTGGGGAGTGGAATCCCGTGCCCGGGATACACGAGTGTGTCGAGGGAGCGATAGGGTTAACCTGCCCGGGCCGGGTGCCCTCGTATGGGTGGGGAGTGACATGGAACAGATAACAGTGCGTGGCAGGGCGCGAGTCCCTGCGATCACGTGTGGGAGCAGCGCGACCAGTTCGCGCCTCGACCGCCATCTTTCGGTGATGGGCGGCCCTGCCGTCCCGCAGCGCGAGGCGGCCGAGGCGACGTTGCTGATGCGTGAGCTGACCTCGCGTGACACCGCGCACGACCGCACCGGCAGGGGCGCGCGAGTGAGGCGGGTCTCGCTCTTCGCACCGCTGCGCCGGCTGCGCCGTTCCCTCTTCGGCGGCCGCTGACCGGCGGCCCCGGTCGCTGACAGGCGGCCGAATCCGAGCGGGAACAGCAGGATCAGCGGGACCCCGACCCGCGCTCAGGCGGACACACCGTCCCGGCGCAGTGCTGCGATCTCATCGTCCGTCATCCCCACGGCACGCAGCACCGCCTCGGTGTGTCCCCCGAGCGCGGGTACGGGCCCCATCCTCGCCGCCTCCCCGCCCGGCAGCGTGATCGGCGGCAGCAGGGCCCTCAGCGGCCCGGCCGGCGACGCCACTTCCCGCCACCGGTCCCGTGCCGCGAGCTGCGGATGCTCCGCCACCTCCGTCACGTCCCGCAACAGCGCGCAGGCGATCCCGGCCGCCTCCAGCCGCGCCACCGCCTCTTGTGCGGTGAGCGCCAGCAACACCCCGGCCACCAACTCGTCGGTACGGTAACGGTGTTCGACACGTGCCGCGTTCGTCGCGTACGTCGGATCATGGGCCAAATCCGGCCGCTCCAGCACCTGCTCGGCGAGCCGGCGCCACTCCCGGTCGTTCTGCACCGACAGCAGCACCCGCCCGCCGTCACGGGTCGGGTAGCCGTCGTAGGGGGCGATGACGGCGTGCGCGAGCCCGGTGCGCGCCGGGGGAGTTCCTCCGTGCATCGCATGGTGCAGCGGATGCCCCATCCACTCCGCCAGCGCATCGAGCATCGACACCTCCACCGGGCCGCCGCGCCCTGTCGTACCCCGCCGCACCAGCGCCGCGAGCACCCCGGAGAAGGCGTACATCGCCGCCGCGATGTCGGCCGCCGGGATGCCCGCCTTGACCGGTTGCCCGGCCGTGCCCGTCACCGACACCAGCCCCGCCTCGCACTGCACGAGCATGTCGTACGCGCGCTTGTCGGCGTACGGTCCCGAGGGCCCGTAGCCGGAGATGTCCACGGCGATCAGCCGCGGGTGCGCCGCGCACAGCGTGGCGGCGTCCAGGCCGAGCCGGGCGGCCGCGCCCTGGGCGAGGTTCTGCACGAAGACGTCGGCGCCGGCCACGAGGCGGTGCACCACGTCGAGTCCGCGCGGGTCCTTCAGGTCGAGGGCGACGGACTCCTTGCCGCGGTTGCACCACACGAAGTGCGAGGCGAGGCCGCTTGCCGCGGTGTCGTAGCCGCGGGCGAAGTCGCCGCCGTCGAGGCGCTCGACCTTGACGACCCGCGCGCCGAGGTCGGCGAGCTGCCGGGTGGCGAAGGGGGCTGCGACGGCCTGTTCCACGGCGACGACCGTGATGCCGGTCAGGGGCAGCGGCTGGGGTGGGGGGTATGGGGGTGGGGGCATGAGGTGATCATGGCTTGTGGGTGCGGGTTTGTCAGTGGCTGGTCGCGCAGTTCCCCGCGCCCCTGAAGGACTGCGCCGTTCCCCGCGCCCCTGAAAAACTGCGCAGTTCCCCGCGCCCCCTGAAAGGTCGCGCCGTTCCCCGCGGCCCTTGACGACTGCGCCGTTCCCCGTGCCCCTAGGGGATCGTGGCGTTCTCCGTGGGTCGGTGGGTGGTGGGTCAGAGTAGGGTGAATTGGCCTTCTGGGCCTTCCTCGGGGTGGGTCAGGACTGTGGCGGGGCGGCGGGTCCGGTTGGGGGGTGGGAGTACGCCTGCCTTGTGCAGGGCCTTCGTGGTGAGGGGGGAGCGCAGTTCCAGGGCGGCCTGCTGCGGGCGCAGTTCGGCGAGGAGCGCCAGTACCGTCACCACCTCCAGCAGTTCCGACGTCCACGGCTGGGGCCACGCCGTGGGACGGATCGCCTCCAGCGTGCCGGGCTCGGGGCGGGTGATCCGGCCGCCGAACCACTGCTCCAGGACACGCACTCCGCCCACCTCGAAGTCCCAGGCCGCGGGCGGGACGGGGGAGATGCGGCCCTCGTCCAGGTGGAGGGTCTCCTCGTCGCGGTCGTAGCGCAGGGCGACGGGAAAGGCGGGGAGCGGCGCCCGTACGTAGGGGCGGCGGCCGCCGGGGAGTCTGGGGCGTTCGCCGTCGCGGCGCGCCAGCCGCAGCATGCGGTGGCCCAGGTCCGTGCCGCGCGCCCACAGTTCGGGGTCGGTCGTGAGGGGGACCGTGGGCCCGTTCGGTCCCGGACGCGCGAGGGCGAGCGTCCACGCGAGGACGTCCAGGGCGGTGGGGGTGTGGCCGAGGTGCCCGGTCAGCAGCTCCAGGAGGCCCGGTACGAGGTTCGGTTCGAGGCCGCCGGGGCGCCGGTACAAGGGACGGACGCGTCCGGGGCGGGCGGCGGGGGCCGTCTTCGGATGGGGCGGGGTCACCGGGAGGACGGACGCGGCCAGCAGGGCCGGGCCGTCCGGAGCGGGGGCCTGCTCGACCGCGAAGACCTGGTGTGCGTCCGCCACCCGCCACAGCTCCGGCCGCGCCGCGTCGATGAGCCGGTGGTCGGGGATGAGCCACTGCTCGTCGAACGGCCCGGCCAGGACCCGCACCGGCTCCGCGCAGGGACCCGACGCACGGGCCAGCCGGACCGTTCCGGAGGACTGGCCGGGCAGCTGCCCCACCGCCGAGTGCAGATTCCGCGCGCGGGTGACGCCGAACAACGCCTCCCGGTCGGGCCCTTCGGCCTTCACGAGGGCGTCCCACCGTGCCTTCAGGGACGCCGCGTCGGGCGCCGCCGGCCACGCCCGGCCCAGCCGGGGAGGTGCGACGGACCACGGCATGAGGTCCGCGAGCAGCGGAGCGTCGTCGTGCGTCACGTCCGGCATCGTACGACGTGGGCCCTCGGCCGCGACCCGGTCCCGCACGGTCAGTGGGCGTCGAGGGTGACCGTGAACGAGAAACGGTCCCCCCGGTAGTGGATGCGGGCCACGTCCAGCGCCCGGCCGTCCTCACCGTGCACGACGCCCGTGTAGTGCAGGATCGGGCTCAGCAGCGGGACCTGGAGCAGCCGCGCCGTCTCCGGGTCGGCGAGCCGCGCCTCCACGGTGTCGGTGATCTGGCCGATCCGTGCCCCCGCGACGTCCCGCAGGACCTTGGTCATGGGCCAGCGGACCAGGTCCTCGGGGTCGATCAGGGCGGCCAGTTCGGGCCGGACGTAGTTGCGCGCGTGGTTGGTCGGTTCGCCGGTCTTCTCGTCGCTGCGCAGCCGGTGGTACGTCGCCACCTCCGCGAGATCGGGGAAGTGCTCGGCGAGTTCGCCCGACACCGGTTCGCTGCCGTGGTCCAGCAGTTCCGTCGTCATGCCCGACTGCTGGGCCACGATGGCGTCGACCGAGCCGAGGAGCCGGACCGGGGTGCCCCGCGTGGCGCTCGGCTCGATGAACGTGCCGCGCCTGCGGTGGCGCGAGATGAGCCCCTCGTCCTCCAGCTCCTTGAGCGCCTGCCGCATGGTCAGCACGCTCACCCCGTAGTGCTCCGCCAGTTGTTCCTCGGTGGGCAGACGCAGCGGATCCTGCGGCGACCGCCCCAGTATCGAGGCGCGCAGGGACTGCGACACCTGATACCAGAGCGGCAGCTTGCGGTTCAGGACGATCGAGTCCGGGGCGAAGGAGGTCACGAAGGTATCCGTACCGGTCGCGGGCCTTCGGTGCAACGGGCGGTCGTCCAGCGGCCGTCCAGCGGTCGTCGACGGGGCATCCGGACGGGGCATCCGGACGGGGCGTCCCATGGTGACCGGCCCGTCTCGGGCGTCACGGACGGTCGGCGGGCCGGAAGTGGCGCTCCAGGCCCCGCCACACGTCGTCGTACGCGGTCTGCAGGTGTCCGGCCCCGGCGGCCTGCGCGGTGGCGGTGACCGGCCAGCGCGTCTCGAACATGAAGGCCAGTCCGTCGTCGACCTTCTGCGGCCGCAGCTCGGCGGCGCTCGCCCGCTCGAACGTCTCACGGTCGGGACCGTGCGCCGACATCATGTTGTGCAGCGAACCGCCGCCGGGCACGAAACCCCCTTCACCGGCGGTCTTGGCGTCGTACGCGCCCTCGATGAGCCCCATGTACTCGCTCATCACGTTCCGGTGGAAGTAGGGCGGCCGGAAGGTGTCCTCGCCCACCAGCCAGCGCGGCGCGAACACCACGAAGTCGACCCCGGCCAGGCCGGGTGTGTCGGACGGCGACGTCAGCACGGTGAAGATCGAGGGGTCGGGGTGGTCGTAGCTGATGGTGCCGATCACATTGAAGAGGCGCAGGTCGTAGACGTACGGCAGGTGGTTGCCGTGCCAGGCCACGACGTCCAGCGGCGAGTGGTCGTACATCGCCGTCCAGAGGTTCCCGCAGAACTTGTTGACCACCTCGACCGGTCCCGGGGTGTCACCGTCGTCCTCGTACGCGGCGACCGGTGCCCGGAAGTCCCGGGCGTTGGCGAGGCCGTTGGCACCGATCGGGCCGAGGTCGGGGAGCTGGAAGGGGGCGCCGTAGTTCTCGCACACGTATCCCCGGGCGGACACGTTCCGGTCGTCGCCGGGCGTGGTGTCCAGCAGCTCCACACGGAAGCGCACCCCACGGGGGATCAGCGCCACATGTCCTGGCTCCACGTGCAGCAGCCCGAACTCGGTGCGCAGCAGCAGCCCGCCGCGCTCCGGGACGATCAGCAGCTCGCCGTCGGCGTCGCTGAACACCCGGCGCATGGAGGAGTTGGCGTGATACAGGTGCACGGCCATGCCGGTGCGCTGCGTGGCGTCGCCGTTGCCGCCCAGCGTCCACAGGCCGGCCAGGAAGTCGGTGCCGGGCGCGGGCTCCGGCAGCGGGTTCCAGCGCAGCCGGTTCGGGTCCGGCACCGTCTCCGTGAAGGGGGCCGTGCGCAGGGTGCCGTTGCCGGTGCGGGTGAACGCGGGATGCGCGGCCGACGGACGGATGCGGTACAGCCAGGAGCGGCGGTTGTGCGCCCTCGGCTCGGTGAACGCCGACCCGCTCAGCTGTTCCGCGTACAGCCCGAGCGGGACCCGCTGGGGTGAGTTGCGGCCGAGCGGGAGGGCGCCGGGCACCGCCTCCGAGCTGTGCTCGTTGCCGAACCCGGAGAGATACGTCAGCGCCTCGGCGGTCTTCCGCAGTGCCCCGGCGCCGTGGTGCGCGTCCCCGCTCATGATGGCTCCCTCGTTCCCGATTCCTATGCATCACCGTAGGATTCGGCGCATCGGTGCGCAAGGGGGAATCCGCCGGGCCCGGTGGGAGACCGCGTGATCCCGCCAAGGGCGCCGCGGTGGCCCGGAACCCGACCTGAGGGGGATCCGGCTGTCGGACCGGTGCTCTAATCTCCCGGGCATGTCGTGGACGCGCGTACTCCTCACCGCTGTCGCGGTCTGTGCGCTGCTCGGCGCTCTGCTCGTCGGAGCCACGGGCTGCGGGTCCGGCGGCGCGCGCGAGGACGAAGAGGACGAAGGGGTGCGGCCGTCGCCGGCGGGCGAGGTGCTCAAGGACACCGACGAGGAGGGGCGGCACTACCGTGAGATCGACAAGCGCGGCGCGCCCGGGGTCGAGATCGAGATACAGCCCGACGGCGACGACGGGTGGGACGTCCGGCTGACCGTCCACGCGTTCCGCTTCTCGCCGGCCGGTACGGCGAAGAAGGCCGAGCCGGGCCGCGGGTACGCCCTGCTGCGGCTGGACGACCGCCCCCTGTCCGTTCTGCGCGGACCGGTCCACCACCTCGCGGGCAACGTTGTCCCGCGCGGCACGCACCAGGTGACCGTGCGGCTGCACGCCGACGACGACACGGTGTGGGCCGTCGACGGCGAGCCCGTCCAGAGCACGGCCGACATCACGGTGTCCGACCCCGGCCCCGCCCGCCCGGCGCGGACCACGGCGACCGGTGTGCCGCTCCGGGCCCCGGCGGCCGGCGTGTTGCCGCCCGCCGTTTCCGTACGCGGTGGTGGACGTCAGGTGACGCGCGGCACGGGCCCCGGTGGACGAGAGGTGCGGGCAACGTCGTCGTACGCAAGGGCAACGTTCACCGGACCCCGTTCACCGGCCCTCGGCGGAGAGGCATCATGAAACCTGTGCCCCACGCCACCTCGCTGCGCCGCGCGCCCGTCCAACGCCGTAGCGCCGAACGACTCACCCGCATCCTCGACGCCTGCGCCGATCTCCTGGACGAGATCGGCTACGACGCCTTGAGCACCCGCGCGGTCGCCCAGCGCGCCGGGGTGCCCATCGGATCCGTCTACCGGTTCTTCGGCAACAAACGGGCCATGGCCGACGCGCTGGCCCAGCGCAACTTCGACATCTTCACCGACCGGGTCTCCCGGCGCCTGCGGGAGACCGGCGAGGGGGCGGGCTGGCGGGAGGCCGTGGACGCGGTGCTCGACGAGTTCCTCGCCATGAAGCGCACCGCGCCCGGATTCACCCTGGTCGACTTCGGCAACCAGATACCCGTCGGCACCCGCGACGCCGAACCCAACACCCGGGTCGCCGAGGGTCTGACGGACCTGCTCTCCGCCCACATCGACCGCGCTCCCGACGAGGACCTCCGCCGCGCGTTCCTCATCGCCGTCGAGACCGCCGACACCCTGGTCCAACTCGCCTTCCGCCTCACTCCGTCGGGCGACGAGCAAGTCATAGCGGAGACCCGGGAACTACTGCGCGCATACCTGTCACGCTCACTGGACTGACCCCCACGCCCCAGCCCCGCGACGCGCGAAGGCGTCACATGGCCGCACCGCACAACCGCGCGGCACGGCCGACCCGCCGGGGCGCGACGCATGGCCGCGCCGCGCAGGCGGGGCGCGTGGCCGGTGTCATCGCTGCGGCGCAGGGCCGTGACCCGCACCGGGGCGCAGGGCCGCGTCCCGCAGTGCGGGCGCACGGCTGCACCGCACAACCGCGTCGCACGGCCGACCCGCCGGGGCACGTGGCCGGTGCCATCGCTGCGGCGCAGAGCCGCGACGCCGCAGCCGGGGCGCGCGGCCGCGGCGCAAGGCCGCCACGCACGGCCGCGAGTCGCACCGGGGCGCAGGGTCGCGACCCGCAGTCCGGGCGCACGGCTGCGACGTACAACCGGGGCGCAGGGGCGACCCGCCGGGGCGTGACACATGGCTGCGGCGCGGGGCCGTGACGCACAACCGGGGCCGCAGGGCCGCCATGCACGGCTGCGACTCAGAGCTGCGGCGCAGGGCCGCCACCCGCAGCCGGGGCACATGGCTGCGACTCACGGCTGCGAGGCGCAGCCAGGCCGCACGGCTGCGGGGCGGGGTCGTAATCCGCAGCCCGGGCGCATGGCCGCGACGCAGAATCGCGACCCGCAGACGGTGCCCATCGCTGCGGCGCTGGGCTGCGACCCGCAGCCCGGACGTGCCGTCGCCACGCGCGACCGCGCCGCGCGGCCGGCCCGCCCAAGCGCGACGCGCAACCGCGGCGCGCAGTCGGTCCGAGTGGTGGGTTTGTGGCTCGATCGGTGGGGACCCCTCCCCAGCGTCCATACCGGTCGGTATGCTCGGCCCGTCAGTGCGTCGCCGTTGCCGCCATTCCCTTCGGGAGGACCCGTGTCCACCACCACCGACTCCCGCACAGCCCTGCGCATCTGCCCACTGTGCGAGGCCACCTGCGGGTTGACCCTGACCATCGAGGGGACCCGGGTGACGAGCGCGCGCGGTGACCGCGACGACGTGTTCAGCCAGGGGTTCATCTGCCCGAAGGGCGCCTCGTTCGGGGCCGCCGACGGCGACCCGGACCGCCTGCGCACCCCTCTCGTGCGCAAGGACGGCGAACTGCGCGAGGCCACCTGGGAGGAGGCGTTCGACGCGGTCGCCGCCGGACTGCGGCCGGTCGTCGACCGGTACGGGCCGCACTCCGTCGGAGTCGTCCTCGGCAACCCGAACGTGCACACCATGGCAGGCGCCCTCTACCCGCCCGTCCTGCTCGCCGGACTCGGCACGCACAGCGTGTTCACCGCGTCCACCCTCGACCAGATGCCCAAACACGTCTCCAGCGGCCTCCTCTACGGCGACGCGAACGCGATCCCCGTACCCGATCTCGACCACACCGACCACCTGCTGCTGATCGGCGCCAACCCCCTGGAGTCCAACGGGAGTCTGTGCACCGCCCCCGACTTCCCCGGCAAACTCAAGGCCCTCAAGGCCCGCGGCGGCACACTCACGGTCATCGACCCCCGCCGCACCCGCACCGCCAAGCTCGCCGACCGGCACGTCGCCGTCCGCCCCGGCACCGACGCCCTGCTCCTCGCGGCGATGGCGTACGTCCTCTTCTACGAGCACCTGACCGACCTCGGTGAACTGGCCGAACTGGTCCAAGGACTCGACGAACTCCGGGAAGCCGTAAGGGACTTCACCCCGGAGGCCGCCGCCGGGGCCTGCGACGTCGACGCCGACACGATCCGGACGCTCGCCCGCGAACTGGCCGCCGCGCCCACCGCCGCCGTCTACGGCCGCATCGGCAGCTGCACCGTCCCGCACGGCACCCTGGCCAGCTGGCTGGTCGACGTCCTCAACATCCTCACCGGCAATCTCGACCGGCCGGGCGGCGCCCTCTTCCCGCGGGCCGCCACCGACCGCACCCCCCGCCCCGCCGGACCCGGGCGCGGCTTCGCACTCGGCCGCTGGCACAGCCGGGTGAGCCGGCACCCGGAGGCCAAGGGCGAACTGCCGCTCGCCGCGCTGGCCGAGGAGATCGACACGGCGACCGCCGAGGGCGAGCCCGTCCGCGCGCTCGTCGTCATCGCCGCCAACCCGGTCCTCTCCGCCCCCGACGGCGACCGCCTCGACAAGGCCCTCGGCTCGCTCGACTTCATGGTCAGCGTCGACCCGTACCTGAACGAGACCTCCCGCCACGCCCACGTCGTGCTGCCGCCGCCCCCGCCCTCGCAGAGCCCGCACCACGACTTCGCCTTCAACACCCTCGCCGTACGCAATCAGGTCCGTTACACCCGGGCCGCCGTCCCGCTGGAACCCGGCAGGATGGCCGAGACGGAGATCCTCGCCCGGCTCGTCCTCGCCGCCACCGGCATGCACGGTGCCGACCCCTCCGCCGTCGACACCCTGGTCATCGACCAGACCCTCGGCAAGGCGGTCGAGGAAGCGCACTCCCCGGTGCACGGCCGCGACCCCCGCGAACTCGCCGCCGCCCTCACCGGTGACACCGGCCCGGAACGGCGCCTCGACATGATGCTGCGCCTCGGCCCGTACGGCGACGGATTCGGGGCCCGCGACGAGGGGCTGAACCTGCGCAGGCTGCTCGACCACCCGCACGGCATCGACCTCGGACCGCTCCAGTCGCGGCTGCCGGGCCCCCTCAAGACCCGCAGCGGACGGGTCGAACTGCTCCCGCGGCCCCTCGCCGAAGACCTCCCGCGCCTCAGGGACGCCCTGCGCTCGCGCCCCGGCGGCCTCGTCCTGGTCGGCCGCCGCCATCTGCGGTCCAACAACAGCTGGATGCACAACATCCCCGCCCTCACGGGCGGCACCAACCGCTGCACCCTGCACATCCACCCCGAGGACGCCGACCGCCTCGGAGTCACCGACGGGGCACCGGTGCGCGTCAAGGGCGCCGGGGGAGAGGTCGTCGCCCCCGCCGAGGTCACCGACGCCGTCCGCCGCGGAGTGGTGAGCCTGCCGCACGGCTGGGGCCACGACCGGCCCGGCACCCGGCTGCGGCACGCCGCCGCGGACCCCGGTGTCAACGTCAACCAGCTCCTGGACGGCAGCCTGCTCGACCCGCTGTCCGGCACGGCGGTGCTGAACGGCGTACCCGTCGAGGTCGCACCCGCCGGCACCACACCATGACCACAATGAACGCTGTGACCTGGAGTTCTGCGCTTATTGCTCTCACGTCAACATCTTGTTAAGGCTTGTCGGCCCGACCTAACGTCACTCGAACCGCCGGCCCTGGTGGGAGTTCAAGGGCGAACGTTAGGTATCCACTCATGCTGACCATCCTCGGCTTCACCATGATCGCGACCTTCCTGGTCCTGATCATGATGAAGAAGATGTCGCCGATCGCGGCGCTCGTGCTGATCCCGGCACTCTTCTGCGTGTTCGTCGGAAAGGGCGCCCACCTCGGCGACTACGTCATCGAAGGGGTGGGCACCCTGGCGCCCACCGCCGCGATGCTGATGTTCGCCATCGTGTACTTCGGCGTCATGATCGACGTCGGCCTCTTCGACCCGGTCGTCCGGGGCATCCTCAAGTTCTGCAAGGCCGACCCGATGCGCATCGTCGTCGGTACGGCCCTGCTCGCCGCGATCGTCTCCCTGGACGGCGACGGCTCGACCACCTTCATGATCACGGTGTCGGCGATGTACCCGCTCTACAAGCGCCTCGGGATGAGCCTCGTGGTGATGACCGGTGTCGCCGCCACCGCCAACGGCGTGATGAACACCCTGCCCTGGGGCGGCCCGACGGCCCGCGCCGCCACCGCGCTCAAGCTCGACGCCGGCGACATCTTCGTGCCCATGATCCCGGCGCTCGCCGTCGGCCTGGTCTGCGTGATCGCCCTCTCGTACGTCCTCGGCCTCCGCGAGCGCAAGCGCCTCGGCGTGCTGAGCCTGGCCGACGTCCTGGAGAGGGAGAAGGAGGAGGAGAACGAGAACGAGACGGTCCTGGTCGGTGCCGGTGCCTCCAGCGGCTCCGGTGACGGCAAGGTGCGTCTCGCCAAGGCCACGGGCGGGTCGGGCTCCGGTACCGAGGCCGGCGCCCCGGCCGGGTCCGGGGGCGGACCCGACGCGGACGACGTGGACGACGTACGCCTCCAGGGCCTGGACCCGAACCGCCCGACGCTGCGACCCAAGCTGTACTGGTTCAACGCGCTGCTCACGGCGGTCCTCATCGCCGCCATGATCATGGAACTGCTGCCGATCCCGGTCCTCTTCCTGCTCGCCGCCGCGCTCGCCCTGACGGTCAACTTCCCGCACATCCCGGACCAGCGGGAACGTCTCGCCGCCCACGCCGACAACGTCCTCAACGTCTCCGGCATGGTCTTCGCCGCCGCCGTCTTCACCGGCGTCCTCCAGGGCACCGGCATGGTCGACTCCATGGCGAAGTGGCTCGTCGACGGCATCCCCGACGGCATGGGCCCGCACATGGCCCTCGTCACCGGCGCCCTGAGCCTCCCGCTCACCTACTTCATGTCGAACGACGGCTTCTACTTCGGTGTCCTGCCGGTCCTCGCCGAGGCCGGCGCCGCGCACGGCGTCTCACCGCTGGAGATCGCCCGCGCCTCCCTCGTCGGCCAGCCGCTGCACATGTCGAGCCCGCTCGTCCCGGCCGTGTACGTCCTGGTCGGCATGGCCAGGGTCGACTTCGGCGACCACACGAAGTTCGTGGTCAAGTGGGCCGTCCTCACCTCGCTCGTGGTGCTCGGCGCCGGAATCCTGTTCGGCATCATCTGACCCATGGCCGTCCGATGAAGAACGTCACCGTGCGGCCCGGCGGGAGCCGCGGCTGGCTGCTCCGCCTGGTCATCGCCTTCAGCTTCGCGCAGGGGGCGGTGTCCATGGCGCGGCCCGCCGTCTCCTACCGGGCCCTCGCGCTCGGCGCCGACGAACGCGCGATCGGCGTGATGGCCGGGGTGTACGCGCTGCTCCCGCTCTTCGCCGCCGTACCGCTCGGCCGCAGGACCGACCACGGCCGGTGCGCCCCGCTGCTCCCGGTGGGCGTGGTCCTCATCGCCGGCGGCTGTGCCCTCAGCGGTACGGCGGGCAACCTCTCCGCGATGGCGGCCTGGAGCGGTGTGATGGGCCTCGGGCACCTCTCCTTCGTGATCGGCGCCCAGTCGCTGGTGGCCCGGCAGTCCGCGCCGCACGAACAGGACCGCAACTTCGGCCACTTCACCATCGGCGCCTCCCTCGGCCAGCTCGTCGGGCCGATCGCCGCGGGAGCCATGATCGGCGGCCCCGACATGGCGGGCACCAGCGCCCTCGCCCTGCTGGCCGCGGGCGGCGTCGCCGCGTTCTCGTTCGTGTCCCTGTGGCGCATCGAGCACCGTACGCGGGGCACGTCCCGCGGTGGACGGGGCGACCGCGTGCCCGTGCACCGCATCCTGCGCACCCGGGGCGTGCCGGCGGGCATCTTCATCAGTCTCGCCGTGCTCTCCGCCACGGACATCCTCACCGCGTACCTGCCGGTGGTCGGCGAGCACCGGGGCATCGCCCCCTCCGTGATCGGTCTGCTGCTCAGCCTGCGCGCGGCGGCGACCATCGCCTGCCGGCTGGTGATGACACCGATGCTGCGGCTGCTGGGCCGGGCCGCGCTGCTCACCACGACCTGCCTGCTGGCGGCCCTGCTGTGCGCGGCGATCGCCCTGCCCGTACCGGTCTGGGGCCTCGCCGTCGTCCTCGCCGTGCTCGGCTTCTGCCTGGGCGCGGGCCAGCCGCTGTCCATGACCACGGTCGTCCAGGCCGCTCCGGACGACGCCCGCTCCACGGCCCTCGCCCTGCGGCTGACCGGCAACCGGCTCGGTCAGGTCGCCGCGCCCGCCGCCGCCGGCCTGATCGCCGGGTTCGCCGGCGTGGCCGCGCCGTTCGTGATGCTCGGCGGGCTGCTGCTGATCGCCTCGGGCCTTGGGCTGCGGCAGGGCCGTACCGCCGCCGTGTCCGAAACGGGCCGCCGCCGCGAGGAGCCCGCCCCTGCGCCCGAACGCGGAGAACGACCCACGGAACGCCGAACGACGCGCCGGCGCCCCTGAGTTGGTTTGTCCAAAGTCTTCCCCGCGCATGCGCGGTGCGTTAGCTTCCGTGACTCACAGGTCCCGTGCGAACCCGTACGAGCCGTCCGTCCGCGGAGCACCAGCGCCCCGTGGGACCCCGGGGGTCACGTCTCATGCCACGTGCCGTCTCTCTGCACCAGGTGAGCAAGTCCTACACGCCGGGCGTCCGCGTGGTGGAGCGGCTGTCGCTCGACATCGCCCCCGGTGAGTTCCTCGTGCTGCTCGGCCCGTCCGGCTGCGGCAAGTCGACCGTGCTGCGCATGATCGCCGGCCTGGAGGAGCCCACGGAGGGGGAGGTACGGCTCGACGGCGCGTACGCCAACGACCTCCCGCCCTCCGAACGGGACATGGCGATGGTCTTCCAGAACTACGCCCTCTACCCGACCATGAGCAGCCGCGGGAACATCGGTTTCCCCCTGCGCATCGAGGCACCGGGGCAGGATCCCTCGCCGCGCGTGGAGGCCACGGCCCGGATGCTCGGCATCGAGGAGCTCCTCGACCGCTTCCCCCACCAGCTCTCCGGCGGGGAACGCCAGCGCGTGGCGATGGGGCGGGCGATCGCCCGCCACCCCTCCGCCTTCCTGATGGACGAGCCGCTGGCCAATCTCGACGCCAAGCTCCGCAACCACCTGCGGGCCGAGATGGCGCGGCTCACCCGGGACCTGGACGTCACCACCGTGTACGTCACCCACGACCAGTCGGAGGCGATGTCGCTCGGCGACCGGGTCGCCGTCCTGCGCGGCGGTGTCCTCCAGCAGGTCGGCACCCCGCGCGCGGTCTACGCGCTGCCGGAGAACGTCTTCGTCGCCGCGTTCATCGGCACGCCCAGGATCAACCTGCTCCGGGGTGTCGTCCTCGCCCCGCTCGACGGTGCCATGTCGATCGGCCTCGGCCGCCAGTCCCTCGTCCTGCCCGAACCGCTGTCGCCTGACCACCGGCTGCTCCGTGTGCAGCAGGGCCGCGAGGTGATCGTCGGGCTCCGCTCGGAGGCCGTGCGCCTTGCCAGGCCCGGGCAGGCCAGGCCCGGCGAGGTGGCGATCAGCGGGCTCGTCGAGCATGTGGAGTTCCAGGGCCACGAGGTGCTCGTGCACCTCAACACGGGGTCGCAGCCGGCGCTCGTACCGGAGCTGGAGGCGCCCAGGCCGGTGGCGCGGCCGTTTCGGCGCCGCCGTCGGGAGGGCGGGGTCCTGGACCGGCTGCGGGACCGGGCGGGCAGCCTGCGGGCCGGGCCCGTCGTGGTGCTGGACCGCGATGCGGCGGATGCCGAGGCCGAGGCGGAGCGGGTGGCGGACCGGGAGCGGATGCGGGAGCGGGCGCCGGGGTCCGCCGAGGCGCGGCTGCCGGGGGACCTCATCGTGCGGACGACGCCCGACCACGCCCTGCGCCACGGTATGCAGGTGCCGCTGCTGGTGGACCTCGCCCACCTGTACGTCTTCGACCACCACGGCGTACGCATCTGCCCGACCCCGGCCCGTCTGCCGGACCTGGAGGCGTGACGCCGGCTTCGGGTACGCCGCGGCCCATCACGCGGTTCCCCCGCGGCCCTGAACGGGCGCCTTTTGAAGGGCGCTCCTGACGGGGCGCCGGGACCGCCGGCGGGCGGTCACTGGTGTCACAAAACTAACAGCGCTAGTTTGGGGCGCGGACGACGGCTAGGTTGGGGGGCGGACGACGACGCCCACCCGGGAGGAACGCATGAAGGCACACGACGGCATGTACATCGACGGCGAGTGGCGCCCCGCGGCCGGGGCGGACACGATCGCCGTCGTGAACCCGGCCGACGAGCAGGTCATCGCCCTCGTCCCGGCCGGCACGATCGAGGACGTCGACGCCGCCGTGCGCGCCGCGCGCGCCGCCTTCCCGGCCTGGGCCGCCACCCCGCCCGCCGAACGCGCCGCGCGACTCGCCGCCCTGCGGGACGTCCTCGTCGCCCGCAAGGACGAGATCGCCGGGACGGTCACCGCCGAACTCGGCTCGCCGCTCAAGTTCTCCCAGGCCGTGCACGTCGGAGCGCCGATCGCGGTCGCCGGTTCGTACGCCGACCTCGCCGCCTCGTACGCCTTCGAGGAGAAGGTCGGGAACTCGACCGTCTATCTGGAGCCGGTCGGCGTCGTCGGAGCGATCACGCCGTGGAACTACCCGCTGCACCAGATCGTCGCCAAGGTCGCCCCCGCCCTCGCGGCCGGGTGCACGGTGGTGCTGAAGCCCGCCGAGGACACCCCCCTGACCGCGCAGATCTTCGCTGAGGCGGTCCACGAGGCGGGTGTGCCGGCCGGCGTCTTCAACCTCGTCACCGGCCTCGGCCCGGTCGCCGGCCAGGCGCTCGCCGAGCACGAGGGCGTGGACCTGGTCTCCTTCACGGGCTCGACGGCCGTCGGCCGGCAGATCGGCGCGACCGCGGGCGCGGCCGTCAAGAAGGTCGCCCTGGAACTGGGCGGCAAGTCCGCCAACGTCATCCTGCCCAGCGCCGACCTGGCCAAGGCCGTGAACGTCGGCGTGGCCAACGTGATGTCCAACTCCGGCCAGACGTGCAGCGCCTGGACCCGCATGCTGGTGCACGAGGCCCAGTACGACGAGGCGGTCGCCCTGGCCGCCGACGCCGCCGCGAAGTACGGCGAGCGCATCGGCCCGGTCGTCAACGCCAAACAGCGCGAACGCGTGGTCGGGTACATCGAGAAGGGCGTGAGCGAGGGCGCACGGCTCGTCGCGGGCGGACCCGAAGCCCCGCGCAAGGAGGGCTACTTCGTCAGCCCGACCGTCTTCGCGGACGTCACGCCCGAGATGGCGATCGCCCAGGAGGAGATCTTCGGCCCGGTCCTGTCGATCATCCGGTACGAGGACGAGGCGGACGCCCTGCGCATCGCGAACGGCACGGTGTACGGGCTCGCGGGCGCCGTCTGGGCCGGGGACGAGACGGAGGCCGTGGCCTTCGCGCGACGCCTGGAGACCGGACAGGTCGACATCAACGGCGGACGCTTCAACCCCCGGGCGCCCTTCGGCGGTTACAAGCAGTCGGGCGTCGGCCGCGAGCTGGGCTCGCACGGACTGTCCGAGTACCTCCAGACCAAGTCCCTGCAGTTCTAGAGTTCCGAAGTCCAGAGTCCTAGGAGCGTTGTACGTCATGACTCGCGCCGCTGTGCTGCCCGCCGTCGGGGCTCCCCTGGAGATCACCGGGATCGACCTGCCGGAGCCCGGCCCCGGCCAGGTGCGGGTCCGCCTCGCCGCCGCCGGGGTCTGCCACTCCGACCTCTCACTGACCAACGGCACCATGCGGCTCCCGGTGCCGGCCGTACTCGGCCACGAAGGGGCGGGGACCGTGGTCTCCGTCGGCCCCGGCGTGGCAGGCATCACGCCCGGCGACGAGGTGGTGCTCAACTGGGCGCCGTCCTGCGGACGGTGTCACGCGTGCTCACTCGGCGAGATCTGGCTGTGCGCCGACGCGCTGGCCGGGGCCGCGAACGTCTACGCCCACCGCTCCTCGGACGGCACGGACCTGCACCCGGGCCTGAACGTCGCCGCGTTCGCCGAGGAGACGGTGGTGCCGGCCGCCTGCGTGCTGCCGGCGCCGGCCGGGATCCCGCTGGCGGACGCGGCCCTGCTCGGCTGCGCCGTACTGACCGGCTACGGGGCCGTGCACCACTCGGCCAAGGTCCGGGCCGGCGAGACCGTCGCCGTCTTCGGCGTCGGCGGGGTCGGGCTCGCGGCGATCCAGGCCGCGCGGATCGCGGGTGCCTCGACGATCGTGGCGGTCGACGTGTCGTCGGAGAAGGAGACCCTGGCGCGCGAGGCCGGAGCCACCGAGTACGTCATCGCCTCGGACAGCACGGCTCGGGAGATCCGCGGCCTCACCGGCAGACAGGGTGTGGACGTGGCCGTGGAGTGCGCCGGCCGTGCCGTCACGATCCGTACCGCGTGGGAGTCCACCCGCCGGGGCGGGCGCACGACGGTCGTCGGCATCGGCGGCAAGGACCAGCAGGTCACCTTCAACGCGCTGGAGATCTTCCACTGGGGCCGCACGCTCGCCGGCTGCGTCTACGGGAACTCCGCCCCGGCCCGTGACCTGCCCCTCCTCGCCGAGCACGTGCGGGCCGGACGGCTGGACCTCGGCGCCCTCGTCACCGAACGGATCGGGCTCGACGGCATCCCGTCGGCGTTCGAGAACATGCTGGCGGGCAAGGGCGGCCGGGCGCTGGTGATGTTCTAGGCACCGGCCCCTGGAATCAGCTCGGGACCGGCGCCTGGAACCGGTCCCGGGCCGGCGCACCCCGGCCCGCCGGCTAGGAGCCCTCGGACCGCGGCTGCGGACCTGGCTCCGGAGCCGCGCCGACCGCCGTGGCGGGGGGAGCGGTCGTGGCCGTCGCGACCGCTCCCGCCCCGGGTCCGGATCCCGCCCGGGGCCCGGACCGCGACACCGCCACCCCCGCGAGACACACCAGACCGCCGACGAGGGTGATCCAGCCCGGCACCTCGTCGAGCGCCACCCAGGACATCAGCACCACCAGCGCGGGCACCGCGTACGTCGTGGCGCCCATCCGCCCGGCCGTCGTACGGGCCAGCGCGAACGCCCACGTGGTGAAGGCCAGGGCGGTCGGGAAGACGCCCAGGTACACCATGTTGAGGGTCGCGGACAGGGGGGCGTCCTGGGCGTCGGACACCAGTTGTCCCGCGAACGGCAGGCAGGCCACCGCGCCGATCACGCATCCGTACGTCGTCACCTGGAGTGCGGAGCCGTGCCGCAGGGCCGGCTTCTGCGCGACCACACCGCCCGCGTACGCCACCGCGGCGAGCAGGCAGAGCAGGACGCCGAGCACGGAGGCGCTGCCCTCGCCCGACATCGAGAGGCCGACGACCGCCGCGCCGGCGAAGGAGACCGCCATGCCGGCGAGCAGCCGTGACGGCAGCCCTTCGTCGAGCAGCCACCCGGCGAGCAGGGCCATGATCAGTGGCCCGACGTTCACCACGAGGGCGGCGGTGCCCGCGTCGACCTTCTGCTCGCCCCAGTTCAGCACGACCATGTAGAGGCCGAACCAGAGCAGCCCGGACACCACGATCCCGGGCCACGCGGCCCGCGGCGGGAGTCCTTCGCGGCGTATCAGGCAGATCACGCCGAGGACCAGCGCGCCGGAGAGGAGACGGCCGAGGGCCAGTGCGCCGGGTGAGTACGCCTCGCCGGCGCTGCGGATGGACACGAAGGCGGAGGCCCACAGCAGCACGGTGACGCCGGCCGCGGCGGCGGCGAGCAGTTCCGTACGGGGGGCGGTGGGCCGGCGGGAGATCATCACGTTCCAGAGGCTAGGCGGGGCGGTGGAAAAGGGCTCGCGGTTTTCGGACCCGTCGCTGCCGGAGGGGGCCGGGGTCGTGCCGAGTCCGCGGGCCGGTGGGGGCCGGTCGCGCAGTTCCCCGCGCCCCTGAAGGGCGCGTACGCACCAGCCCGTGTCCAGGGCGTGCCGGCACGGTCAGTCGTCATCGGACCTGATCCGCGCAGCGGCTTCGAGGGGCGCGGGGAACGGCGCGAGCACCCGTCACGGACGGTCAGCCGTCATCGGACCTGATCCGCGCAGCGACATTGAGGGGCGCGGGGAACGGCGCGAGCACCCGTCACGGACGGTCAGTCGTCATCGGACCTGATCCGCGCAGCGGCTTCGAGGGGCGCGGGGAACGGCGCGAGCAACCCCCACGGGCCGGCAGACGGCAACCCGCCCCCGCCACTACCCCCTCCGCCCCCCCGGGCCCCTACCCCCGCAACCCCTCGAACTGCAGACTCAACCCGTCCAGCAACGCGGAAAGCCCCGTCTCGAACGCCCGCTCGTCGATCTTCTCCTGCTGCTCGGCCAGCAGATGCGCCTGCCCGAGGTGCGGATAGTCCGCGGGATCGTAGGCCGTCTCGTCGTCCACGAACCCCCCGGCGAACGAGGAGAGCGCGGACCCGGTCACGAAGTACCGCATCAGCGCCCCGATGGACGTGGCCTGCGCCGGGGGCCACCCCGCGGCCACCATCGCCCCGAAGACCGCGTCCGCGACCCGCAGGCCGGCCGGCCTGCGCCCCGGCCCCCGCGCCAGCAGGGGCACGATGTGGGGATGGTCGCGCAGCGCGGCCCGGTAGGACACGGCCCAGTCGTGCAGCGCGGTCCGCCAGTCCCGTCCGTCCTCGAACATCGACAGGTCGACCTGCGCGCTCACGGAGTCCGCGACGGCCTCCAGGATCTGGTCCTTCGTACGGAAGTGGTTGTAGAGGGAGGGCCCGCTCACCCCCAGCTCCGCCGCCAGCCGCCGCGTCGACACCGCGGCGAGCCCTTCGGCGTCCACCAGGGTCCGTGCCGTCGCGACGATGCGGTCGGTGCTGAGGAGGGGCTTGCGCGGTCGGGCCATGGCGCACATAGTAGGGCTGGGCCTCAGAAACTAGCAGTGCTAATTAAAAGCAGGAGTGATCACGGTGAACCTGGAACTCAGCGAGGAGCAGACCGCCGTCCGGCAGCTGGCCAGGGACTTCGTCGCCCGCGAGATCACCCCGCACGTGATCGCCTGGGACCGCGCCGAGGACGTGGACCGTTCGATCGTCAAGAAGCTCGGCGAGGTCGGCTTCCTCGGCCTCACCGTCGACGAGGAGTACGGCGGCAGCGGCGGCGACCACCTCGCGTACTGCCTGGTGACGGAGGAGCTGGGCCGGGGCGACTCCTCGGTCCGCGGCATCGTCTCCGTCTCCCTCGGACTCGTCGCCAAGACCATCGCGTCCTGGGGGGACGAGAGCCAGAAGCGACGCTGGCTGCCGGGGCTCACCTCCGGCGAGTACGTCGGCTGCTTCGGTCTCACGGAACCGGGCACCGGATCCGACGCCGGCAACCTGTCCACCAGGGCCGTGCGCGACGGCGACGCATATGTCATCAGCGGCACCAAGATGTTCATCACCAACGGCACCTGGGCGGACGTCGTGCTGCTCTTCGCCCGCTCCACCGACGCGCCCGGCCACCGGGGCGTGTCCGCCTTCCTGGTGCCGGCCGACACCCCCGGCCTGACCCGCCGCACGATCCACGGCAAGCTCGGACTGCGCGGCCAGGCCACGGCCGAACTGGTCCTGGAGGACGTCCGCGTGCCCGCCTCGGCGATGCTCGGTCCCGAGGGCAAGGGCTTCGCCGTCGCCATGTCGGCGCTGGCCAAGGGCCGCATGTCGGTGGCGGCGGGCTGCGTGGGGATCGCCCAGGCCGCGCTGGAGGCCGCCGTGACGTACGCGACCGAGCGCGAGCAGTTCGGCAAGGCCATCGCCCGCCACCAGCTGGTCCAGGAACTGATCAGCGACATCGCCGTGGACGTGGACGCGGCCCGGCTCCTCACCTGGCGCGTCGCCGATCTCGTCGACCGCGGTGAGCCGTTCGCCACCGAGTCCTCGAAGGCCAAGCTCTTCGCCTCGGAGGCCGCGGTGCGCGCCGCGAACAACGCGCTCCAGGTCTTCGGCGGCTACGGCTACATCGACGAGTACCCGGTCGGGAAGCTGCTGCGCGACGCCCGGGTGATGACGCTGTACGAGGGCACCAGCCAGATACAGAAGCTGGTCATCGGCCGTGCGCTGACCGGCGTCTCGGCGTTCTGAGGCGCACCCGGTCCACGCCCCGGACCCGCGGCGGAGCGCACCGCCGGACCCGCCACAAAACCCGCGACCTGAGTACGCGGTCTGAGTACCCGGGCGGATGTGGTTCCGGCCACCTCCGCCGACCCTGGTCGCATGAGTGAGACACAGGTCAAGCAGCAGTCCACCGCCGCCTTCTACGGCCAGGCGGTCGCCTCGTTCGGCGTCGCCATCGTCGCGACCGCCATCGGCATCTACAAGCTGGAGGCCGACACCTGGGTGCGGGCCTTCCTGGGCATCGCCGTGCTGTACCTCGTCACCTCGGCGTTCACCCTGGCCAAGGTGATCCGTGACCGCCAGGAGGCGGGCCAGATCGTCAGCCGCGTCGACCAGGCCCGCCTGGAGAAGCTCCTCGCAGAGCACGACCCTTTCGACAAGCTGTGAGGCCGTGACGTCGTGCCGGGGTGGAGCCGCGATTCCGGGCGGCTCCGAACGGGCGCTCTAAGCGCCCGCTCAGTATCGGAGGTATGGTGTTCGTCCTGTCACTGGAAGGGGCGAGCGAGCGATGAGTACGGCGGAGGAGACGGCCGGCGGCGAACTGCAGCCGTGGGCCGAGGTCACCCCGGACGCGGCACGGCGGCTGCTCGTCGCCGCCGTGGACGCCTTCGCCGAGCGCGGCTATCACGCGACCACGACCCGGGACATCGCGGGCCGGGCGGGAATGAGCCCCGCCGCGCTCTACATCCACTACAAGACCAAGGAAGAGCTGCTCCACCGGATCAGCAGGATCGGCCACGAGAAGGCCCTCGACATCCTGCGGACCGCGGGCAGCCGCGAGGGCAGCCCGACCGAGCGGCTCGCCGACGCCGTGAGCTCCTTCGTCCGCTGGCACGCCGGGGGGCGCACCACCGCGCGGGTCGTGCAGTACGAACTGGACTCGCTCGGCGCGGACGCCCGTGCCGAGATCATCGCCCTGCGCCGGCAGGTCGACGCCGAGGTGCGCGCGATCATCGAGGACGGCGTGGCCGCGGGCGAGTTCGACGTCCCCGACGTCCCCGGCACCACCCTCGCCATCCTCTCCCTGTGCATCGACGTGGCCCGCTGGTTCAACGTCAACGGCCCGCGCACCCCGGAGATGGTCGGCGACCTGTACGCGGATCTGGTGCTCAGGATGGTCGGGGCCGAGAAGTAGCGCCGCGTCGGGGGCGCGGGAAGCCGCGCGCGCCGCGACAGCGCACCCGCGCCCGGCGGTCTGTCACCCGCGTCCGGCACCCGGCCGTCCGGCACCCGGCGGTCTGTCACCCGCGTCCGGCACCCGGCGGTCTGTCACCCGCGCCCGGCCCCCGGCCCCCGGCCGTCCGTGACCCGCCCCCGGCGCTCGGCCCTCCGTCATCCGCCCCCGGCGCCCGGCCGCCCCGCCCCCGGCCGCCCGGCACCCGCCCCCGGCCGTCCGTGACCCGCCCCCGGCGCCCGGCGTCCGTCACCCGCGCCCGGCGTCCGGCGCCCGGCGGCCCGGCGTCCGGCGTCCGGCGGCCCCGCGCCCGGCCCCCGGCCGTCCGGCACCCGCCCCCGTCCGTCAGAAGTAGTACCGGGAGACGGACTCCGCCACGCAGACCGGCTTGTCGCCGCCTTCCCGCTCGACGGTGAAGCCGACGGAGACCTGGACACCGCCCGTCACCTCGTCGACCCCGGTGATCCTCGCCGTGGCGCGCAGCCGCGACCCCACCGGCACCGGCGCGGGGAAACGCACCTTGTTCGTCCCGTAGTTGACACCCATCGTGACGCCCTCGACCGCGATCAGCTGAGGGCCGAACAAGGGCAGCAACGACAGCGTCAGATACCCGTGCGCGATCGTCGTCCCGAAGGGACCGGCCGCGGCCTTCTCCGGGTCCACGTGGATCCACTGGTGGTCACCCGTCGCCTCGGCGAACAGATCGATCCGCTTCTGGTCGACCTCCAGCCAGTCGCTGTGCCCCAACTGCTCGCCCACCGCCGCCTTCAGTTCGTCGGCGGACGTGAAGATCCTCGGCTCTGCCATGTCCCGGCCTCTCGCGTCGCAGTATGTCTAAGCAACTGCTTAGCATGGTCGCCGCGGGGTTCCCTGTCAACGGACCGGAAGCGTGCCGGGCTGGGTAGGGTTCGAGGGGTGCCCCAGATTCCCGAGAAGATCCACGAACTCACGGTCGGCCAGTTGTCGGCCCGCAGCGGAGCAGCCGTCTCGGCCCTGCACTTCTACGAGTCCAAGGGCCTCATCAGCAGCCGCCGCACCGCGGGCAACCAGCGCCGCTACCACCGTGACGCGCTGCGCCGGGTCGCCTTCGTACGGGCCGCGCAGCGCGTCGGCATCCCGCTGGCCACGATCCGTGACGCGCTCGCCGAACTCCCCGAGGAACGCACGCCGACACGGGAGGACTGGGCCCGTCTCTCCGAGGCGTGGCGCTCCGAACTCGACGAGCGCATCAAGCAGTTGGGCCGGCTGCGCGACCACCTCACCGACTGCATCGGCTGCGGCTGTCTCTCCCTGGAGACCTGCGTGCTGTCCAACCCCGACGACGTCTTCGGCGAGCGGCAGAGCGGCTCCCGCCTGATGGTGGAGCGCGGCGGACGGCACGGACGCCGACCCCGGACGCCGGAGCCGCGGCAGGAGCCCGAGAACTGCGGCTGAGCCGACCCGTCAGCCCGGCGGTGCGGTACGCCCCAGCCGCAGCGCCGTCCGTCACGACCGCCGGCGGTCGGATCCCGCATCAGCGGATCCCGCATCAGCGGATCCCGCTTCGGCGGATCCCGCCTCGGCCGCATACCGGGCCAGGGCCTCCGTCACCAGCTGGGCGTTCGAGACGGCCCGCCGGCCGTCGGGGAGGACCAGCGTGTCCTCCAGGCCGATGCGGGTCGCCAGGCCGAGGCGCGCGGCGAGGCCCAGCACGGGCCAGGCGCCGCCCTGCTCCCCGTGCAGCAGCACCGGGCGGCCGTGCGCGGCGCCGAGCGCGGCCAGCAGACCGCGGGCCGTGTCCTCGGCCGAACGCGGATCCGGGTCGGTCACCTCCGCCAGTACCCGCAGGACGCGCGGTCCGAGTGGTGAGGCCGCGAACCGCTCGGCCCCGTCCGTGCCGGACCAGATGCCCGCCTCCACCCCCACGCCCCGCTCCAGGAGCGCCGCGGCGACGTCCTCCGCGCCCGGCTCGTGCCAGTTGACGGAGGCGTGGTCCGGCAGGACGGTCCATGCGTGGACGCGCGCGACACGGGCCGCCGGGTCGGGCTCGGCCCAGGCGCCGGTGGTCACTCCGACGGGAACGGCCACCCGCGACCGGATTTCGTCCAGCGTGGCCGCAACCGCTTTCGGCGACAGGGTGTCTTCTCCACAGGGGGACTTGGGATGCACATGGATGTCCGACGCCCCGGCCGCGACCGCTTCCGCCGCGGAGCCGGCCATCGCTCTCGGGGACAACGGCACGAGCGCGCCGTCGCCCGACCCGCGCCCTCCGTTCACACAGACCTGCACCATGCCCCCGATGGTGCCAGGCGGCACGGACAACCGGAGACCGGAAGGGGAACACGCGATGAGCCTGGCCATCTGCTCACTCAAATGGGAAGCCGCGCACACGGGGGCCCAGCGGATCACGTACGACAGCGACGGGTACCACCTCGTCCGCTTCCCGTACGTCACGGGTGAGGAGCAGTACGACCGCTGGGACATGCACGACCCGGCGAAGGGCGGCGCCACCGCGTCGAAGTTCCCCGACCCCCGCTCGGGTCTCATCTGGCCGAGCCACGACGGCTGGGGCGTCCTGTCCGCGCTGGTCTTCTGGGAGGCGGACGCCGACGGACTCGAGTACCGGGCGCGCTTCGTCCGCGACCCGCTGAACCTCACGACGCGCTACAACTCGACGGCCACCACCGACTGCGCGCCCACCCGGGGCGGCCAGTACCGCACCTACATGTGGCAGATGTTCGTCCACCCGGAGACGCCGATCGGCCTGAAGGTGTCCGTGCGCGGCGCGGGGGACGTGAAGGTTCCCACACCGCTGATGTGCGCCGAGCTCAAGCTCGCCATCCACACCGACGTCAAGGTCCCCTGAGCGCGTGCCCGGGGGTGCGGTTCCGCCGACGCACCCCCGGCGCTTCTCAGCCTCCGACCGCCACCAGCAGACGTCCTCTGCGGCAGTCCGCCAGCGCCTCGGGTGTGAGGACCGGCCGGGGGACCACGATGCCGCAGGCCGTGCAGACCGGGCCCGAGGACGGCTCGTGCGCCAGATCGTACTTCCAGACGAGGCGCTCGCCCGAGCAGACCGGGCAGCCGGCTCCCGGCTCCCGCTCCAGCGCCGCGATCAGCCGGCGCAGCACCTCGGCCAGCGGCTCATGGGGGTGGACCCGCGGGTCGTCGCACCAGGCGACCCCGAAACCGCCCCAGGTGAGCCGGTGCCAGTCGTCCACGCTGCCGGGACTGCGCAGACCGTCGTGCTTCTCCTTCTTGCGGCGCCGGGCGAACCCCGCCTCGTAGGCGAGCCAGACGGAGCGGGCCTCCTCCAGTTCGTCCAGTGCGGCCACGAGCCGCGCCGGATCGGGGGACCGGTCCTCGGGGCCGAACCCGGCCCGGGAGCACAGATGGTCCCAGGTCGCCCGGTGACCGTAGGGAGCGAACCTCTCCAGGCACTTGCGCAGTGAATAGCGCCGCAGTGCCAGATCGCTCCTGGGGTCGCGCACCTGTCTCGCCAGACTCCGGAATCCCGCCATCGCCCTGCACCTCCGTCACACCTGCACCTGTACTTCGGTCACTTCGGCGTCGTCATAAGGACGTCGCCGAATAGACGTATCGACACGCGATTCGGCTCCATCTGTTTTTCGGCTGCCGCCGTAAAACCGTCGACCGGCTGGTTGTCGGCCACGCGCAAGGCGGTTGTCGGCCGTCCGCCGGGACATTCCCGGCCGTCGCCCGGTGGCGCCCGGCGGCACCGGCGGGGCTCTTCCGGCCCCTCCGGCGCCAAAATGACGCATGTTCATCTTCAAAACCGCGAGGACACCGGCGCCGACGTCCGGCGCACCCCCGTCGTGAGGAATCAGCCATGCCACGGCGTACCCCACGCACCATCCTCTACAGACTGAGAACTCCCCGCCGATTCCCCAAGTTCCTCATGGGCGCTTCCGTATGCGTTCTCATTGCCGGTCTTTTGTCACCGCTTTCCCAGTCGGTCGCCGCCGACACCACCCTCGCCGCCGTGGACGATCACTGCGGCGACCGGTGTTCCGGCATTCGCCCGGCAGGTCAGAACGGGAACACGACCCTCGCGGAGATCGTCCTCGACCGGGCGGGTGGCGGGTCAGCGGACGACGCGGCCCGCCGCCAGTACCACCTGGGCCAGTTCCCGGTGGCAGATGTCGCTGTGGGCGCCCGCGGGACGGCCACCCCGTCGCACCACCGCGGACGCGTCGACGTTCACGCACCCCGACACGGGCATCCTCGCCCGCAGCGCGTCGGAGAGCGTGAGCGCCTCCGTACCGGGCACCGCCCGCACCCCGTTGCGGCCCAACGCGCCCCACCTGGGTCCGAGAAGACGGGGGAGACCGGGGCCGGCGGCCGTCCGGTCGTCGCCCGCCGTCCGGGAGGCCAGCGGGTAGATCGTGCCGAGCGCCGAGTCGAAGCGGGAGAAGCAGCAGACCAGCGGGCCGTCGATACGGTTCTGCTGCCCGTGCAGGACACCGCTGTCCCGCACGTCGTGCGGCAGCTCGGCCGCGAACGCGTAGTGCGAGAAGGCGGCCTGGAGCAGCGTCACGGACTTGACGGTCCGCACGCCCCTGGGCATCCCGCGCAGCGCGAACGACACCAGGCGCCCACCGAAGCTGTGTCCCACGAGGTGCACGCGCACTCCGGGCGCCACCTGTGCGAGGCGCCCGATCATCCGCCCGAGCCCGCGCTCACCGACCGCGCCCGCACGCCGCTTCATCGCGAAGTACGTGGCCTGCCGCAGCAGTTCGTGCGCCCCGTCCCAGGCCCGTGGCAGTACGGGCGCCACCCCGGCCGCCCCCTCCGGCGTGGTCCCGGCGCCGGTCCCGGCAGCCGCGTCCTCCGTCAGCGCCTGCGCGAACTCCCGGCACATCCCTGCCGCGTTCCGGAGGAACATCTCCGGCTCGAAGGGCGGGCCGGCCCCCGCCGAGGCGTCCGCCACGGTGTCCGGGGCGAACGCGGCTCCCGGCGCCTCCGGCCGCAGCTCGACGAGCAGGTGCACCAGCCGCCCGTACTCCTCCAGCGCCGTCTCGCCCTCCGGCTGCCGGTCGAGCATGCGGGCGATCTGGTCGACCAGGGTGGCCCGGCCCGGAAAGACCGTCTGGAGGGCGCTGCGGGTGCCCTCGTTGAGGGCGGGGCCCACGGACACCGCGGTCACGGTCCGCTCGAAGCCGGGGACCGGCTCGTCGGTGAACCGCATCGACGGCCACAGCACGCCCACGTACCCGAGCCGGGCGTTCGGCGCGAGGGCGGGGATCGGCTCGAAGAAGCGGCTGTAGAGGCGGTTCGCGCCCGAGCGGTCGTTGTGCCGGCCGTGCGCGAACACGATCAGGTCCTTGACCCCCCGCTCCACGACCTCCCTGAGCAGCCGGTCGCGCTGCCCGGCGTGCACATCGCCGTCCGCATCGAACGTCAGCTCCCAGTAGGGAGTCACGCCCGTCCCAGGATCCGCCATGACGAGCCCCCTTCGGCCTCCGCGACCGTGCGCGGTGCACGCATCGTCCCGCCGGCAGGGCGAGTCGGCCAGCGGCCACGTCCGGTATGACCAGCCCGGACTCAGGTCTCGGCGGATGATCAGGAACAGGGGGTCCAGGATAGGTGATCCGGTGCGGGTGGGACGCCGAGGCCCCCCGGGCCGACCGTCCCGGCGATACAACGGCGGTTCCCCGGGTGACTGCCCGCCGGTGCCTCAGCGGTAGAGGAGGTATTCCTTGCGGACGCGCCGGAACGCGGCCAGTTCGTCCCGCCAGCCGGCCACGACCTCGTCGGCCGACGCGCCCGCGTCGATCATCGTGCGCACCTGCGTGGACCCCGTCAGCCTGTCGATCCAGTTGTCCGGGCGCCAGGCGAAACCGCTCCACGCCCGCCTGGCGGTCACCAGCAGCGCGATCCCGGTGCGTACGGGGTCGTACGCGGCACGGTCGTGGACGTGGACCTGCACGCCGCCCACGGTCTTCCCCTGGAACTTCGAGAACGTCGGCGCGAAGTACGCCTCCCTGAAGTGCACTCCGGGCAGGCCGAGCTGCTCGGCCTCGGCGGCCCACCGCCGGTCGACGCCCTCCGCGCCGAGCAGCTCGAACGGGCGGGTCGTGCCCCGCCCCTCCGACAGGTTCGTCCCCTCGAAGAGGCAGGTGCCGGAGTACACGAGAGCGGTGTCGGCCGTCGGCATGTTGGGGCTCGGCGGCACCCAGGGCAGCCCCGACGCGTCGTGGAAGTCCGACCGCCGCCAGCCCGACATCCGCACGGTGTCCAGCGGCACCGGTGCCGTGAGGAACTCTGTGTTGAACAGGCGGGCCAGCTCGGCGACCGTCATGCCGTGCGCCTGCGCGATCGGCTCCCGGCCCACGAAGGTCGCGAACTCCTTGTGCAGCACCGGCCCGTACGCGCCGCGCCCCGTCACCGGGTTCGGCCGGTCGAGCACCACGAACCGCCTGCCCGCGAGCCGGGCCGCCTCCATGCAGTCGTACAGGGTCCAGATGTAGGTGTAGAAGCGGGCGCCGACGTCCTGGATGTCGAAGACGACCGTGTCCACACCGGAGGCCGTGAAGATGTCGGCGAGCGGCTGCCCGCTCTTGAGGTACGTGTCGTAGACGGGCAGGCCGGTCGCCGGGTCGTCGTGGCGGCCCTCCGAGCCGCCCGCCTGAGCGGTACCGCGGAAGCCGTGCTCGGGGCCGAAGACCGCGGTCAGATTCACCCGGTCGTCGACGTGCATCACGTCGACGATGTGGCGGGCGTCCCGGGTGATGCCCGTGGGGTTGGTGACGATGCCGACGCGGTCGCCCTCCAGGAGGGCGTAGCCGCTCGCGGCGAGCTGGTCGAAGCCGGTCCGCAACCGGCGGGGCGCCGGGTGCGGGGTGGCACCGGCACCCGTGCCGGCGGCCGCGGCGGGTGTGCCCGCCGAGACCGCCGCCGCGGTCGTCGTCGCGGCCAGGAGACTCCGTCTGGACAGGTGGCGCATGGGGACCTCCGTGATCGCGGCGGGCGGCGCTGGCATGTGCACGTTAGGGCTTCCGCGGGGTGTTCGTAAGCCGCGGGCCGGCTGTGGCTGGTCGCGCGGTTCCCCGCGCCCCTGACGGGGCACGCCCGCGCCGGGTCTTCCCTCGGTACATACCGACTGGTTAGTCTGTCGTGGAGTGGAGCCGTGTTGCTCGTCGTGTCGAAGGAGACCGATGGTGGAAGCCATGCAGGATGCCCATGTGGTCGTCACCGGAGCGGGAGGTGGCATCGGGGCCGCGCTGGCCCGCCGGTTCGCCGCCGCGGGAGCCCGGGTCGTCGTCAACGACCTGGACGGGGCGAAGGCCGGGGCCGTCGCCGACGAGATCGGCGGGATCGCGCTCCCCGGGGACGCCTCCGCGATCGTGGCCGAGGCCCGGGACGCCCTCGGCGGCACCGTCGACGTCTACTGCGCCAACGCGGGCGTGGGCTCGGGCGGCACGGAAGCGGCTCCGGAGCAGGTCTGGGAGCTCGCCTGGGACGTGAACGTGATGGCACACGTCCGTGCGGCCAACCAGCTGATCCCCGCCTGGCTGGAGCGCGGCGGCGGCCGTTTCGTCTCCACGGTCTCGGCGGCCGGACTGCTCACCATGGTCGGCGCGGCCCCGTACAGCGTCACCAAGCACGGCGCGTACGCCTTCGCCGAGTGGCTCTCCCTCACGTACCGCCACCGCGGTGTGAAGGTCCACGCGATCTGTCCGCAGGGCGTCCGCACCGACATGCTCGCCGGCTCCGGCAGTGCCGGGGACCTCGTCCTGCGGCCGACCGCCATCGAGCCCGAGGCCGTCGCGGACGCCCTCTTCACGGGCATCGAGGAGGACCGCTTCCTGATCCTTCCGCACCCGGAGGTCGCCGGGTACTACCAGGCACGGGCCGCCGCCCCCGACCGCTGGCTGACGAACATGAACCACCTCCAGCAGAAGTGGGAGGCGAACCGCCGATGACCACCTCCCTGTACGCGGCCAAGCCGTGGGTCGCGCTCCTCAACGAGGTGCAGCGGGGGCCGGTCCATCCCGACGACTCGCCCGTGCACGCCCTGCGCCGGGCCGTCGCGCAGGCCCCCGACCGCACCTTCCTCGCCTACTTCGACGGAACGCTCAGCTACCGCGAGGTGGACGAGCTGAGCGACTCCGTCGCGGGGCACCTGGCCGGCCGCGGCCTGGCGCGCGGCGACCGGGTCGCGGTCCTGCTGCAGAACAGCCCGCTCTTCGTGCTCGCCGTCCTCGGCGCCTGGAAGGCGGGCGCGACCGTCCTGCCCGTGAACCCGATGTACAAGTCCGGCGAGGTGGCCCACGTCCTGCGGGACGGTGAGGTCACCGCGCTGATCTGCTCCGACCGGGCCTGGGAGTCGTACCTGCGCGACACGGCCGCCGACTCGCCCGTACACGTCGTGCTGACCGGCTGCGAGCTGGACCTCCAGACACGGGACGACCCGCGCGTGCTGACCTTCGAGCGGCTGCCGCAGGCACCGGACGCCGACGATCTCCTGACCGTGGCGAAGTCCGGCCACCCGGCCCCCGGGGACCGCGGCCTCGGCCCGGCGGACATCGCGCTGATCAGCTACACCTCGGGCACCAGCGGCGCCCCCAAGGGAGCCACCAACACCCACGGCAACGTCATGTACAACGCCGAGCGGCAGCGGACGGGCCTCGCCCTGCCCGAGGCGCCGGTGTACTTCGCGCTGGCGCCGCTGTTCCACATCACCGGCATGGTCTGCCAGTTCGTGGCGTGCCTGAACAGCGGGGGCACGCTGGTCCTCACGTACCGCTTCGAGGCGGGAGTCGTCCTGGACGCGTTCGCCGAGCACCGGCCGCACTACACGGTCGGCCCGTCGACCGCCTTCATGGCCCTGGCCGCGCACCCGTCCGTGACACCGGACCACTTCTCCTCCTTCCGCAACATCTCCTCCGGCGGTGCTCCGCTACCGCCCGCGCTCGTCGAGAAGTTCCGGGCGGGCTTCGGGCCGTACATCCGCAACGGCTACGGGCTCACCGAGTGCACCGCGCCCTGCGCCTCGGTGCCGCCCGGTCTGGAGGCACCGGTCGACCCTGTCTCCGGAACGCTCGCCGTCGGCCTGCCCGGTCCGGACGGCGTCGTACGCATCGTCGACGACCAGGGCCAGGAGGTGCCGTTCGGGGAGCAGGGCGAGATCGTCGTACGGGGCCCGCAGGTCGTGCCCGGCTACTGGCGCCGCCCCGAGGCCACCGCCCAGACCTTCCCGGACGGGGAACTGCGGACCGGCGACATCGGGTTCATGGATGCCAAGGGCTGGCTCTACGTGGTCGACCGCAAGAAGGACATGATCAACGCGTCCGGCTTCAAGGTGTGGCCGCGCGAGGTCGAGGACGTCCTCTACACCCACCCCGCCGTGCGCGAGGCGGCCGTCGTCGGGGTGCCCGACGGGTACCGCGGCGAGACCGTCAAGGCGTACATCAGCCTCCGGCCCGGCGCGGAGGAGGACCCGGCCGCACTCGCCGCGTACTGCAAGGAGAGACTGGCCGCCTACAAGTACCCGCGGCAGGTCGAGATCCTGCCCGACTTGCCGAAGACGGCGAGTGGGAAGATCCTCCGTCGGGAGTTGCGCTCCCGGCCGTGAGGCGGCCGCACGACGCGTGGAACACACAGCACAGAACACTGGAAGGCAGGTGGCGGCAGTGCCCAGGACGACGGACGGGGACGGCACGCCCGTTCCGCGGCGGCTGCTGGCCGCCGCCACCCGGCTCTTCGCCGAGCGCGGCTACGACCGCACCTCGGTGCAGGAGATCGTCGAGGCGGCCGGCGTCACCAAGGGCGCGCTGTACCACTACTTCGGCTCCAAGGACGACCTGCTCCACGAGGTGTACGCGCGCGTGCTGCGGGTGCAGCAGGAACGCCTCGACGCCTTCGCGGACGCCGAGGCGCCGGTGGAGGAGCGCTTGCGGGGGGCCGCCGCCGATGTCGTCGTGACGACGATCGACAACCTCGACGACGCGTCGATCTTCTTCCGCTCGATGCACCACCTGAGCCCCGAGAAGAACAAGCAGGTACGGGCGGAGCGGCGGCGGTACCACGAGCGGTTCCGGGCGCTGATCGAGGAGGGACAGCAGTCGGGGGTCTTCTCCAAGGCCACTCCCGCGGACCTCGTGGTCGACTACCACTTCGGCTCGGTGCACCACCTGTCGACGTGGTACCGCCCGGACGGCCCCCTGACCCAGCAGGAGGTCGCCGACCAACTGGCGGACCTCCTGCTACGGGCCCTGCGCCCGTAAAAGTTTCCAGGGGCGCGGAACTGCTGTCTCAGGGTCGCGGGGAACCGCCATCTCCGGGGCGCGGAGAGCGGCTTTTTCAGGGGCGCGGGGAACTGCGCACCGGGGCCCGGAGGCGGAGCCCCCGAGTCGGTGACCTGAGCCACCCCCCGGCGGCTCAGAGATACCGCTTCAGCTCCGCCCGCGCCAGCGACCGCTGGTGCACCTCGTCCGGCCCGTCGGCCAGCTTCAGCGTGCGGGCCGCGGCCCACAGCTCGGCCAGCGGGAAGTCCTGGCTGACCCCGCCCGCCCCGTGCAGCTGAACCGCCTTGTCGATGATGTCGACCACCGTCCGGGGCGTCGCGATCTTGATCGCCTGGATCTCCGTGTGGGCGCCCTTGTTGCCGACGGTGTCCATCATCCAGGCCGTCTTCAGCACCAGCAGACGAAGCTGCTCGACGGCCACCCGCGCGTCCGCGATCCAGTTGTGGACGACGCCCTGCTGGGCCAGCGGCTTGCCGAACGCCTCCCGCGCGACCGCCCGCCGGCACATCAGCTCGATCGCCCGCTCGGCCATGCCGATCAGCCGCATGCAGTGGTGGATGCGGCCCGGCCCGAGCCGCGCCTGCGCGATGGCGAAACCGCCGCCCTCCTCGCCGATGAGGTGGGTGACCGGGACGCGCGCGCCGTGGAAGACGACCTCCGCGTGCCCCCCGTGGGAGTGGTCCTCGTAGCCGTACACCTGCATCGCGCGCCTGACCTCGACGCCCGGGATGTCGCGCGGCACCAGCACCATCGACTGCTGGCGGCGGATGTCGGACCCGTCCGGATCCGTCTTGCCCATCACGATGAAGATCTTGCAGTCGGGGTTCATCGCCCCGGAGATGTACCACTTGCGGCCGGTGACGACGTACTCGTCGGCGCCGTCCGGGCCACCGGACGTCCGCTCGATCCGCGTCGTGATGTTCGTCGCGTCGGACGAGGCCACCTCCGGCTCGGTCATCGCGAACGCCGACCGGATCTCACCGGCGAGCAGCGGCTCCAGCCACTGCTTGCGCTGCTGCTCGTCGCCGAACTGGGCCAGCACCTCCATGTTGCCGGTGTCGGGCGCCGCGCAGTTCAGCGCGGTGGGCGCCAGGTGCGGGGACCGGCCGGTGATCTCGGCGAGCGGCGCGTACTGGAGGTTCGTCAGACCGGCCCCGTACTCGGAGTCCGGCAGGAAGAGGTTCCACAGCCCCTGGCGGCGGGCCTCGGCCTTCAGCTCCCCGACCACGGCCGGGGTGTCCCACGGTGAGGCCAGCCGCTCGCGCTGCTCGTGGGCGACCGCCTCCGCCGGATAGACGTACTCGTCCATGAAGGCGAGCAGCTTGGCACGCAGCTCCTCGGTGCGTGCGTCGAATGCGAAGTCCATGATCCGTCAGCCTTCCTGAAGGGTGGTCAGGCCGTGCTCGATGAACACGGGGACCAGGTCGCCGATGCGGTCGAAGCCCGCGCCGACGGTCTGGCCGAGCGTGTAGCGGTAGTGGATGCCCTCCAGGATCACGGCGAGCTTGAACCAGGCGAACGCCGTGTACCAGGCGACGGCGGACACGTCGCGCCCCGAGCGCGTGGCGTACCGCTCGATCAGCTCGGCCGGCGACGGGTGCCCGGCGGCCGTCGCGGTCGTGGAGACGGGGGAGTCGGTCAGCCCCAGCGGCATGCTGTACATGACCAGCAGGCCCAGGTCGGTGAGCGGGTCGCCGAGTGTGGACATCTCCCAGTCGAGGATCGCCTTGATCTGGTCGTCCTCGCCGATCAGCACGTTGTCGAGGCGGTAGTCGCCGTGCACGACCGTCGCCGTGGGGGAGTGCGGCAGCTCGCGGCCCAGCGCGGCGTGCAGTTCGTCGATGCCGGCCAGCTCACGGTTGCGGGAGGCGTCCAACTGCTTGCCCCAGCGCCGCAGTTGACGGTCGAGGAAGCCCTCGGGACGGCCGAAGTCGGCGAGGCCCACCTCGGCGGGGTCCACCGCGTGCAGTTCGACCAGGGTGTCGACGAGACCGAGCACCGCGCCGCGCGTGCGCTGCGGACCGAGCGGAGCGAGCTGCTCGGCGGTCCGGTAGGGCGTGCCCTCGACGAAGTCCATGACGTAGAAGGGCGCGCCGAGCACCTCCACGTCCTCGCACAGCAGCAGTGTGCGCGGCACGGGTACGGCGGTCGGGTGCAGCGCGCTGATCACCCGGTGCTCACGCTTCATGTCGTGCGCGGTGGCCAGTACGTGCCCCAGCGGCGGTCGGCGTACCACCCACCGCGCGGTGCCGTCCGTCACCGCGTACGTGAGGTTCGACCGTCCGCCCTCGATCAGCCGGCCGGTCAGCGGGCCGTGGACCAGCCCGGGCCGCTCGCTGTCGAGCAGGCCGCGCAGCCGGTCGAGATCGAGACCTGGCGGGTGGTCTGGACTCATCGTGTTGCCTCCGTTGGCGGGGATCAGGACCTTACACATGATGCCGACCGGTCGGTATGCCGTCCAGTAGGGGAACGAAACGTGACCGTCGTCTCGGCCACGAAGACCCCCTGCACGTCCCCGGCGACCCTGCTGAAGGTCCCGGTGTCCCAGGCAGCCGGAGGTCCCGGTGTCCTGGGGAGGCGGGGGTCCTCAGAGGACGAGGGCCGTCGCGCAGGCCGCCAGGGCGATCGTGCAGAGTGCGGCCGTGCTCGCATGCCGCGGGGTGAACGCCGCCGGGGGTACGGGCCCGGACAGCGCGCCGATCCGCCGGTGCGCGACGGCGAGGAAGCCCAGCCACAGGCCGCAGCACAGCGCGCACATCAGGAACGCCGTCGCGCCCGGTCCGTCGCGCAGCGCCGACTTCCCCGCGAGGACGGCGACCACGGTCGCCGTCAACGTCGTACGCCGCCATGCCAGCCGCGTGCGCTCCGGCTGCAGACCGGGATCCCGGTCGCCGACGCCGGTTCTGACGCCGGCTCCGGCGCGCTCGCTGTGCCGGTCCCGGGGCTCCGGGGCGCGTGCCGTCACGCCTCCCACCCGAACAGCACGACCACGACCATCGCCACGGCCACCAGGGCCACACCGATGCTCAGCAGCGCCGGAAAGCGGGACACCGGCAGATCCTCGCCCCGGCGCATCGCGCGCTCGCAGCGGACCCAGTGGTTCACCGACCGCAACGCGCACAGCACTCCGGCGGCCAGCAGTCCGAGCGCGAGACCGGCCCGCCACGCCCACCGCAGATCGGGCAGGAACTGGTCCACGGCGAAGCCGCCGCCGATCAGGGCGAGCGAGGTCCGCAGCCACGCCAGGAACGTCCGCTCGTTGGCCAGCGAGAACCGGTAGTCGGGGGTGCTCCCGTCCTCCCTGATCCGTTCGGGCACGAACCACAACTGGACGTTCCGCACAAAAGAGATCACGCCGGCGACCCTACCGGGGGGCCGCCGGCCGCTCAGGCCGCGGGGAACCGCACACCCGGCCCCCGCTCACCCGCGCGGCGAGACGGAACGGGACGGAACCCTCACCCCGCGTCCCGGACGGCCCGCAGCCGCGCATACGCGGCCAGCCCGTCCGGCACCCACTCCCACCGCGCCAGCCGCTCCCGCACCTCGTCCTCCGGCAGGAACGCGTGCCACGCGACCTCCTCCGCCTGCGGGGAGACCGCCGTCTCGCACCGCACCTCGTACACGGCCGACCACCAGCTCTTCCCGGCCCCGTCGTCGTACAGGAACCTGAACAGGAAGGACGGCCGGGCCAGCCCGGACACCCCGAGCTCCTCCTCCGCCTCCCGCAGCGCCGCGTCGTCGTACGTCTCGCCCGCCCCCACGACCCCGCCGACGAACATGTCGTACAGCGACGGGAACACCAGCTTGGTCGAGGTGCGCCGGTGCACGAAAAGCCGGCCGGCCGCATCTTTTACCTGGATGAACACACACCGGTGCCGCAGCCCCCGCTCGTACACGTCCCCGCGCCTGGCCCGGCCCACCACCACGTCGTGCTCGTCGACGACGTCGAGAATCTCGTCAGCGGAACTCATCCGGCCATCAAAGCAGTCCGCCCGCGTCAGCGCGACTGCAGATCCCGCACCCGTGCCCTGGGCGCGGCACCGGTCGGCATCGCGGGATGCAGTCCCAGCAGGACGACGCCCACCACGATCCCGGCGAGTCCGGCGGCCTCCCAGGCCAGCGCCCCGGAACCGGTCCGCAGCCGGTCGCCGAGGAAGCCCACCCCGCACGCGATCCCGGCGAGCGGCTGGGCCGCGGTCAGCGCCGGCAGCGACCTCCGCAGCGGGGCGGTCTCGAAGGCGCTCTGCACGAGGACCAGCCCGGTGATCCCGAGGGCGACGACCGCGTACACCTGCCAGCCGGTGACGAGCGCCGTCCATCCGCCGTCCGAGAACCGCTGCCCGCTCACCCGGGTCAGGGCGTCCTGCACCCCGTACAGCAGCCCCGCCGCCACTCCGAGCAGCGCGGGTCCGGCACTGAGCCGGGAGCGCTTGGCCCATGTGGTGAGCAGCAGGGCGAGACCGACCATCACGCCGATGACCAGCCAGTGCCGCAGCGGGTCGGAGACGTCGTCGCCGCCCCTCGGCCGCCCGGCCACGACGAAGGCCGTCACGCCGCCCGCGAGCAGCAGGAGCCCGCCCCAGCCCTGCCTGCCGAGCGCCTGCCGGGTCCGGTACCGGGACAGCACGAGCGCGAAGAGCAGGTTCGTCGCGAGGAGCGGTTCGACCAGGGACACCTCGCCGTGCGACAGCGCGATCGCGCCGAGCACCATGCCGGCCACCATGAACGCGATCCCGCCCAGCCAGCGCGGCACCTTCACCAGGTCGAGCAGCAGCCGGGGGGAGAGGAAGTCGCCGAGGGGGGCGTGCGCCGCCGCGTTCTGCTGGAGGACGAAGCCGAAGCCCAGGCAGCAGGCCGCGCCGAGGGAAAGGACGAGAACGAGGACCGACACGCTGCGTACCTCAAGACTTCATACGGTGACGGGGCGAGGTGTGGGTGTCGACCGACTGTAGCCCGACTGCTCGGAACCGGGCAGTTGACTGGGTCACTCCGGTGCCCAAGGATCTGACCGATCAGTAACAAGGCCGAGGAGGACCTGCTCATGGCGTACGACGCAGACGTGATCGTGATCGGAGCGGGTCTCGCCGGCCTCGCGGCGACCGCGGAACTCGTCGACGCGGGGCGCAAGGTGATCCTCCTCGACCAGGAGCCGGAGCAGTCGATCGGCGGCCAGGCGCACTGGTCGTTCGGCGGCCTGTTCTTCGTGGACTCCCCCGAGCAGCGCCGGATGCGGATCAAGGACAGTCACGCGCTGGCCCTCCAGGACTGGATGGGCACCGCGGCCTTCGACCGCCCGGAGGACCACTGGCCGCGCAAGTGGGCCGAGGCGTACGTGGACTTCGCGGCCGGCGAGAAGCGGAGCTGGCTGCACCGGCAGGGCGTCCGCTGGTTCCCGGTGGTCGGGTGGGCCGAGCGCGGAGGATATGACGCGAACGGCCACGGCAACTCCGTACCGCGCTTCCACATCACCTGGGGTACGGGTCCGGGCCTCGTCGCCCCCTTCGAGCGGCGGGTCCGCGCGGGCGTCGCCCGCGGCCTCGTCCGGCTCGCGTTCCGCCACCGCGTCACGGGCCTGTCGCGCAGCGCGGGCACGGTGGACACGGTGAGCGGCGAGATCCTCGAACCCTCGGGCGTCGAGCGCGGGCAGGCCAGCAGCCGTACCGTCACCGGTGCCTTCGAGTTCAGGGCCCAGGCGGTGATCGTCACGTCGGGCGGCATCGGCGGCAACCACGACCTCGTGCGCGCCCACTGGCCCGAGCGCCTCGGTACCCCGCCCGAGCGGATGATCTCCGGTGTGCCCGCGCACGTCGACGGCAAGATGCTCGGCATCGCGGAGGCCGCGGGCGCGCGCCTCATCAACCGCGACCGCATGTGGCACTACACCGAGGGCATCCAGAACTGGAACCCCATCTGGGAGAAGCACGGCATCCGCATCCTGCCCGGCCCCTCCTCGCTCTGGCTGGACGCCCGCGGCAACCGGCTGCCCGTACCGCTGTTCCCCGGCTTCGACACGCTCGGCACGCTCGAACACATCATGAGGACGGGCTACGACCACACGTGGTTCGTGCTCGACCAGAAGATCATCGGCAAGGAGTTCGCCCTCTCGGGGTCCGAGCAGAACCCCGACCTCACCGGCAAGTCCGTCAGGGGCGTCCTCCAGCGGGCCCGGGCCGATGTGCCGGGGCCGGTACAGGCGTTCATGGACCACGGCGCCGACTTCGTCGTCGAGAAGGACCTGAGCGCACTCGTCCGCGGCATGAACGCGCTCACCGAGGAGCCGCTGATCGACGAGGCGGAGCTGCGCCGCGAGATCACCGCGCGCGACCGGGAGATCGCCAACCCCTTCACCAAGGACCTCCAGGTGATGGCCGTGCGCGGCGCCCGCGCCTACCTCGGCGACAAGCTGATCCGCACGGCCACCCCCCACCGCATCCTCGACCCCAAGGCCGGGCCGCTCATCGCCGTCCGCCTCAACATCCTCACCCGCAAGACCCTCGGCGGGATGGAGACCGACCTCTCCTCCCAGGTGCTGACGGAGGGCGGCGACCCGCTGTCCGGGGTGTACGCGGCCGGTGAGGCGGCCGGGTTCGGCGGCGGCGGAGTGCACGGATACCGGTCCCTCGAAGGCACGTTCCTCGGCGGCTGCCTGTTCTCCGGACGGACGGCGGGGCGGGCCGCGGCGAAGGCGGTCGGCTGACGGACGGGAGCCGGCCCCTCTGCCGCGGGGGGCGCTCTGCTGCGGGGGTGGGGCGTCCGTCCGTGCTCGCTGTCAGTTGTTACGGAACACTGACGGGCACCCCCGGCCCCTGGTGTCCGGACGCCCGGGGTGCTCGAATCGGTGCGTGAACCCGGAACTGTCGTCAGCCGCCGCGGACGGACCCGCACCGCGAGCACCCGAAACGGGCGGACCAGAAGTGGGCGGCCCCGAAGCGGGCGGTGCCCCGGTGGGGCGCCGGCTCATGCTCGGGATGCTCGGACTCGGCGTCCTCGGCGTGGCCACCGCGCCCACCCTCCAACGCGGCCTGGAGTCCTTCCTCGGCGGCGCCGCGGACAAGGACCCCACGGGCCTGACCGGCCTCCTCCCCAACGGCGGCGGCTTCCGCTACTACTCGGTCACCTCCTCCGTCCCGCGCAAGGACGAGGACTCGTACCGCCTGAGGATCGACGGTCTGGTCGACCACCCCACCACGTACACCCTGTCCGACCTGCGCGCCCTGCCGCAGACGCGGATGGTCCGGGACGTCCAGTGCGTCACCGGCTGGCGGGTGCCCGACACCCCCTTCGAAGGGGTCCGCCTGTCCCGGCTGCTGGACGCGGCCGGGGTGCGCCCCTCGGCCGGCGCGGTGCGCTTCACATGCTTCGACGGCGCGTACACGGAGAGCCTGACCATGGCCCAGGCCCGCCGCGCCGACATGCTCGTGGCGCTGCGCATGCAGGACAAGGACCTGAACCACGCCCACGGCGGCCCCGTCCGCCTCTACGCGGCCCCCATGTACTTCTACAAGTCGGCGAAGTGGCTCTCCGGCATCACCGTCACGAAGGACGTCCGTCCCGGCTACTGGGAGGAGCGGGGCTACGACGTGGACGCGTGGGTCGGCCGCTCGAACGGACGGCAAGATGACGCGGCCTGAGACGGACACCTCACCGGCACCGCGCCCCGCAAGCCCCGGGGAACGCCTCGCGGATGCGGTGCGCGTGCGCCGCTTCACGCCCGCCGAGCGCTGGGTGCACCGCACGACGGCGTTCCTGATGGGCCTGTGCGTGCTGACCGCGGCCTGCCTCTACCTGCCCGAGTTCGCCGAACTCGTCGGCCGCCGCGAACTGGTCGTCAGGCTGCACGAGTGGTCGGGACTGCTGCTGCCGGTTCCGGTCCTCGCCGGGCTCGCCTCCCGCGCCTTCCGGGCGGACCTGCGCCTGCTCAACCGCTTCGGACCGCACGACCGGGTCTGGCTGCGGGCCGCGCTGCGCCGGGACGCCCGGCCCGGGTCCCGGCCGGCCGGAAAGTTCAACGCGGGGCAGAAGACGTACGCGGCCTGGATCGCCGGGGCCGTTCTGGTCATGCTCGGCACCGGGCTGCTGATGTGGTTCACCGACCTCGCCCCGCTGGTCTGGCGCACCAGCGCGACCTTCGTCCACGACTGGCTCGCGCTGACCGTCGGACTCGTCCTCGCGGGACACATCGGGATGGCCCTGGCCCGCCCGGAGTCCCGCAGGGGACTGCGGACGGGCTCGGTCGACCGGGAGTGGGCGGAGCGGGAACATCCGCTGTGGCGGCCCCGGCCGCACTCGGACGACTCCCGCCCGGAGCCGCCGGACAAGGCCCGGGACGATGAAGTGAGAGAGACGACCTAGCCCAGCGCCGCGGCCAGCAGTTCGGCGGACCTGGCGACGAGTTCGTCGTCCTTCGGGGCGTCGGGGTCGGACGTGGTGGACAGGACGGCCAGCACGACCGGAGCCCCGTCCGGCGTCCACGCGACGCCCACGTCGTTGGTCGTGCCGTACCGGCCCGTACCCGTCTTGTCGCCGAGGGACCAGTCCGCGGGCAGACCCGCCCGGAAACGGTCGGTGCTCGTGGTGTTGGCCAGCAGCCACTCGGTCAGCTGCCGCCTGTCCCGGGGCACGAGCGCGTCACCGAGGACGAGCCTGCCGTACGTCCGCCCGATCGCGCCCGGCGAGGTGAGGTCCGTCGTACGCCAGGGCTCGGCCGAGTTCAGCGCGGGCTCCCACCGGTCGAGACGGGTCGTGGTGTCCCCGATCGAACGGCAGAAGCGGGTGACGGCGGTGGGGCCGCCCAGCTCGCGGAGCAGGAGGTTCGCCGCGGCGTTGTCGCTGTGCGCGATGGCGGCGTGGCACAGCGCGGCGACGGTCATGCCGCCGGCGAGGTTGTCCGGCCGGCCCGTGACGGGGGAGCCGCCCGCGTCCTCGAGGTCCTGTGCGGTGTACCGGATCCGCAGCTCCAGGAACTCGCCGCGCCGGTCCAGGTCCCGCAGGACGGCCGCGGCGGCGAGGGTCTTGAAGACCGAGCACATCGGGAACGTCTCGGCCGCCCGGTACCGCACGGTTTCGCCGGTGACCGTGTTGCGGGCGTGGACGCCGAGGCGGGCGCCATGGGCGCGCTCCAGCTCCGCGAGGGCCTTGACCACGGCGGGTCGGGTCGGGTTTCCCTTCGCCGCCGCGCCCGCCTTCGTCACAGCGCCCTTCTTCGAGGTCGCGCCCGCCTTCGCCGCCGAGTAGGCCGACGGGGCAGCGGCTGCCGCCAGGGCGGCGCCCGCGCCTGCGCCCAGGGCGAGGACGGTTCGGCGGCTGCGGTGGGGTGTTGAGCTTTCCACGGTGGGGTCTCTCTTCCGCTGCGAACGATGATCGGCTGCGTAGAGGAAGACTTCGGAGGAGCTCGTGTGGTTCCGGTCGCGCCGTGAGGTGGCGGCCCGGGGGCGGTCCGGCACGCGCGAGCCGGCGGTGCCGGGGCCCGGGCCGGCGCGGGGACCGTACCCCGGCCGGACCCGGTGGTCACACGGTCGTGCCCGGCTAGATCACCAGTGACAGCAGCAGGACCAGGGCTCCGGCGACCACCGAGATGATGGTCTCCATGACCGACCAGGTCTTGATCGTCTGGCCGACGCTCAGTCCGAAGTACTCCTTCACCAGCCAGAAACCGGCGTCGTTCACATGGCTGAAGAACAGCGAACCGGCGCCGATCGCGAGCACCAGCAGCGAGGCGTGCGCGGTCGACATGTCGGCCGCCAGCGGGGCCACGAGCCCGGCCGCCGAGATGGTGGCGACGGTCGCGGAACCGGTCGCGAGCCGGATCGCCACCGCGATCAGCCAGGCCAGCAGCAGCGCGGGGATCGACCAGTCCTTGGAGATGTCCAGGATCATCGCGCCCACACCGGAGTCGATCAGCGTCTGCTTGAAGCCGCCACCCGCGCCGACGATCAGCAGGATGCCGGCGATCGGGGCGAGGGACTTCTCGACGGTCGAGGAGATGCGGTCCTTGGTGAAGCCGGCCGCCCGGCCGAGGGTGAAGAGGGCCACGAGCACGGCCGCGAGCAGCGCGATCAGCGGGGAGCCGATCACGTCGAACACGCGCTGCACCATGTTCTCGGGGTCGTCCACGACGATGTCGACCAGTGCCTTGGCCAGCATCAGCACGACCGGCAGCAGGACGGTGGCGATGGTGACGCCGAACCCGGGACGCTTGTCCAGGTCCTCGGAGGCGCGCTGCGGAATCATCTTCTCCGGCGCCGGGACGTCCACCCAGCGGGCCGCGTACTTCGAGAAGAGCGGCCCCGCGATGATCACCGTCGGGATGGCGACGAGGATGCCGAGGGCGAGGGTGACGCCGAGGTTCGCCTTGACGGCGTCGATCGCGACCAGCGGGCCGGGGTGCGGCGGGATCAGCCCGTGCATCACGGACAGGCCCGCGAGCGCCGGGATGCCGATGCGCATCAGCGAGTAGTTGCCGCGCTTGGCCACCATCAGGACGACCGGGATCAGCAGCACGATGCCGACCTCGAAGAAGAGCGGCAGGCCGATCACCGAGGCGATCAGCACCATCGCCCAGGGCATCGAACGGCCGCCCGCCTTCTCCAGGATCGTGTCGACGATCTGGTCGGCACCGCCGGAGTCCGCCAGCAGCTTGCCGAGGATCGCACCGAGCGCGATCAGCACACCCACGCCGGCGACGGTCGAACCGAGACCCGCCGAGAAACTGGCGATCGCCTTGTCGAGCGGCGCCCCGGCGAAGGCGCCGAGCGCCAGCGAGCCGATGGTCAGCGCGAGAAAGGCGTGGAGCTTGAACTTGGTGATGAGCAGGACGATGACGGCGATGCCCGCCAGAACAGCGATGCCCAGCTGGGCATGGCCCGCCGAGGTGATCGATTCGACGGGATCCGCTGCCAGCATCTCGACGCTGAGTCTGGTCACGGTGCTTTTCCTTGAGAGGGGAGGGGGAGAAGAGGAGAGGGCGGGGACGGGGGAGCGCGCGGGCGCTACCGGGCGAGGCCGCGCAGCGCGGTCACGGCCCGTTCGGTGATCTCGTCGGGGTCGCCGCTGACATCCACCGCGACACCCGTCTCGTCCGCTTCGAGCGGCTGCAGGGTGGCGAACTGCGAGTCCAGGAGCGCCGTGGGCATGAAGTGGCCCTTCCGCTGCGCCATGCGGTCCGCGATGAGTTCGCGGTCACCGGTGAGGTGGACGAAGACGACCTCGGGGGCGGCCGCCCTGATCCGGTCCCGGTAGCCGCGCTTCAGCGCGGAACAGCTGACCACGCCGCCGAGACCGGCCCGCCCGTGGGCCCAGACGCCGATGGCGTCCAGCCAGGGGCGGCGGTCCTCGTCGGTGAGGGGGGTACCGGCCGTCATCTTGGCGATGTTGGCCTCGGGGTGGAAGTCGTCGGCCTCGGCGTAGGGGACGCCGAGCCGGTCCGCCAGCAGGGGGCCGATGGTGGTCTTGCCCGTGCCTGCCACGCCCATGACCACGATGACGTCGGGGGTAGTCATTGCTGCCTCGCTGTCTTCTTCGACATCGGATACCGGATGAACGTCCGGTGCCGCATCCGTCACGACACTGAAACGTATAGGTCAGACGAATTCAAGAGTCTGTGACATATAAGTCTGACTTTTTGAAGCGCCTCTACTCCTCGTACCCTGAACTCATGAGCACATTGGGCCGGGGGCTGCACGGCCATGTACTGGAGAGCCTCGGTCCTTCGATCACCGCAGGTGAGTTCCCCCCGGGCAGCGTGCTGCGGACCGACGAGCTGGCGCAGCGTTTCGAGGTGTCACGTTCCGTGATGCGGGAGGCCGTCCGGGTCCTGGAGTCGATGCACCTCGTGGAGTCCCGGCGCCGGGTGGGCGTGACCGTACGCCCGACGAACGAGTGGAACGTCTACGACCCGCAGGTCATCCGGTGGCGGCTGGCCGGCGCCGACCGGCCGCGGCAGCTGCGGTCGCTCACCGTGCTGCGGTGTGCAGTGGAGCCCGTGGCGGCGGGGCTGGCCGCCAAGCACGCCACGGCCGAGCAGTGTGCCGAGCTGACCGAGTGCGCGCTCGGCATGGTGGCCAATTCGCGGGGGCAGCGGCTGGAGGGGTACCTCGTCCATGACGTGGCGTTCCACCGGATCGTGCTGAACGCGTCCGGCAACGAGATGTTCGCGCGTCTCGGAGACGTCGTCGCCGAGGTGCTGGCGGGGCGCACCCACCACCAGGTCATGTTCGAGGACCCCGATCCGGCGGCCGTCACGCTGCACGTGCAGGTCGCCGAGGCGGTGCGGGCGGGGGACGCGGTGCGGGCCGAGGCACTGACGCGGGAGGTCGTGCTCGGGGCACTGCAGGAGCTGGACATCCTCAGCCCGGAAAACTAGGCCCGCGCCCCTCGTTGCTGACGTCGCCGTCCAGGTACGTCCAGGCGCCGGCGACGCGTTCGAAGCGGCTCCGTTCGTGGAGGGCGCCTCCGGCGTAGGACGCCCGGAAGGTGACCGTTCCCGTGGTGTGGAACGGTGTGCCCTCCGTCGTGGAGAGGATCTCCAGGCCCGTCCAGCGGGTGGCCGCGTCCAGGTCGAGGCGGGGTGGGCGCGTGCGCGGGTGCCAGGTCCGCAGCAGATAGGCCACGTCCCGCCGCACGAACGCGCAGTAGCGCGAACGCATCAGCGCCTCGGCGGTAGGCGCCACGGCCTCCCCCCGATGAAACCGACCACAGCACGCTTCGTACGCCGCCACCAGCCCACAAGGACACGAGGAATCGCGCACGCCGACGGAACGACCCTGATCACGAGAGCGCGGATTACGTCGAGACATACCCCCATCCTCCCGCACCCCCCAGCCCAGCCGACACCTATCCAGCCCGGCACCACCCCCACCCCCTAGGGGCGCGGGGAACGGCGCGCCAAGCCACGGCCGGGCGGCACCCGACCACAAGGCGCCACCCCCACCCCTACACCCCGCGGGGCGGATACGGCGGCGGCGCCGGAATCCCCACCCCCACCCCCGGCGACGGCAACGGCGGCAACGCCGTCTCCTCCACCCACGCACCGAACAACGCATCCAACGGCTCCACCGCATACCGCGCCACATGCGACGTGAACGCCGAGGTGGTCACCGACCCACCCCGATGCACCGCGGCCCACCCCCGCAGCATCCGGAAGAACGCCTCGTCCCCCAGCGCACACCGCACCGCGTGCACCACCAGCCCGCCCCGCTCGTACAGCCGGTCGTCGAACATCAGCTTGCGCCCCGGATCGGCCAGCCGAAGATCCTGCGGCTTCCCGGCCAGCCCCCGGTGGGCCACCCCCGCGAGAGCCTGCGCCGAGGGCCCACCCGACCGCTCCGACCACAACCACTCCGCGTACTTCGCGAAGCCCTCGTTCAGCCAGATGTGCCGCCAGTCGGCGATGCTCACACTGTTCCCGAACCACTGGTGCGCCAGCTCGTGCGCCACCAGCCGCTCCCACCCCCGCGCCCCGTCCACATGGTTGGCACCGAACAGCGAGAGCCCCTGCGCCTCCACGGGGACGTCCAGCTCCTCCTCGGTGACGACCACCGCGTACTCACCGAACGGATACGGCCCGAACAGCTCCTCGAACAGCGTCATCATCGCCGGCTGCCGCGCGAAGTCCCGCGAGAACTCCGTGAGCAGCCGCGCCGGAATGTGCCCGGTCTGCGGCACCCCGCCCAGCCCCGGGTCGCCGAGCAGCACGGTCTGGTACTTGCCGATGGACAGCCCGACCAGATAGCTGGAGGTCGGCGCCGACTGCTCGTACACCCAGGTCGTCGTGGACGCCTTCGGCGTGCGGGTCAGCAGCCGCCCGCCCGCCACCACGGAGTACGCCGACGGCGTGGTGACGGCGATCTGGTACGAGGCTTTGTCGGCGGGCCGGTCGTTGCACGGGTACCAGGACGGCGCGCCCACCGGCTGGCTCGCCACCAGCGCCCCGTCCTCCAGTTCCTCCCAGCCGATCCCGCCCCACGGGCTGCGCACCGGCTCGGGGTTGCCCGACCACTGCACCTCCACGGTGAACGCGGCCCCGGCCCGGACCGGCTTCGCCGGGCGGATCCGCAGCCGGCCGCCCCGGTGCGTGTAGTGCGTGGTACGCCCGTCGACCCGGACCCGGCCGACCCGGAAGTCGGCGAGGTTCAGCTGGAACTCGGCGAGCGGCGACCGGCCCGCTATGGCGTTCAGGCGCGCGGTGCCGGACAGCCGGTTGGGACCCGGACGGTAGTCCAGGGCGAGTTCGTACCGGTGCACCCGGTAACGGGGATCACCGTTCCCCGGGAAGTACGGATCCGCTCCCACTGTCTGCTGAACCACTGAAGTGTCTGCTCCCCTGCGCTGTGCTCGTACGGCGGCCGGTGCGCCGACCGCTGCCCGGTCCGCCCGCGCGCCGCCGTACGGGGCCGCGTCAGGGACGCCACGCCTCGATCGGGTTGCCCAGCCAGCGGGTGTCGTCGGGAACGGATTCCGCCGCCATGACGAGGGACGCGGGTCCCAGTGTGCTGCGCGCCCCGACGGTGCTGCCGGGCAGAACGATTCCGCCCGGGCCCAGGGTGGCGCCCTCACGGAGGACCACAGTATCCGTCCGCAAGATCCGGTCGTGGAAGAGGTGGGTCTGCAGCACACAGCCACGGTTGACCGTCACCGCGTCCTCCAGTGTCACCAGATCCGTCTCGGGGAGCCAGTAGCTCTCCACCCACACACCCTTGCCGATCCGGGCGCCCAGACCGCGCAGCCACAGGCTCATCACCGGCGTACCCGGCACGTTCCCGGCCAGCCACGGTACGGCGACCACCTCGACGAACGTGTCGGCCAGCTCGTTGCGCCACACGAAACCGCTCCACAGCGGGTGCTCACCGGCCCGGTGACGCCCCACGAGCAGCCACTTCGCGACCACGGACAGCACTCCGGCGGCCGCTCCCGCACCCAGCAGCACCACTCCGGCGAGCGCCCAGGCCCACACGCCCAGCGCGCTCAGCGCCGCCACCGACAGCACGGCGAGCGCCGCCGAGCAGAAGACCGGCACGATCCGGCACAGCTCGACGAGAGCGCGCGCGACCAGCAGCCGCGCGGGCGGCTCGTACGTACGGCTCTGGTCGCCGCCCTGCGTCGAACGCGGCAGCCTGACCGGCGGCAGCCCCAGGTACGAGCTGCCCTTCTTCGCCTTCTTCGGCGTCGCGGACAGCACCCCGACCAGGCCGCCGTCCGGCACCGAACGGCCCGGCGCGGTCATCCCGGAGTTCCCGAGGAAGGCCCGGCGCCCGATCTCCGCCCGGCCGATCCGCATCCAGCCGCCCCCGAGCTCGTACGGCGCGGTCAGCGTGTCGTCGGCCAGGAACGCGCCCTCGCCGACCGTCGTCAGGCTCGGCAGCGCCAGCACCGTCGACACCTCGGCGCCCCGCCCGATCCGCATGCCGAGCAGCCGCAGCCACACCGGCGTGACCAGCCCGGCGTAGAGCGGGAACAGCGTCTCGCGCGAGCGGTCCATCAGCTGCGTGACCGTCCACGCCTGCCAGCCGATCCTGCTGTGCGTCGGATGCGTACCCGGCCGCAGCCCGAGGCTCAGCAGCCGCACCGCGACCAGCAGGAGCAGCGCGTACGCGAGACCGAAGGCGAGGGTCGCCGGCACCAGGGCCACGGCCGCGCCCCGCAGCGCCGCACCCAGCCCGGCGTCCGGCGCGACGAAGACGCTCGCCACGAGCAGCGCGGCGAGCCCCGCGACCAGCGGCAGCACCGTCAGCGCGAACCCGGACGCCCCGTACATGGCACGCCAGCGGGCCCCCTTGCGGGGCCGCTCCTTGGGCCAGTCCCGCTTGGCCTTGCCGAGCTTGGCCGCGGGCGCGCCGGCCCACCGCTGACCGGTCGGGACGTGCCCGGAGACGGCCGAACCGGGGACCACTTCCGCCCGCTTGCCCACGCGGACACCGGGGAACAGGATGCTCCGGGTGCCGACCACGGCGTGCGCGCCCACCTTGACCGGGCCGATCTCCAGCCGGTCGCCGTCCAGCCAGTGCCCCGACAGGTCCACCTCGGACTCCACGGCGGCACCCCGGCCCAGCTTCAGCATGCCGGTCACGGGCGGCAGCGAGTGCAGGTCGACGTCGGGGCCGACCTTGGCGCCGAGCGCCCGCGCGTACCGCTCCAGCCAGGAGCCGGTCAGCGAGGTCGCCCCGCTGAACTCGGCCAGCCGCTCCGCCGTCCACAGCCGCAGGTGCACACTCCCGCCCCGCGCATAGCGCCCGGGCCGTACGTCGCGCAGCAGCAGCCGTGCGCCACCGGCGCCGATCGCGAGCCGCCCGGGCGGACTGAAGAGCAGGACGGCCAGGGGCCCGACCAGCCACCAGGAGGCGGTCGGCGCCCACGGGTACGCCCCGAACCAGTGCAGCGCGTTGCCGAGCGCGGCCAGCGCCACCGACCAGCGCAGACCGAGCAGCGCGAACAGCGGGAGCAGGACGAGCAGTTGCACCACCTTGGCCCGCGTCGGGACCGGCGCGACGACCCGCTCGGCGCCGTCGCCCTGCGCGGACCTCTCCAGGTGACGGGCGAGCTTGCGCAGCACCGGCTGCTGGTAGATGTCGAGCACGGCGGCGCTCGGGTAGCGGGTGCGCAGCCTGGTGGTCAGCTGGGCGGCGGCGAGACTGCCGCCGCCGATCGCGAAGAAGTCGTCCCGGGCGGAGCCCACCGGGATGCCGAGCACCTCGCTCCACTGCTCGGCGAGCCACGCCTCGGTCCCGTAGAGCTGCTCGGCGGCGCCGGCGATCTCCAGGTTCTCCAGCGGCCAGGGCAGCGCGTTCCGGTCGACCTTGCCGGACGTACGGGTCGGCAGGTCGGACACGGGCGCGAGCAGCGGCACCAGGGCCGCGGGCAGCTCCGCCCGCAGCTTCTCCACGGCCGTCGCCTGGTCCCAGTCGTCCTGGACCACCACGTAACCGACGAGCAGCTGGTTCCCGCCGCGCGCGGTCCGCACGGCGGCCGCGGCGCCCGCGACGCCGGGCAGCGCCTGCAGCGCGGTGTCCACCTCGCCCAGCTCGATCCGGCGTCCGCCGAGCTTGATCTGCTCGTCGGCCCGCCCGAGGAAGACCAGCCCCTGCGGCTCCGCCCTGACCAGGTCGCCGCTGCGGTACGCGCGCTCCCAGCCCAGCGACTCCAGTGGGGCGTACTTCTCGGCGTCCTTCTCCGCGTCGAGGTAGCGGGCGAGCCCGACCCCGCCGATCACGAGCTGGCCGCTGCCGCCCATCGCCACGGGCTCGCCGGCCTCGTCGACGACGGCCAGCTCCCAGCCGTCCAGCGGCAGCCCGATCCGCACGGGCTCCTCGCCGGTCATCAGCGAGGCGCAGGCCACGACGGTGGCCTCGGTGGGCCCGTAGGTGTTCCACACCTCGCGCCCCTCGGTGACCAGGCGCTGCACCAGCTCGGGCGGACACGCCTCGCCGCCGAAGATCAGCAGCCGCACCTCGTTGAGTGCCTCCGGCTCCCACAGGGCGGCCAGCGTCGGCACGGTGGAGACGACGGTGATCTCCTGCTCGACCAGCCAGGGCCCGAGGTCGGCGCCGCTGCGCACCTGGGAGCGCGGTACGGGCACCAGGCAGGCCCCGTACCGCCAGGCCAGCCACATCTCCTCGCAGGAGGCGTCGAAGGCCACGGACAGACCGGCCATGACGCGGTCACCGGGCCCGACGGGGTCCTCGGTGAGGAAGAGACGGGCCTCGGCGTCCACGAAGGCGGCGGCGTTGCGATGCGTGACGGCCACACCCTTGGGCCTGCCGGTCGAACCGGAGGTGAAGATGATCCACGCGTCGTGTTCGGTCCCGGGGCGCGCGGCGGGCGTCTCGCCGCGCCCCCGCACGGTCAGCTCGTGCCCGGCCCCGACGACGGCGCGGACGTCCGCCTCGCCGAAGACCAGCTCGGCCCGCTCGTCCGGGTCCTCGGCGTCCACCGGGACGTAGGCGGCGCCCGCGGCCAGCACGGCGAGGACGGCGACGTACAGCTCGTTGGTGCCCGACGGCACGCGTACGCCGACGCGGTCGCCGAGTCCGACCCCGGCGGCAGCGAGCCGCTGCCGCAACGCCTCGACCTCCACGGCGAGGGCACGGTAGGTCAGGGCCCGGCGGCCGTCGTCCAGCGCGGGCTCGTCGGGATACTCCCGCACGGAGGCGTCGAGGATGTCGACGAGCGTGCGCGGGGAAGGTGCGGAGGATGCGGAGAAACGTGCCCGGTCGCCGAACTCGGCCCGCACTTCGTCGTCGGACAGCTGGAACGCGGGGCCGTGCTGGAGGGCTGCCATCGTGTCCTCACATGTCGTTTCCCGGTTCACCCGGGGGAGCCGGCGGGCCGCAGGTACGCCTGGGGATATTCCGGTCAGCTCCGAACAAGCGTGGAATTTTAGTACGACGCTAGCCCCGGACGCGCGTCCCAGCCATGCGGGAGGGCCGGCCGGCACCCTTCGGAGGGCTGCCCGCGCCCTTCTGACGTGGAGGTATGTCACCCTGACGAGATCTACCCCACATATGGCGGAAACACGGAGACGAACGCCGTCCGGGCGCCGACGGAGACGGACAGCGCCCGCCGCCGGGTGTCCCGAAAACAGCAGAGTGTCCCGAAAACAGAAAGACCCCGGACGGACCGGGGTCTTCACTGATGCTGGTGTCCGAGGGGGGACTTGAACCCCCACGCCCGATAAAGGGCACTAGCACCTCAAGCTAGCGCGTCTGCCATTCCGCCACCCGGACAAGGTGTCTGTCGCGCGGGGTTCCCCTCGCGGCGACGAAGGAAACATTACCAGGCTTTCCCGACCCCCCGATCACCGGCCGTCGCGGCGTGAACGGCGCGTGACGGGCGTGGTCCGGCCTTGGGCGGGGAGGACCGGAGAGAGAGGATGAGAGGGACCACCAGCAGTGACAGTGGGAGGAAGCAGCGTGAGCGAGCAGGACACGACCAGGGACATCAAGGGTGAGGACGAGGTCGTCGACCTCTGCCGCGAGCTGATCCGGATCGACACGAGCAACTACGGCGACCACTCGGGGCCGGGCGAGCGCAAGGCCGCCGAGTACGTCGCGGAGAAGCTCGCCGAGGTGGGTCTCGAACCGCAGATCTTCGAGTCGCACCAGGGCCGCGCCTCCACGGTGGTCAGGATCGAGGGGGAGGACCGCTCGCGGCCCGGACTGCTCATCCACGGCCACACCGACGTCGTACCGGCGAACGCGCAGGACTGGACGCATCACCCGTTCTCCGGCGAGATCGCCGACGGCTGTGTGTGGGGCCGCGGCGCGGTCGACATGAAGGACATGGACGCGATGACCCTCGCGGTCGTACGCGACCGGGTGCGCAGCGGCCGCAAGCCCCCGCGGGACCTCGTGCTGGCCTTCCTGGCCGACGAGGAGGCGGGCGGCACGTTCGGCGCCAAGCACCTCGTCACGAAGCACCCCGACCTCTTCGAAGGGGTGACGGAGGCGATCGGCGAGGTCGGCGGCTTCTCCTTCACGGTCAACGAGGAGCTGCGGCTGTACCTCGTGGAGACCGCCCAGAAGGGCATGCACTGGATGAAGCTGACCGTGGACGGCACCGCCGGGCACGGCTCGATGATCCACAAGGACAACGCGATCACCGAGCTGTCCGAGGCGGTCGGGCGGCTCGGCCGGCACAAGTTCCCCGTCCGCGTGACGAAGACGCTGCGGCACTTCCTGGACGAGCTCGGCGACGCCCTCGGCACCGAGCTGGACCCGGAGGACATGGACGCGACGCTGGCCAGGCTCGGCGGTATCGCCAAGCTCATCGGAGCCTCGCTGCAGAACACCGCCAACCCGACCCAGCTGGGCGCGGGCTACAAGGTGAACGTGATCCCCGGCCAGGCCACCGCGCACGTCGACGCCCGCTACCTGCCGGGTTACGAGGAGGAGTTCCTCGCCGACCTGGACCGGATCCTCGGCCCGAACGTGCGGCGCGAGGACGTGCACGCGGACAAGGCCCTGGAGACGACCTTCGACGGGGCCCTGGTGGACGCCATGCAGACCGCGCTGGTCGCCGAGGACCCGATCGCCCGCGCCGTCCCGTACATGCTCTCGGCCGGCACCGACGCCAAGTCCTTCGACGACCTGGGCATCCGCTGCTTCGGCTTCGCCCCGCTGAAGCTGCCGCCGGAGCTGGACTTCGCCGGGATGTTCCACGGTGTCGACGAGCGGGTTCCGGTGGACGCCCTGAAGTTCGGTGTGCGGGTGCTCGACCGTTTCATCGAGGCGTCCTGAATTAACCCGCTGAAACGACACTCCAATAATCGTCAGCACGTACGGAGCCGACTGAGAAGAGTGAATGCGCTCATAAGCTCGTAGCCCTATTACTCCGTCCTCGTTACTGGTGATGTGATCCGCGGCTGGGATCACCTTTGCCAACTAGGAGGAATAATGATCAAGAAGATCGTCGCCGTTGCGGCTGCCACGGGTGGCCTCGTTCTCGCCGGTGCGGGTCTCGCCGCCGCCGACTCCGGTGCCCAGGGTGCTGCCGCGCACTCTCCCGGTGTGCTCTCGGGCAACGTCGTCCAGGCGCCCATCCACGTACCGGTGAACGTCTGCGGCAACACGATCTCCGTGATCGGGCTGCTGAACCCCGCCTTCGGCAACACCTGCGTCAACGCCTGACGTTGTGCTCACCTCATGAGGGCCTTACCCCATGAAGGCTTGAAGTCATGAGGGTCTGCGTCTGCGGCCCCGGAGTGCGCGCCATGCGCTCCGGGGCCGCCGACATTCCGTATTCCGCGCACGCGCGTCTCGCGCGTGCGCATTCCTGAAGCAACAGGGCTCACAAGGCAGGGAAAAGCTATGCGACAGGTCACCCGCAAAGGTCTGATGACGGTGGCGGCGGCGACCGGTGTCCTCGCGGCCACCGGCGGTTACGCGCACGCCGACTCGGGGGCGCACGGCACCGCTTCGGGCTCCCCGGGCGTACTCTCCGGGAACTCGGTGCAGGTGCCCGTGCACGCCCCGGTCACCGTCTGCGGCAACACGGTGAACGTGGTCGGGGTGCTCAACCCGGCGGTCGGCAACAAGTGCGCCGACAAGGGCGGCGGTTCCGGCCACCACGGACCGGGCGGCGGGTCGCAGGCCGGGGGGCACACGAACGACTCGCCCGGCGTGGGCTCCGGCAACCATGTGCAGATCCCGGTGGACGTACCGGTGAACGTCTGCGGCAACAGCGTCTCCGTCGCCGGCGTCGGGAACACGGCCACGGGCGACGCCTGCGGACACTCCGGCGGCGGACACGGCGGGACGCCGCCCGGTCACGGCGGCCCGCACGCTCCGGGCAAGCCGGGGCAGCCGGGTGGCCCGGGCGATCCCGGTGAGCACGGCCAGTCCGGACGGCCGGGCGATTCAGGCAAGCCCGGTGGCCCCGACGGTGCCGGTGGATCCGGTGACGGAGACACCCGCGGCACGTACGCGAACGGCCCGGGCACCCGTGCCGCCGGCCAGGCCGACGGCACCGCGCACCTCGCACAGACCGGCAGCGACGTGCCGCTCGGTCTCGCACTGCCGATGGGCGCCGGCGCGCTGCTGGCGGGTGCCGTGCTCTACCGCAAGGCCCGCGCTTCGGCGTGACAGTCGGGTGATAACAGCCCGAACCGGGCCATTGCGGGACAAGTGTCCCTCCCGGTACGGGACATAAGCCCTCAGCAGGCCGAACGGTGCGGGCCACGCGCGCGGGCCCGCACCCTCGGGGGCCCGCTCGTTTCAGCCGTCCCGCGTCACCACGTGGCACGCACCTGGCGGATGATCCGCCGCCGCAGCCGCACCCTGCGGCTGCCGTCCCGGTGCAGGCTGAGGCGGTCCAACTCCCAGTGTCCGTACTCCGCATGGTCCGTCAGCAGTCGTGTCGCCTCCTTGCGGGAGACCCCGCGTGGCACATACACGTCGACAAATTCGTATTCCGGCATCGCATCTATTGTGCGTGCGGAGGCCGTGTACGGATAGCGTCTGCACTATGTCTGATGCTGCGCAGCCCACCGCTGCCGAGGTACGCGCCGCCGCCGAGGCGGTCAAGACCGCGCTCGACCGCCACCTGGCGGCGGTCGAGCGCAGGTCGGGTGAGGACGACCCGGCCGTCTACGAGGCGTTCAACGAGCTGGCGGCGGCCGCCGAGGAGTACGACGAACTCCTCTACGACCGCTACGACGAGGTCACCCCCTTCGAGATCCCCGGCTCCGAGGACGCCCTGCCGCCGTACACCGGTCCGGAGGAGCCCAACGCGCTGAGCGTGCTGATCCGCCGGGACTACTCGGTGGTGGAGCCGCAGCGGCTGCTGGCGCAGGCCCAGCGGGTCGAGGCCGTCGAGGAGGCCGGGGTGGTGACGGCGGGCTTCGACGCGGCGTCCGGGACCGTGCACGGTGCGCTCGGTGTCCTCTTCGGTGAGTTCGAGCCCGACGAGATCGCCTCCCGGCACAAGGAGTTCGGTCTGGAGGAGGGCGACTCCACGCTGTGGGTGACCGCCTCGGACGAACCGGCGGAGGCGGGGGAGTGGCTGGAGGCCCCGTTCGACCAGGCCGACACCCACCAGGTGGTGTGCCGCTTCGACGTCAGCGCGGTCTTCGACGACGACGCGGACGACGACATCGACCCGGACCTCACGGACCCCCTGGAAGAAGACGAAGCCCTACAACCCCACCAGGCCCCCCGCCCCTGACCCCACCCCGCGCCCCACCAGGGGCGCGGGTTCGGGGGCGCGGCCCTGCAAGGGGCGCGGGGAACGGCGCGCTCAACCCCCACCAAGCGGCACCCGCCAATCAACCACAAACGGCCCTGGGGGGCGCGGGTTCGGGGGCGCGGCCCCGCAAGGGGCGCGGGGAACGGCGCGCCAAACCCCCACCGAGCCGCACCCGCCAATCAACCACAAGCGGCCCCCCGAGCGGCGCTCTCCCAGGGCAGGGGCCGCGTAAACGGCACCCTCAACCCGCCGCCGCCGGAACCTGCGTCGTCACCAGGCCGGCGAGCCTGGTGGTCCGTGGCTTGGCCACAACCTCCCCCACCGCCCGAGGCAACGCCTGCTCCACACCGTGCACCACGGACAGATGCTGCTCGGCCCGCCCGAAAGCGGTGTAGACCCAGGGCCGCGACAGCACCGGCGCGGCATCGCCAGGCAGCACCACGACCGCGGCGGGCCAACGGACACCGACGGCCTGGTGGGCGGTGACCGCCCACCCGTGCCGCACGGTCGACTCCACCCGCTCCTTCGGCACCACGACCGCCACGCCCGCGCACTCCAGATGCAGCCCGGCGGCGTCGGCCTTCACCACCCGCCCCGGCACGGAACGCCCCGGCGCGGGGGTGTACGCGATCCGGTCACCCGGGTCGAAACCGCCGAAGCGGCCGGGCCCCGGGTTCAACCGTTCCTTCAGCGCCGCGTTCAGCACCCGCGTGCCCGCCGCCCCACCGTGCCCCGGAGTGATCACCTGGGTCTGCTCGGCCGGGATGCCGATCGCGCGCGGCACCGAGTCGGCGACCAGCTGCACGGTGCGGTGGACCGCCTCCCCGGCGTCCCGCACCGGGATGATCACCACTTCCTTGCCGGGCGCCTCGACCTGGTTCAGCTCGCCGATGCCGATGCCCGAGACCAGTTCGCCCACGGGACCCGGATCCGGGGTCCGCGAGGCGACCTGCGGGCACACCCGCGCGGCGAGCAGATCCGCGAAGACCCGCCCGGGCCCCGCCGACCACAGCACCCCGGGGTCCCCGCTCAGCACCAGCCGGGCACCGTCGGGCAGCGACTCGGCGAGCATCGCCGCGTTCTCGACGTCGAGCTGCGGCGCGTCGAGCACGACCAGCAGGTCGGTGCGGAGCATGCCGTCCGCGTCCCGCCCCGGCCCCTCCCCGCCGGCCAGCAGACCGGCGACGGTGACCACGGTCTCGTCGGCCCGGCCGCCGTCGTCCGGCCCGCGGCCCTGATCCCCGGACACCGACGCGGGCGCCGACGACGGGGCCACGGCAGGGGCCGCGCCCTGCGCCGCCCGTGCGGGGCCGAGCAGCTCGGCGAACCGGCGGCGGCCGTCCGGATGGTGGGCGGCGGCGCACACCCGCAGCCCGAGGGAACGCGCGGCGGCCACCAGGGCCGCACACTCGGCGCGGGACGCCTCACCGCCGGTGTGCAGCACGAGGCCGTGTCCCGCGACCGCCCGGATCAGCTCGGCGGCCGAGCCGGTGGCGGCCGGCTCCCAGGCCGCGGCGGCGCCGTCCTCCTTGGGCAGGGAGTTCATCACCCGGGCGAGCCCGTCGGCGAGGCTCTCCTCGGCGAGTGCGTACCGCTCGAGACCGATGAGGACGCGCACCGGACGTACGTCGTCGTCCTCGGCATCCTCCCCGCTGTCGTCCGCGTCCTCCTCCGACCGCCGGGGCGCCGGCGGCACGCCGGGCTCGTCCAGCGCGTCCTGGAAGACCAGCGCGTCACCCTCGGCCAGGGCGCTCTGCACGGCGGCGTCGGGATCGGGCACCGAGCGCTGGGCGAGCGCGGCGTGCAGCGCCGGGGCCTCCAGGGCGGTGTGGCCCGCCAGCGCGGCCTGTTCGAGAAGCCAGACCGTGACGGCGCGGCCCCGCCGCTCGTCGTCCGGCCCGGCCTCCGCGCCGAGGAGGGCCCGGGCGAACCCGTCGGCCTGCTCGGGCCGCACTCCCGCCACCCGCAGCAGCTGCCACGGGTCCGCACGCAGCTGCCCGTCCGCTCCCTCGCCGAGCGTGGCGGCGGTCTGCGGCGCCAGCGTCTCCGGGGCGCCGCCCCGGACGAGCACCGCGCGGACCGCGTCGACGGACTCGGCGGCCATCGCCACCGGGGCGCCGGAGGCGGCGGGCACGGGCTGCGGGCGCCGCACCGGCTCCGGCGCGACCCTGCGCGGTGTGGGCTCCGGGTCGCTGAAGACGCTCGCGGGCGCCTTCTCCCCGCTCTCCACCGCCCGGACGGCCGCGAGCAGATCGGCGGCCTTCCCGCTCAGGCCCGTCCCCGCCCGGACGGGTCCTTCCTTCTCCGCCTTCCGCCGCTCGATCCGCTCCCGGAGCTCCCGCTGCGCGGCCAGCTCGGCCTCGGCCTCCGACAACTGGGCCGCGCCGCCGGCGGCGCCCTCGCCGCCGCCCCCGGTGGTGCCCTCGGCGGAGCCGTCGCCCGCGTCCCCCTCGCGCTCGCCGTCGCCCTCACCCTGGTCCGGCGTGGCGGACGCGCGGGCCTCGGAGTCCGGCAGGGCCCCCGCGCCGGGACCTTCGGACTCGGGACCGGCGCTCGGCGTCCCCGGCTCGGCTTCCTCCGCGGCGGACGGCTCCGTGGTCACAGCGTGCTCCAGTCGTGATCGGGATAGTGGTGCACCGGCGCCGACACGTCGTCGAGCGCCAGGCAGATCTCGTCAGGAAGACTAAGGGTCTCCACTGACAACGCGGCCGTGAGCTGCAGCGCGTTGCGCGCGCCGATGATGGGGGCGGCCACCCCTGGCCGGTCCCGGACCCACGCCAGCGCCACCTGCAGCGGGGTCACCGCGAGGCCGTCCGCCGCCGTCGACACCGCGTCCACGATGCGGCTGGCCGCGTCGTCCAGGTACGGCGCGACGAACGGCGCCAGGTGTTCGGAGGCGCCCCGCGAGTCGGCGGGCGTCCCGTGCCGGTACTTGCCCGTGAGGACGCCCCGGCCCAGCGGGGAGGACGGCAGCAGGCCGATGCCGAGGTCCAGCGCCGCCGGGAGCACCTCGCGCTCGACACCGCGCTGCAGCAGGGAGTACTCCATCTGCGTACTGGCCAGTCGCGTGCGTATGCCGGGAGCCGCGAGCTGCCAGGTCGCCGCCTTGGCGAGCTGCCAGCCGCAGAAGTTGGAGACCCCCGCATAGCGCGCCCGGCCGCTGCTGACAGCGATGTCGAGCGCCTGCAGTGTCTCCTCCAACGGGGCCTCGGGGTCGAAGGCGTGGATCTGCCACAGGTCCACGTACTCCGTGCCCAGCCGTGCCAGCGAGGCGTCGAGCGCGGACAGCAGGTGTCCCCGCGAGCCGTCGAACCGCCGGTCCGGGTCGGGCACGCTGCCCGCCTTGGTGGAGATCACCAGATCCCGGCGCGGCACCAGGCCCTCCATGAGCTGTCCGAGCAGATACTCGGCCTCCCCGTCCCCGTACACGTCGGCCGTGTCGACGAGCGTGCCGCCCGCCTCCCAGAACGACTTCAACAGGTCCGCGGCGTCGTGCTCGTCGGTGTCCCTGCCCCAGGTGAGGGTGCCGAGCCCGATGCGGGACACGCGCAGGCCGGTACGGCCGAGATGCCTCTGCTCCATGGGGGCTGAGATTACTGGCCACAAGTCGACGTGTGGGGCCCTGTGGACAACCCGGATCACATGATCCGCAACGCTCTCCCTGCCGCTCGGCCCGGTGGCGCGCTAGGGTGCCCGACAAGGGACGTTACTGATCAGTAAGGGGAATCGGCCATGCAGCTCGGGATCAACCTCGGCTACTGGGGTGCCGGAATGGACGCGGACAACCTCGCCGTGGCCAAGGAGGCCGACCGCCTCGGATACGCGGTCTGCTGGGCCGCCGAAGCCTACGGCTCGGACGCCGCCACCGTGCTGACCTGGGTCGCCGCCCAGACCGAGCGCATCGACGTCGGTTCGGCCATCTTCCAGATCCCGGCCCGCCAGCCCGCGATGACCGCGATGACCGCCGCCACCCTGGACTCGCTCTCCGGCGGCCGCTTCCGCCTCGGCCTCGGCGTCTCGGGACCGCAGGTCTCCGAGGGCTGGTACGGCGTCAAGTTCGACAAGCCGCTGGCCCGCACCCGCGAGTACGTCGAGATCGTACGCAAGGCGATGACCCGCGAGCGCCTGTCGTACGAGGGCAGGCACTGGACCCTGCCGCTGCCGGACGGCCCCGGCAAGCCGATCAAGCTGACCGTGCACCCGGAGCGCGAGCACATCCCGCTCTACATCGCCGCGATCGGCCCGAAGAACCTGGAGCAGACCGGCGAGATCGCCGACGGCGCCCTGCTGATCTTCCCGTCCGCCGAGCACCTGGAGGACACCGCGATCAAGCACCTGCGCGCGGGCCGCGAGAAGACCGGCCTCACCATGGACGGCTTCGACGTCTGTCCGACGGTGCCGCTCGCGCTCGGCGCTGACCAGGACGTACCGGCGCTCGCCGACATGTTCCGCCCCTACACCGCTCTCTACGTGGGCGGCATGGGCAGCCGCAAGCAGAACTTCTACAACCAGCTCGCCCAGCGCATGGGCTACGAGAAGGAGGCCGCCGAGATCCAGGACAAGTACCTGGCCCGCGACAAGGAGGGCGCGGCGGCCGCCGTCCCGCACCAGCTCATCGACCAGACCACACTGCTCGGTTCCGTGGAGCGCATCGCCGACCGGATGGCGGCCTACGCGGCCGCCGGCGTCACCACGCTCACGCTGGCCCCGGCGGGCCTCACCCTGGACGACCGCCTCGCCTCGCTGCGGGCCGGCACCGACGCCCTGGAGCGGGCGGGACTCGCGTAGCGACGGGACCGGGAGGGGCGCGACCGCCCGGGATCCGGAGCGGCGCGGTCGCGCGGAACCGGGACGGAGAAGTTCTACGGCCGTGGTGGGGGCTCGGGGGTCTTCCCCGCCACGGCCGTCAGGGAGAACAACGCGCCACGGCCCGCTCGGTTACGCGCCTGTCATTGCCTGCCCGTCCTCCGTTCGGCGGATTTGTCCGACACAGATGTTGCCGCACCCCTGGCTGCCCATTTGACTCGTTCTTTGCGGAGTCCCGCACGGAGGTGGGAGCCGCGTGGAGGTGGCAGACATGCTTTCGGCCAGGAGTCTCTTCCAGGAGATCATCGACAACGACGAGTCGTTCCGGCTCTTCTGCTCCATCGCCGCCAGCGGTGAGACACAGGGAGGCTGGGAGAACGCGCGCATCGCGGCGCTCGTCCCGGAGAGCGAGCGCGCGCTCGCACCCAAGATCACCCGGCACGGCGCGGACGAGGACAAGCACGGGCGGATCTTCAACGCCCTGATGAAGAAGCGGGGCCTGACACCCGTCGAGATCCCGCCAGGCACCGACTACACGCTGCTCCTGGAACAGAACGGCATCGGCCTCGCGCACGACAAGCTCAAGCGCGACGAGCCGCTCACCGTCCAGGACATCGTCACCTACCTGTCCCACAGCAGGGTCACCGAGCAGCGCGCCGCGGACCAGATGATCATGCTCCGCAAGGACTTCGGTGACCACCCGGAGATCGGCAACGCCGTGCGGATGATCTCCGACGACGAGGACAACCACCTCGCGTACTGCCACGAGGAACTGCTGCGCTACGCCGAGGAGGGCCACGGGCGGGCCATCCAGCGGACCCTGCGCGACTGCGCGCTCGCCGAGATCGGCGTCTACCGGGACGTCAGCCTCGCCGTCATGGCCCACATGGGGCGCATCCTCGGCTGGTCCAGGCCCAAGGCGGCGCTGCTCGCCACCGGCATCCGCGCCATGTACGCGTACGAGCGGCTGGTCGGCTGGCGGCGGATGGTCTCGCTGACGATGCCGGAGCGGCGCGACGCCCTGGGCGGACCGGCGACGGCGGCACCCGGCTTCGCCTGACCGTGCGCCACGCGCGTGTGCCGTTCGGGAGCGCCACGCGCGTATGCCGCCATCGAAGGCGGCACGCGCGCGTGGTGCCCCGGAAGCCGGTCGCGGCCGGCCGCGGTCACAGCCAGCCGCGCTGCTTGAAGAGCCGGAACAGCAGGATCTCCAGGACCACCATCAGCGCGATGACCGCCGGATAGGCCCAGACCCAGCGCAGCTCCGGCATGTGTTCGAAGTTCATTCCGTAGATGCCCGCGATCATCGTGGGGACCGCGGCCATGGCCGCCCACGACGAGATCTTCCGCATGTCGTCGTTCTGCCGCACACTCATCTGCGCCAGGTGCGCCGACAGGACGTCCGAGACCAGCCGGTCCAGAGCCTCCACGGACTCGTTGACGCGGGTCAGATGGTCGTTGACGTCCCGGAAGAACGGCTGCGCCCGGTCGTCGACGAAGGGCACCGCGGGACCGGCGGCACCCGAGCCCGCGAGGCGGCTCACCGGCGGGGACAGCGGTCCGGTGGCCCGGCGGAACTCCAGGATCTGCCGCTTGAAGGTGTAGATGCGGGACGCGATGTTCCGGGACCCGCCGCCGTCCGGCGAGAACACCTCCGCCTCCAGCTCCTCCAGGTCGGTCTGCAGCTCGGTCGCCACCTCCAGATAGTGGTCGACGGTGGCGTCGGCGATCGAGTAGAGCACCGACGTCGGGCCGAGACGCAGCATCTCCGGGTCCTTCTCCAGCCGGGCGCGCAGCGACTTCAGCGGCGAACCCTCACCGTGACGCACGGTCACCACGAAGGAGTCGCCCAAGAAGATCATGAGCTCGCCCGTCGACACGGTGTCGCTGTCCGGCTCGTACGTCACCGGCTTGAGGACCGCGAACAGCGAGTCGTCGTACACCTCCAGCTTGGGCCGCTGATGCGCCTTGAGCGCGTCCTCGACGGCCAGGGGGTGCAGCCCGAACTCCGCGGTGACGAGATCGAACTCCCGCTCCGTCGGCTCGTGCAGCCCGATCCACACGAACGCGTCCCCGGAGGAACGTGCGGAGTCCAGCGCGTCGGAGAGGTCCTCCGGCCCCTCCGTCCGGTGCCCGTCCCGGTAGATGGCACAGTCCACGATCACAGAGCGTATTCTCCTGTCACTCGTTCTTCGGCGCACGTGCCCGCACGCCTACGCTGGGCCGCATGCCCACCCTGATCCTCGTCCGGCACGGACGTTCCACCGCCAACACCGCGGGACTGCTCGCCGGGTGGACCCCCGGCGTCGCCCTCGACGAGCGCGGTGCCGCGCAGGCCGCCGCGCTGCCGGGGCGCCTCGCGCAGCTGCCGCTCTCCGAGATCGTCAGCAGCCCCCTCCAGCGCTGCCAGGAGACGATCCGGCCGCTCCTCGACGCCCGTCCCGGACTGCGCGCCCACTCCGACGACCGCATCGGGGAGTGCCACTACGGGGACTGGTCCGGGCGCAAGCTCGCCGAGCTGGCGGACGAGCCGCTGATGGAGGTCGTCCAGTCGCACCCCTCCGCCGCCGCGTTCCCGGGCGGTGAGTCGATGCGCGCCATGCAGACCCGGGCCGCCGAAGCGGTACGGGAGTGGAACGCGCGCGTGGAGCGCGACCACGGCGGCGACGCCGTGTACCTCATGTGCTCGCACGGAGACATCATCAAGTCCCTCGTCGCGGACGCACTCGGTCTTCATCTGGACCTCTTTCAGCGGATCTCTGTAGAACCGTGTTCCATCACCGCGATCCGTTACACACGACTGCGGCCCTTTCTCGTGCGTCTCGGGGACACCGGTGATCTCACCTCCCTCGCGCCGCGCGAGGAACGGTCCGGCAGCGACGCGGCGGTCGGGGGCGGTGCGGGCGCACCGTGATCGTCGGCCGCAGTAGGGTGAAGCGGTCGGAGCAGGGCAGCAGTTGTCAGCAGCCGCCACAAGTGACGGCAGAAGCAGTCGATCGATCCAATGGAGACAGGACGTGTCCCGTCAGGTGTTCCTCTACGACCCGCCGGACCGTTTCGTGGCCGGTACGGTCGGGCTGCCAGGGCGCCGCACCTTCTTCCTGCAGGCCACCTCCGGCCCGCGGGTGACCAGCGTGGCCCTGGAGAAGACGCAGGTAGCGGCGCTCGCCGAACGCATGGACGAGCTTCTCGACGAGGTCGTACGGCGTACCGGGGGCAGCGCCCCCGTTCCCGCGGTGGTCCCGGCGGAGGTCTCCGACTCCGCCCCGCTCGACACGCCCGTGGAGGAGGAGTTCCGCGTCGGCACCATGGCCCTCGCCTGGGACGGTGACGAGCAGCGCATGATCGTCGAGGCGCAGGCGCTCGTGGAACTGGACGCCGACTCCGAGGAGGACCTCGCCGCCGCCGAGGAGGAGCTCCTCCAGGACGAGGAGAACGGCCCGCCGATGCTGCGGGTCCGCCTCACCGGCGCACAGGCCCGCGCCTTCGCCAAACGTGCTCTCGACGTCGTCAACGCCGGCCGGCCACCCTGCCCGCTGTGCAGTCTCCCGCTAGACCCGGAAGGACACGTATGTCCGCGCCAGAACGGATACCGCCGCGAGGCGTGACCACGGCCGAACTGCTCGCCGAGGGCGAGCTGACGGTGCGCGGCCGCATCCGTGAGGCATCGAACGCGGTGCTGTTCTGCGACGTGTCCCACCAGGGCCGCGCGGCGTCCTGCGTCTACAAGCCGGTGGTCGGCGAGCGGCCGCTGTGGGACTTCCCCGACGGGACCCTCGCCCAGCGCGAGGTCGCCGCGTACGAGGTCTCCGAGGCGATGGGCTGGGGGCTGGTGCCCACGACCGTGCTGCGCGACGGGCCGTACGGCGAGGGCATGTGCCAGCTGTGGATCGAGCCGCCGGACGGCCGGGGCGACGCCGGGACCGGCGACCCGGAGGCGGCCGACGCTGGTACGGGCGACGGGGAGGCGGGCGACGGCGGTGCCGGGCTGCTCGCGCTCGTCGACGCCGAGGAGCCGGGCGAGGGCTGGAAGGCCGTCGGCCTCGCCGAGGTCGGCGAGGGACGCACGGCGCTGCTCGTGCACGCCGACGACGACCGGCTGCGCCGCCTCGCCGTCCTCGACGCGGTGATCAACAACGCCGACCGCAAGGGCGGACACCTGCTGCCCGCCGCCGGAGGACGGCTGTACGGGATCGACCACGGGGTCACCTTCAACACCGAGAACAAGCTGCGCACGCTGCTGTGGGGCTGGGCGGGGGAGAAGCTCACCCCCGAGGCGGTGGACGCCCTGGAGCGGCTCAGGGACGCCCTGGGAGGGGCGCTGGGCGTGCGTCTGGGGGAACTGATCACCGAGGCGGAACTGGACGCCACGCGCGCGCGTGTGGCCGCTCTGCTCGCCTCCGGACGGCACCCGGAACCCTCGGGGGAGTGGCCCGCGATCCCGTGGCCGCCCGTGTAGCCGCACCGCACAGGTCGAGGCGCCGGGCAAGAGCGCCTGTCCGGCCATCCGGCCTGGTCCGGTTCGTATACGGAACATCCGTCCGGTTAGGCTCAAGGTATGCATGCCTGGCCCGCTTCCGACGTCCCCGCCCTGCCCGGCGAGGGCCGCGACCTCCGGATCCACGACACCGCGACCGGGGGTCCCGTGACCCTCGACCCCGGTCCCGTCGCCCGTATCTACGTCTGCGGCATCACCCCGTACGACGCGACCCACATCGGGCACGCGGCGACCTACAACGCGTTCGACCTCGTGCAGCGCGTGTGGCTCGACACCAAGCGGCAGGTTCACTACGTCCAGAACGTGACGGACGTCGACGACCCGCTGCTGGAGCGTGCCGCGCGGGACGACGTCGACTGGGTCTCGCTCGCCGAGCAGGAGACCGCCCTCTTCCGTGAGGACATGACCGCCCTGCGGATGCTGCCCCCGCGGCACTACATCGGCGCCGTCGAGGCCATACCCGGGATCGTCCCGCTCGTCGAGCGGCTGCGGGACTCCGGGGCCGCGTACGAACTCGACGGGGACGTCTACTTCTCCGTCGAGGCCGATCCGCACTTCGGCGGGGTGTCCCACCTCGACGCGGCGGCGATGCGGCTGCTCTCCGCCGAGCGCGGCGGCGACCCTGACCGGCCGGGCAAGAAGAACCCGCTCGACCCCATGCTGTGGATGGCCGCCCGTGAGGGCGAGCCGAGCTGGGACGGCGCCTCCCTCGGACAGGGCCGGCCCGGCTGGCACATCGAATGCGTCGCGATCGCGCTCGACCACCTGGGCATGGGCTTCGACGTCCAGGGCGGCGGCTCCGACCTCGTCTTCCCGCACCACGAGATGGGCGCCTCCCACGCGCAGGCGCTGACCGGCGAGTTCCCCATGGCCAAGGCGTACGTGCACGCCGGCATGGTGGCGCTCGACGGCGAGAAGATGTCCAAGTCCAAGGGGAACCTGGTCTTCGTGTCGGCGCTGCGCCGCGCCGGCGTCGACCCGGCGGCCATCCGGCTCGCCCTGCTCGCGCACCACTACCGGGCCGACTGGGAGTGGACCGACCAGGTGCTCCAGGACGCCGTCGCGCGGCTGGAGCGCTGGCGGGCAGCCGTGTCACGGCCCGACGGTCCCCCGGCCGAGGCACTCGTCGAGGAGATCCGCGAGGCCCTCGCGAACGACCTGGACGCCCCGGCGGCCCTCGTGGCCGTCGACCGCTGGGCCGCACTCCAGGAGGAGTCGGGCGGCACCGACGAGGGCGCCCCCGGCGTCGTCTCGCGTGCCGTGGACGCCCTCATGGGCGTGGCCCTCTAGAGGCACCGCACACGATCGGGCGCCGGACGGGGCCATGCCCCGACCGGCGCCTTCTGTCTTCTTCCGCTGCTTCCTGCTTGCTGCTTGCTGTCTTTCGCCGACCGCGTGTCACGCGCCCGGCCGACCGTGCGTCAGGTCAGTGCTTGTTGTTGCATCCCACTCCGTCGGGCCCGGCCCGGACGCTCCCGGGCTCCTCCCGGACGGACTCGTCCACCCCCGAGTTCGCCAACTGCTCCTGGCCTCAAGTTGAATTGGGTACCGTGCACATTCCGCCTTGAAGACGATGTCACGCCCCAATCAGGCCAAATGCCGAGGAGGCGGATGTCATGTGCTGGGGAGACCGGGGCGCCGCGCAGGACGCGGGAAGGGGCGGTGCGCCTGAGCGCACCGCCCCTTCCCGTGGTCGGTCCTCCGAGGAATCCGCGGTGTGCGAGGAACCCCAGGACTCCGGAAGTCCTACGACTCCGGTGAATCGGAGGGATCGGCCGGACCGGCGGAGCCCGGCGGCTCCTTCGAGGGTCCGGCGGAGTCCGAAGGCCCCGCGGAGCCCGCAGCCTCCTCGGGAGAACCGGAGGAACCGGGAGAGCCGGGTGCTTCGGAGGCATCCCCGGCCGGGCCGGCGCCGGCGCCGGTGGTGCCCCCGGCCTCGTCACCGGAGGCGTCTGTGGTCTCCGGCCGCTGCGGCCTCGGCGGCCTGGTGCGGCCGCCCGGGCTGTCCCGCAGATACGTGCCGGGGTCGCCGCTCTCCGTGGCGTGACCGCCGGGCGGCGCCGTGGGACCGCTCCCGTCCCGTCTGCGCAGATAGCGTTCGAACTCGCGGGCGATCGCCTCGCCCGACGCCTCCGGCAGCTCGGCGGTGTCCCGGGCCTCCTCCAGCGTCTGCACGTACTCGGCGACCTCGGTGTCCTCCGCGGCGAGCTGGTCCACGCCCACCTGCCAGGCACGGGCGTCCTCGGGCAGCTCACCCAGCGGGATCCGCAGGTCGATGAGGTCCTCCAGGCGGTTCAGGAGGGCCAGCGTCGCCTTCGGGTTCGGGGGCTGCGACACGTAGTGCGGCACGGCCGCCCACAGGGACACCGCGGGTACGCCCGCGTGCGTGCACGCCTCCTGGAGGATGCCGACGATGCCCGTGGGGCCCTCGTACTTGGTCTCCTCCAGATCCATCGTGCGCGCCAGGTCGGGGTCGGACGTGACCCCGCTGACCGGCACCGGACGGGTGTGCGGGGTGTCGCCGAGCAGCGCGCCCAGGATCACCACCAGCTCGACGCCCAGTTCATGGGCGAAGCCGAGCAGCTCGTTGCAGAAGGACCGCCAGCGCATCGACGGCTCGATGCCCCGCACCAGCACCAGGTCCCGCGGTTTCTCGCCGCCTACGCGGACCACCGACAACCTTGTCGTCGGCCAGGTGATCTTGCGGACACCGCCGTCCAGCCACACGGTGGGGCGGTTCACCTGGAAGTCGTAGTAGTCCTCGGCGTCGAGCGCCGCGAAGACCTCGCCCTTCCATTCACTGTCCAGATGCGCGACCGCGGTGGAGGCGGCGTCGCCGGCGTCGTTCCAGCCCTCGAACGCGGCCACCATGACCGGGTCGACCAGCTCGGGAACCCCCTCGAGCTCGATCACCCAGCGCCTCCTTCACTTCCGACATGCCCTCGCGTACGCCCCAACCTTACGACTTGCGCGGAGGGCGTCCGCAGCCCCCTCGCGTGGGGGAGTGACCGGATCACTGCCCCGTTCACCGCCTCCGGACACCAGGGCGTGCGGCCGGGTCCGAGGCCCTCACAGGGCCGAGCGCAGCCACTGCTCCACACTCGCGATGTGCACGGTCGCCCAGGAGCGCGCCGCCTCCGCGTCCCGGTCGCGCAGGGCGCCGAGGATCGCGCGGTGCTCGTGCAGCGTGCGGCTGACCGCGTCCTCCTGGGTCAGGCCCCGCCAGACACGGGCGCGGGTCGTGGGCCCGGAGAGCCCGTCGAGGAGGGAGCAGAGCACGGAGTTCCCGGCGCTGCGCACGATGCCCCGGTGGAACTCCAGGTCACAGGCGACGAGATCCTCCACCGAGGGCTCCTCGCCCAGCGCGTCCAACCGGGCGGTCAACGCGTCCACCTGCTGTTCGCTGATCCGCAGGGCCGCCATCGCCGTCGCCGCCGGTTCCAGGATGCGGCGCACCGCGAGGAACTCCAGGACCGTGTCGTCGCGGTGGAAGTCCACCACGAAGCTCAGCGCCTCCAGGAGGAGTTGCGGGTCCAGGCTCGTGACGTACGTGCCGTCGCCCTGCCGTACGTCCAGGATGCGGATCAGGGAGAGCGCGCGCACCGCCTCCCGCAACGAGTTGCGCGACAGGCCCAGGGCGGCGGCGAGTTCGCTCTCCTTGGGGAGCCGGTCCCCGGGGCGCAGCGCGCCGGAGACGATCATTCCCTTGATCTTCTCGATCGCCTCGTCCGTGACCGCCATCGCGGGCCTCCCCCTGCCACTCGGGATCGTCGCCAAGACCTCCGATGTGTCCCATCGAACGCGTGGCGATCACACAAGGCCGGACCGTGGCACGAGAGCGGCCGGCTCCGCAAGCGCGGCAGTCCCGTCGACGGTCACAGCGCGCGCTCCGCCGCCTCGGCCAGCAGCCGCAGCGCCTCCAGCGCGACCACACCGCCGCGCCGCACGCCCGCCGCGACGACCTCGCGGTGCGGGTCGTAGCCGCCGGTACCGGCCTCGCCGACCAGCTCGTCCGCGTTCGCGCCGTCGATGACGAGCACGCCGCCCGCGGTCAGCCCGCGCAGCGAGGCCGTCACGTACAGCGCGGACAGCTCCATCTCGATCGCCGCGAGCCCCGCCCCCTCGTACGAGAACAGCGGCAGCGGACCCGGCTGGAACGCGGCCCGCGTCCACACGAGACCCCGGTGGTGCGCGGCGCCCTGCTCACGCGCCGCCAACTCCAGGGCCAACACCGCCTCGGGCGTGGCGACCGCCGGGTACTCGGGCGGCAGCAGCTGCTGGGTCACGCCGTCGTCGCGTACGGCCGCCTCCGCGATGACCAGGTCGCCGTCCTGGATCCCGGGCCGCATCGCACCCGCCGTGCCGAACCGCAGGAAGGTGCTCACCCCGGCGTCCGCCAGCTCCCGGAACAGCAGGATCGCCCCCGGCGCGCCGATCCCGTGGGAGGCGACGACCACCGGCACCCCCTTCCAACTGCCGGTGAAGGCACGGTACTCGCGGTGGTACGACACCTCCGTGGCGCCGTCGAGCAGCGCGGCGACGGCCTGTGCGCGGGCCGGGTCCCCGACGACGACTGCACGCGGCGGCAGCCCGGCGCGGGGTATGCGCGTGACGGGGGCGAGGTCCTGGTCCTGCGTCATGGGGCGACTCCACTGGTACGGGTGCCGGGGCGGCGGCGACGGGTCGTCGGCAGTGCCCCGCACGCCGAGGATCGTACGCAGCGCAGGACCTCCGCCGCCGCGCACCTCGGAGGCCGGGGGGGGGCGACCGTGCGGCGAGGGGCGGCTGCCCCCGTGGCAGCCGCCCCTCGTCACCGCAGCGCGCCGTGTCCCTACTTCTCGTCGAGCAGGTCCTGCACCTTGCCCCGCACCTCGTCGTCCGCGAGCCCGCGGATCGTCAGGGTCGTACGGCGGCGCAGCACGTCGTCCGCCGTCTCGGCCCACTCGTTGTCCCGGGCGTACACGACCTGCGCCCAGATCTCCGGAGCGTCCTCGTGGACGCGCTCGGCCAGCTCCGGGTTGTCGTTCGCGAGCCGCGCGATGTCGAAGGCCAGCGAACCGTAGTGCGTCGCCAGGTGCTTCGCGGTGTCGGCGGCCATCCGCGGACCGGGCGCGGGACCGTCGACCAGGAGCCGGTGCGCGACCGCGCGCGGGTTGGCGACACCCGGCAGCGGCAGCTTCTTCGGCAGCGCGGAGACCGGCTCGAAGTCCTCGCCGAGCGGGCGGCCCGGCAGCGACTCCAGCTGCTTCATGACGGTCCGGCCGATGTGCCGGAAGGTCGTCCACTTGCCGCCCGCGACCGACAGCATGCCGCCCCGGCCCTCGGTGACGACCGTCTCCCGCTTCGCCTTCGACGTGTCGCCCGGACCACCGGGCAGTACCCGCAGACCCGCGAAGGAGTACGTGATCAGATCACGGGTCAGCTGCTTGTCCCGGATGGAGAACGCCGCCTCGTCCAGGATCTGGGCTATGTCCTTCTCGGTGACCGAGACGTCCGCGGGGTCGCCCTCGTACTCCTCGTCGGTCGTACCGAGCAGCAGCATGTCCTCCCAGGGGAGGGCGAAGGTGATGCGGTACTTGTCGATCGGCGTGGCCAGCGCGGCCCGCCACGGCGAGGTGCGCTTGAGGACCAGGTGCGCGCCCTTCGACAGGCGGATGGACGGCGCCGCGTCCGGGTCCTCCATCCTGCGCAGGTGGTCCACCCACGGCCCGGTCGCGTTCAGCACCAGACGCGCCGACACGCCGAACTCGTCACCGGAGAGCCGGTCCCTGAGTTCGGCGCCGCTCACCCGGCCCCGCGTGAAGCGCAGGCCCGTGACCTCGGCGTGGTTGAGCACGGTGGCACCCGAGTCGACGGCCGCGCGGACCGTCATCAGCGCCATCCGGGAGTCGTTCATCTGGTCGTCGCCGTACACGGCCACGGCCTTGAGGTCTTCCGTACGCAGCTCGGGGACGTCCCGCGCGGCCTTCGACGGCGAGAGCAGGTGCCCGACACCGTCACCGAAGGCCGACAGGGCCGAGTACGCGAAGACACCCGCGCCCAGCTTCGCCGCGCCGTGCGGCCCGCCCTTGTACACGGGGAGGTAGAACGTGAGCGGGTTCGCCAGGTGGGGGGCCACCTGGCGGGAGACCGCACGGCGCTCGAAGTGGTTCTCCGCCACCAGCTTCACCGCGCCGGTCTGCAGGTAGCGCAGACCGCCGTGGAGCAGCTTGGAGGAGGCGGAGGAGGTCGCGCCGGCGAAGTCGCCGGCGTCGACCAGGGCCACCCGCAGCCCCGACTGCGCGGCATGCCAGGCGGTGGAGATGCCCAGGATCCCGCCACCGATCACCAGGAGGTCGTATGTCGCCTTGGACAGCTGCTCCCGGGTCTCGGCGCGGCCCCCCGCCTTCACGTCGGCGGCGGAGCCGTTGGCCGGGTGTGTCCCGGGAGCCGGGACACTCTGCACGGTGGTCATTGCGAATTACTCCTCGTCAGAGTTTCCGTCGAGCCAGCCCATGGACCGCTCGACGGCCTTGAGCCAGCTCTTGTACTCACGGTCACGGGTTTCCGCGGCCATGTTCGGGGTCCACTCCGCGGCCCTGCGCCAGTTGGCGCGCAGGTCCTCGGTGTTGGTCCAGAAGCCGACGGCGAGACCGGCGGCGTAGGCGGCGCCGAGGCAGGTGGTCTCGGCGACCATCGGACGCACCACGGGGGCGTCCAGGACGTCGGCCAGGGTCTGCATCAGCAGGTTGTTGGAGGTCATGCCGCCGTCGACCTTGAGGGCCGTGAGCTCGACGCCGGAGTCCTTCGTCATGGCGTCGCTGATCTCACGGGTCTGCCAGGCCGTGGCCTCCAGGACGGCGCGCGCGATGTGCGCCTTGGTGACGTACCGGGTCAGGCCGGCGATCACACCGCGGGCGTCGGGACGCCAGTACGGGGCGAACAGGCCGGAGAAGGCCGGTACGAAGTACGCGCCGCCGTTGTCCTCGACCGACAGCGCGAGCGTCTCGATCTCGGCGGCGGACTTGATCAGGCCCATCTGGTCGCGCATCCACTGGACGAGCGAGCCGGTGACGGCGATGGAGCCCTCGAGGGCGTAGACCGGCTTCTGGTCGCCGATCTGGTAGCCGACGGTGGTCAGCAGCCCGCTGTAGGAGTTGATGAGCTTGTCACCGGTGTTCATCAGCATGAACGTGCCGGTGCCGTACGTGGACTTGGCCTCGCCCTCGGAGAAACAGGTCTGGCCGAACAGGGCCGCCTGCTGGTCGCCGAGCGCGGAGGCGACCGGGATGCCGCCGAGCAGGTCGCCCAGCCTGCCGCCGGTGATCTCGCCGTACACCTCGGCGGAGGAGCGGATCTCGGGCAGCATCGCCATCGGGACACCGATGGACTCGGCGATGCGCTGGTCCCACTGCATGGTGTGCAGGTTCATCAGCATCGTGCGGGAGGCGTTGGTGACGTCGGTGACGTGCCGGCCGCCGTTCACCCCGCCCGTCAGGTTCCAGATGACCCAGCTGTCCATGGTGCCGAAGAGGATGTCGCCGGCCTCGGCGCGCTCGCGCAGGCCCTCGACGTTGTCGAGCAGCCAGCGGGCCTTCGGACCGGCGAAGTACGACGCGAGCGGCAGCCCCGTCTCGCGGCGGAAGCGGTCCTGGCCGACGTTGCGGCCCAGTTCCTTGCAGAGCGCGTCGGTGCGGGTGTCCTGCCACACGAGGGCGTTGTGGACGGGCTCACCGGTGTTCTTGTCCCACAGCAGCGTCGTCTCGCGCTGGTTGGTGATGCCGATGGCCTTGATGTCGTCGCGGGTGATACCGGCCTTCTCGACGGCACTGGCGACGACCTCCTGGACGTTGGTCCAGATCTCGGTGGCGTCGTGCTCGACCCAGCCCGGCTTCGGGAAGATCTGCTCGTGCTCCTTCTGGTCGACGGAGACGATCCGGCCGTCCCGGTCGAAGACGATGCAGCGGCTGGAGGTGGTGCCCTGGTCGATGGCGGCGATGAACGGTCCTGCGCCGTGGGAATGCGTGGCGGCGGTGTGCGCGTCGGTCACGGTGTGCTCCTGGAAGGGCGTGGGTATGGGGCTGGCTTACGGCGTATTGCTCCCGGCTCCGCGCCGGCGTCCGTCCCGTACCGGAGGACGCCGGGGCCGAGCGGACGTGCGGCTCTAAGCAAAAGCGACGTTGTAGAGCCCTGCGGCGATCGCTCCGCCGATCAGCGGACCCACGACCGGGATCCAGGCGTAGCTCCAGTCCGACGCACCCTTGTTGGGCAGGGGCAGCAGGGCGTGCACGATGCGCGGACCGAGGTCACGGGCCGGGTTGATCGCGTACCCCGTCGGGCCACCGAGCGAGAGGCCGATGCTCACGACCACGAGGGCGGTGATCAGCGCACCCAGCGTGCCGAGACCCTTGCCGCTGTCGTTGAGCCCCTGCGTGAGGACCGCGAGCACCAGCACGGTGGTGCCGATGACCTCCGTGGCGACGTTCTGCCACGCGACCCGGACCTCCGGGCCGGTGGAGAAGATGCCGAGCACCGGGCCCGCCTTGGCCTCCCGCGCCTCCACGGACTTGACGTCCTGCGCACCGGGACCGCCCACGATCTCGCGGTCGGTGAGGTGCGCGAGGAACTGCCCGTAGTACGCGACCCACACGAGCGCCGCACCGATCATGGCGCCGAGGAGCTGGCCCGACCAGTAGGTCAGGACGTTGCTCCAGTCGTCGTCCTTGATCGCGATGCCGAGCGTCACGGCCGGGTTCAGGTGCGCGCCGGAGAGGGGCGCCGAGGTGTACACGGCGGTCAGTACCGCGAAACCCCACCCGAAGGTGATGGCGAGCCATCCGGCGTTGCGTGCCTTGGAGGCTTTCAGTGTGACGGCGGCGCACACGCCACCGCCCAGCAGGATGAGTATGGCGGTACCGATGGTCTCGCCGATGAAGATGTCGGAGCTGGACACCCGCGACTCCTTTGTCCTTCGTCCAGGGGAAGGCGAACCCCGGGTCCCTCCGGTGGTCCGCGACCTCAGGTGAGGTCGTTGCCGGCCCTTGGCCTTGTCACACTCTAACGCGTATTGCCGGTAGGTGTTCGACAATGCCGACCGATGGACGGGAGTCTCGCTCTGGCAATACCACCTCGTCAAGGTCTCCGTTATCGAAAACACGATCGTTATTGATTGCTGTGGGTCATCGATCACCCGGGACGCGGCGCACCGCGTACGGACAGGCACGTCGCGTGGCCGCCGAAGCGCCGGGAAGGCCGGTACGTCGACGACGTACCGGCCTTCTTCCCACACCGCTCGGCGCGGACTCCCGATCTACCGGACGGGCTCCGGCGCGGACCTCAGAACCGCCCGGCGCCCAGGTCCCTGGAGACGGCGCGGGCGCAGTCGCGGACGGCGGCGATCAGCTCGGGGCGCAGCTCACCGTCCTTGCAGACCCGCTCCACCGCCCCCGTGACCCCCACCGCGCCGACGGGCATCCGTCGCTGGTTGTGGATGGGCGCGGCCACCGACGCCACCCCCGTCCAGGTCTCCTCGACGTCGGCCGCGTACCCCCGCGCCCGAGCGAGGTCGAGGACACCCTCGAACGCCTCGGGCGCGCTGACGGTGCGCGGCGTGAACTCCTTGCGCTCGGCCTCCAGCGCCTCGCTGTGCGCCACCGGGTCGTAGGCCGACAGGACCTTGCCCAGTGCCGTGGAGTGCAGCGGCTGCATGGCCCCCACCTCCAGCACCTGCCGGCTGTCGTCGGGCCTGAACACGTGGTGCACGATCAGCACGCCCTGCTGGTGCAGCACCCCCAGATACACGCTCTCCCCGCTGGAGCGCGCCAGGTCGTCGGTCCACACCAGGGCGCGGGCCCGCAGCTCGTGCACATCGAGATACGTCGTCCCGAGGCGCAGCAGCTCGGCGCCCAGCTGATAGCGCCCGGAGGCCCCGTCCTGCTCGACGAACCCCTCCTGCTGCAGCGTGCGCAGTATCCCGTGGGCCGTGCCCTTGGCCAGGCCCAGCGACGAGGCGATGTCCGACAGGCCGAGCCGTCGCTCCCCGCCCGCGAGCAGCCGCAGCATCGCGGCCGCCCGTTCGAGCGACTGGATGTTCCGTGCCATCGCCGTCCTGCCCTCCGTCCCCTAGGTCCGCCGGTCGCCGCTTCGCTGCCACCGTTCGGCAATGTCGAACATTACCGCTCACCGTCAACCCCCCGCTAATGGGTGGTCATAGTCCGTCGCGAGCGCTGCCCCACCGGAGCGGGGTACTCATGGCTCGTCCGCCCCGTGGACGCCCTCGCCCGTCCGGCGTGCCCGCGGGCTACCCTGACGGCGTGCGTCTTCCAGGAGAAGCGCAAAGCCGACAGCCGTCGCACCCCAGGGAGCATCTTCCATGGCCTCGTTGCCGAACCCGTCCCGCACACCCGAGTCCGGCCACAGCCGGACCCGAACCGACGCCCTCCGTGAGGCGCTCGCCACCCGGGTGGTGGTGGCCGACGGCGCGATGGGCACGATGCTCCAGGCCCAGGATCCGACCCTCGAGGACTTCGAGAACCTCGAAGGCTGCAACGAGATCCTGAACCTCACCCGCCCCGACATCGTGCGCTCCGTCCACCAGGAGTACTTCGCCGTCGGCGTCGACTGCGTCGAGACCAACACCTTCGGCGCCAACCACGCGGCCCTCGGCGAGTACGACATCGCCGACCGCGTCTTCGAACTCTCCGAGGCCGGCGCCCGCATCGCCCGAGAGGTCGCCGACGAGTTCACCGACTCCACGGGGCAGCAGCGCTGGGTGCTGGGCTCCATGGGCCCCGGCACCAAACTGCCGACCCTCGGCCACGCCCCCTACACCCTGCTGCGCGACGCCTACCAGCAGAACGCCGAAGGCATGATCACCGGCGGCGCCGACGCGCTGCTCGTGGAGACCACCCAGGACCTGCTGCAGACCAAGGCGTCGGTACTGGGCGCCCGCCGCGCCCTGGACGCCCTCGGCGCCGACCTGCCGCTGATCGTCTCGGTCACCGTCGAGACCACCGGCACCATGCTCCTCGGCTCCGAGATCGGCGCCGCGCTCACCGCCCTCGAACCGCTCGGCATCGACATGATCGGCCTGAACTGCGCCACCGGGCCCGCCGAGATGAGCGAGCACCTGCGCTACCTGGCCCGCCACTCCCGCGTCCCGCTGTCCTGCATGCCCAACGCCGGCCTCCCGGTGCTCGGCAAGAACGGCGCCCACTACCCGCTGACGGCACCCGAACTCGCCGACGCCCAGGAGACCTTCGTCACCGAGTACGGCCTCTCCCTGATCGGCGGCTGCTGCGGCACGACCCCCGAGCACCTGCGGCAGGTCGTCGAGCGCGTACGGGACCTCACGCCGGCCCGCCGCGACCCGCACCCCGAGCCCGGCGCCGCCTCGCTCTACCAGACCGTCCCGTTCCGCCAGGACACCGCGTACATGGCGATCGGCGAGCGCACCAACGCCAACGGCTCGAAGAAGTTCCGCGAGGCCATGCTGGAGGGCCGCTGGGACGACTGCGTCGAGATGGCCCGCGACCAGATCCGCGAGGGCGCGCACATGCTCGACCTGTGCGTCGACTACGTGGGCCGCGACGGCGTCGCCGACATGGAGGAGCTGGCCGGGCGCTTCGCCACCGCCTCCACCCTGCCCATCGTGCTGGACTCCACCGAGGTCCCGGTCATCCGCGCCGGCCTGGAGAAGCTCGGCGGGCGCGCGGTCATCAACTCCGTCAACTACGAGGACGGCGACGGCCCCGAGTCACGGTTCGCGAAGGTCACCAAGCTCGCGCAAGAACACGGTGCCGCGCTGATCGCCCTGACCATCGACGAGGAGGGCCAGGCCCGCACCCCCGAGACGAAGGTCGCCATCGCGGAGCGCCTCATCGCGGACCTCACCGGCAACTGGGGCATCCACGAGTCGGACATCCTCATCGACACCCTGACCTTCACCATCTGCACCGGCCAGGAGGAGTCCCGCGGCGACGGCGTCGCCACCATCGAGGCCATCCGCCGGCTCAAGGAGCGCCACCCCGACGTCCAGACCACCCTGGGCCTGTCGAACATCTCCTTCGGCCTCAACCCGGCCGCCCGCGTCCTGCTCAACTCCGTCTTCCTCGACGAGTGCGTCAAGGCCGGCCTCGACTCGGCGATCGTGCACGCCTCCAAGATCCTCCCCATCGCGCGCTTCAGCGAGGAGGAGGTCACCACCGCCCTCGACCTCATCTACGACCGCCGCCGCGAGGGCTACGACCCGCTGCAGAAGCTGATGGCGCTCTTCGAGGGCGCCACCACCAAGTCCCTCAAGGCCGGCCGCGCCGAGGAACTCGCCGCGCTGCCCTTGGACGAGCGGCTCAAGCGCCGCATCATCGACGGCGAGAAGAACGGCCTCGAACAGGACCTCGACGACGCCCTGAAGGAACGCCCCGCCCTCGACATCGTCAACGAGACGCTCCTCGACGGCATGAAGGTCGTCGGCGAGCTGTTCGGCTCGGGCCAGATGCAGCTGCCGTTCGTGCTCCAGTCGGCCGAGGTCATGAAGACCGCGGTGGCCCACCTGGAACCCCACATGGAGAAGACCGACGACGAGGGCAAGGGCACCATCGTGCTCGCCACCGTCCGCGGCGACGTCCACGACATCGGCAAGAACCTCGTGGACATCATCCTGTCCAACAACGGCTACACGGTGGTCAACCTCGGGATCAAGCAGCCCGTCTCCGCGATCCTGGAGGCCGCCCAGGAACACCGGGCGGACGTCATCGGCATGTCCGGACTGCTGGTCAAGTCCACGGTGATCATGAAGGAGAACCTGGAGGAGCTCAACCAGCGCAAGCTGGCCGCCGACTACCCGGTGATCCTCGGCGGCGCCGCCCTGACCCGGGCCTACGTCGAGCAGGACCTCCACGAGGTCTACGAGGGCGAGGTCCGCTACGCCCGCGACGCGTTCGAGGGCCTGCGCCTGATGGACGCCCTGATCGCGGTCAAGCGGGGCGTACCCGGCGCGACCCTGCCGGAACTGAAGCAGCGCCGGGTCAGGCCCACCGCGCAGGCCGTCGTCGAGGAGACACCGGAAGAGGGCGCGGTCCGCTCCGACGTGGCCACCGACAACCCGGTCCCCGAGCCGCCGTTCTGGGGCACCCGTGTCATCAAGGGCATCCAGCTCAAGGAGTACGCGTCCTGGCTCGACGAGGGCGCCCTGTTCAAGGGCCAGTGGGGCCTCAAGCAGGCCCGCACGGGCGACGGGCCGACGTACGAGGAGCTGGTGGAGGCCGAGGGCCGGCCGCGGCTGCGCGGCCTCCTGGACCAGCTGCAGACCGGCAACCTGCTCGAAGCCGCCGTCGTCTACGGCTACTTCCCCTGTGTGTCCAAGGACGACGACCTGATCCTGCTGGACGAGCAGGGCAACGAACGCACCCGCTTCACCTTCCCGCGCCAGCGCCGCGGCCGCCGGCTGTGCCTGGCCGACTTCTTCCGCCCGGAGGAGTCCGGTGAGACGGACGTGGTCGGCCTCCAGGTCGTCACCGTGGGCTCCCGGATCGGCGAGGAGACCGCCAGGCTCTTCGAGGCCAACTCCTACCGGGACTACCTCGAACTGCACGGTCTGTCCGTGCAGTTGGCCGAGGCCCTCGCCGAGTACTGGCACGCGCGCGTGCGCTCCGAACTCGGCTTCGCGGGGGACGACCCGGCCGAGATGGAGGACATGTTCGCCCTCAAGTACCGCGGCGCCCGCTTCTCCCTCGGCTACGGCGCCTGCCCCGACCTGGAGGACCGCGCCAAGATCGCCCGCCTCCTGGAGCCCGAACGGATCGGCGTCCACCTCTCCGAGGAGTTCCAGCTCCACCCGGAACAGTCCACGGACGCCATCGTCATCCACCACCCGGAAGCCAAGTACTTCAACGCCCGCTGAGACGCCCCCGGGGGCGTCCCGCAGGGGCGCCTCCCAGGGGCGCGGGGAACTGCGCGAGCAACCACGACGCACCGGCACCCCCGACAGAAGATTCCCGGCCCTCCGTCGGCCCCCGCACGCCCCCGGCAGGGGAAAGGCGGCATTCCGAACGGCGACGTACACTGGTCGGTCCAGTGCAGGCCGGTCCCCACCCGGGGCCGGCCTTCTCGTCCCCCTACGGAGGTGCGCCACATGACCAGTACGGTCCCCGCGTCAGGCACCCGTACGGCCGAGGGCTCAGCCCTCCAGGCCGTGCTCCTCGACATGGACGGCACCCTGGTGGACACCGAGGGCTTCTGGTGGGACGCCGAGGTCGAGGTGTTCGCGAAACTGGGCCACGAACTGGACGAGTCCTGGCGGCACGTGGTGGTCGGCGGCCCCATGACCCGCAGCGCCGGCTTCCTCATCGAGGCGACCGGCGCGAAGATCACCCTCTCCGAGCTCACGGTGCTCCTGAACGACGGGTTCGAGGACCGCATCGGCCGGACCCTGCCGCTGATGCCGGGCGCCGCGAGACTCCTGGCCGAACTCGCCGCGCACCGCGTCCCCACGGCGCTGGTCTCCGCCTCGCACCGCCGCATCATCGACCGCGTCCTGGTCTCGATCGGCGCCCACCACTTCGATCTGACGGTCGCCGGCGACGAGGTGGAGCGCACCAAGCCCTTCCCCGACCCGTACCTCGTCGCGGCCGCCGGGCTGGGGGCGGATCCGGCCAGGTGCGCGGTCGTCGAGGACACCGCGACGGGGGTGGCCGCTGCCGAGGCGGCGGGCTGCCAGGTCGTGGCGGTGCCGTCGGTGGCACCGATCGCACCGGCCCCAGGACGGACCGTGGTGTCCTCCCTCGAACAGGTCGACCTGCCTTTTCTCCAAGATCTGATGACGCTTAAGCGCTAATCGTTCACCCACGGTGCACGAGTGAATGCGAAAAACCACGTGGTAATGGCATCGAAATTATATGATCGTCTCCGGCGGCGTTCGACCGGCCGAATTCCGTTACCCGCTAACGCAGTTGAACGTGTGACGTTCACCACTCGCGCGGGGGTCGACAGGAGCCCTCAGGTGTGACGGAGGAGCCGCTTCGATGGTGATCTGCGTGCCCTTGTGTCCGGATTCGTGGATCCCTGTACGAATCCTTCCGCTGTCGGTTTTTCGGTGTGTCCGCACCCGGTTTCGCAGCGTGATGAGAACCCCTGGCCGGTACCTGCGGGGCGCCCCGCCGACGCGGACTAATCTCATCGCGAGAACATCGACGTGACCCCCGTTTCCCGTACGCGACACCCCGGCCTGCCGGGATAGCGGGATCTACAGCCTGGAGAACTTCGAGCATGAACCGTAAGACTTTGGTGCTGCCGGCCGTGATCGGTCTGCTCGCGCCGGTCCTCGCCGCCTGTGGGGGTTCCGACAGCGGGGGCGAGGGTGCCAAGGCCATCGTTGTCGGCACCACCGACGCGTTCACCGCCTCGAAAGAGACCCCGGCGCCGTTCGACCCGGCCTACGCGTACGACGTCGGCTCCTGGAACGTCCTGCGCCAGACGGTGCAGACCCTGATGGCCATGCCCAACGGCGGCGGCGACCCGACCCCGGAGGCGGCCGAGGAGTGCGGCTTCACCGACTCGGGCAACGAGCGCTACGCCTGCACCCTGCGCAAGGACCTCAAGTTCTCGAACGGTGACGCGGTCACCGCCGAGGCCGTGAAGTTCTCCATCGACCGCGCGATGCGGATCAAGGCCGACACCGAGGTCGCCTCGCTGCTGTCGACGGTCGACGCCGTCGAGACCAAGGGCGACCGTGAGGTGATCTTCCACCTCAACACCGCCGACGCCACCTTCCCGTTCAAGCTGTCCACTCCGGTCGCGGGCATCGTCAACCCCGAGGACTACGACAAGGGCAAGCTCCGGGACGGCCTCGAAGTGAGCAGCTCCGGCCCCTACACCCTCAAGGCCGAGACCAAGGGCGAGAGCGTCTCGAAGATCACCTTCACCAAGAACCCCAACTACCAGGGGATCTCCGAAGTGAAGAACGACAAGGTCGAACTGCGCTCCTTCGCCGACGCCGACGCCATGGGCGCCGCGCTCGACAAGGGCGACATCGACATGATGACCCGCACCATGTCGCCCGAGCAGATCAAGAAGCTGCAGAACGCCAAAGACAGCAACATCGATGTCATCGAGCAGCCCGGTCTCGAGATCCGCTACATCGGCTTCGACGTCGAGAAGCCGACGCTGAAGGAGAAGGCGGTCCGCCAGGCGGTCGCCCACGTCGTCAACCGCGGCGAACTGACCTCCAAGGTCTACGGCTCCGGCGCCGACCCGCTGTACTCGATGGTCCCCGCCACGGTCACCGGCCACGCCAACTCGTTCTTCAACCAGTACGGCGAGCCGAGCGTCGCGAAGGCCAAGGCGGTGCTCGCCGCGGCGAACGTCACGACGCCGGTCAAGTTCACGATGAACTACACGACGGACCACTACGGCCCCGCCACGAAGACCGAGTTCGAGACGCTGCAGAAGCAGCTCAACGACACCGGGCTCTTCGACGTCGACATCGCGGGCGAGAAGTGGGACACCTACCGCCCCAAGCAGCGCGAGGGCAAGTTCGCGGTCTACGGCATGGGCTGGTTCCCCGACTTCCCGGACGCCGAGACCTTCCTCACGCCGTTCCTCGACAAGGACAACACCATCGCGTCGCCGTACGCGAACAAGCACATCCGCGACGAGCTGATCCCGCAGTCCCGCCGCGAGGCCGACCGGCTCACCGCCTCGGACAGCATCGTCGAGATCCAGAGCATCGTCGCCGACGACGTCCCGCTCCTCCCGCTCTGGCAGGGCAAGCAGTACGTCGCCGTACGGGACGACATCACCGGCGCCGAGTACGCGATCAACTCGTCCGCGACGCTGCAGCTCTGGGAGCTGGGACGCGGAGTGGGCAGCGACTGACGCCCACCGTGAAAGCGTGAAGAAGACAGGATGGCCGCCCCCTTCGAAGGGGGCGGCCATCCTGTCCTGTGTGCGGCCCCGCGGGGCCGCACCGCTCACTGCGCGCCCGGACGCACCAGACCGCTCTCGTACGCGTACACCGCGGCCTGCACACGGTCCCGCAGCCCCAACTTGGTGAGGACATGGCCCACATGCGTCTTCACGGTGGTCTCACTGACGAACAGGTCGGCGGCGATCTCCGCGTTCGACAGCCCGCGGGCCACCAGCTTCAGGACCTCCACCTCGCGCTCGGTCAGCGTGTGCAGGGTGTCCGGCACGGGCTCGTCGCCCGACGGCAGATGGCCCGCGTACTTGTCGAGCAGCCGGCGCGTGATGCTGGGGGCCAGCATGGCCTCACCCGCGGCCACCACACGGATCGCCTGCACCAGCTCGTTGGCCGGCGCGTCCTTCAGGAGGAAACCGCTGGCGCCGGCGCGCAGGGCCTCCACCACGTACTCGTCGAGGTCGAACGTCGTCAGGACCAGCACCTTCGCCGGACCGTCCCGGCCGGGACCGGTGATCTGCCGGGTCGCCTCGACCCCGTCCATCCTCGGCATACGGATGTCCATCAGAACCACATCGGGCTGCAGGGCCCGCACCTGATCGAGTGCCTGGAGACCGTCACCGGCCTCACCGACGACCGCGATGTCCTGCTCGGCCTCCAGAATCATCCGGAAGCCCGTGCGCAGCAGCGGCTGGTCGTCGACCAGTAGGACGCGGATGGCCACGTGAGTCTCCTTCGCTAGTCCGACCCATTCTGCCCTGCGGCCGCCACCCGGCCGGCCCGCGGGGCACCCCACGGCCCCCGCGGCTCACATACCGCCGGACATCTCACCGGACGTCCCGCCGGACACACCGCCGGAGGTCCCGCCGGACGCGGCACCGGACCCGGGCGCCCGCACCGGCAGCGGATACGGTGGGGGAGTGCCACCGAACTCCGGACAGACCGACCGGTGGTCGCACCAGCCGCACAGCTTGGTGGGCCGCGGACGCCAGTCACCGGTCTCCGTGGCGAGCCGGATCGCCTCCCACAGCGAGTGCAGCTTGCGCTCCACCCGTTCCAGATCGGCCGGCACCGGGTCGTACGTCAGCACGTCGCCGCTGCCCAGATAGACGAGCTGCAGGCGGCGCGGCACGACCTGCTTCAGCCGCCACACCACGAGCGCGTAGAACTTCATCTGGAACAGGGCGCCCTCCGCGTACTCCGGGCGCGGGGCCTTGCCCGTCTTGTAGTCGACGATCCGCACCTCACCGGTGGGCGCCACGTCGACGCGATCGATGATGCCGCGCAGCTTCAGGCCGGAGTCGAGCTGCGCCTCCACGAACAGCTCACGCTCGGCCGGTTCGAGACGGGTCGGGTCCTCCAGCGTGAACCAGCGCTCGACCAGCCGCTCCGCCTCGGTGAGCCAGCGCGCCAGCCTCTCGCCCGCGCTCTGCTCGTCGGAGTCCGCGAACAGCTCGGCCAGCTCCGGCTTCGCCGCACGCAGCCGGTCCCACTGGCCCGGGATCAGCGACTTGGCCCGCGGCGCGGTCCGCTCCCGGGCCGGGGCGTCGAAGAGCCGCTCCAGCACCGCGTGCACCAGCGTCCCGCGGGTCGCCGCCTCGCTCGGCTTCTCGGGCAGCTTGTCGATCACCCGGAACCGGTACAGCAGCGGACACTGCATGAAGTCCCCGGCCCGCGACGGCGACAACGAGGCCGGAGGCACCGCACCGGCGACCCGGCCGGACGACCCCGCCGCAGCACCGGCGGCCCCGGGCCCACCCGCACCGTCCACGGCCTGCGGCACGACCGCCTCGACGACCGCCGCGCCGCCGTCTGCCTGCTCGGCGGGCCCGGGCACGGCGGCCCCGGGGCCGGCCGGGACGACGCCGTCGGTGCTGGTTTCCATGAGGACAGACCTTACGACCCGGCACTGACAGCGCGACACACGGTGACCTGCGGGCCGCACCCCCGCACGGGAAACGGAAGGGGTGCCGGGGCCGAACACATCGCGACGGCCGCATACCATCGACCACAAGACCTCCCGCGTGCAGGACCGCGGGCGGGACACGCGTCGAACGAGGGGACATCGTGGACGAGAGCGGCGGGAGCGGGCAGCCGCGATCCGGCACGGACGAGGCGGACGAGCGCCGCACGGGTCAGCCGCGACCCGGCGACCCGGCGACCACGACGGCCCGGCCGCCCTCCGACCAGGAACCGCCCACCACCGGGCCCCCGGCGGACCCCACGGACCCGGCACACCCCGATCCGGCCCACCCCGACCCGGCGGACGACGGCACGACGACGGAACGATTCCGGAAGGCGCCGGAGACCGGGAACGCCTCGGCCGGCAATCAGGACGAGGGACGGCCGGCGCCCGCCCCACCCGCCGGCACCGGCCACCACCCCACCCCCGGACCCACCCCGGAGCCCGCCCGCGGGAAGAGCCGTAAAGGCCCCACCCGCAGAGCCAAGGAACCCGGCGGCGGCCTCCTCATGGGACGCCCCTTCGGCGTACCCGTGTACGTGGCACCGAGCTGGTTCCTCGTCGCCGCGCTCATCACCTGGGTCTTCGGCGGCCAGCTCGACCGCGTCCTGCCCGAACTGGGCATGGCCCGCTACCTCGTCTCCCTCTTCTTCGCCGTCGCCTTCTACGCCTCCGTCCTCGTCCACGAACTGGCGCACACGGTCGCGGCGCTGCGCTTCGGGCTGCCCGTGCGCCGGATCCAGCTGCAGTTCTTCGGCGGCGTCTCCGAGATCGAGAAGGAGTCCGAGACACCGGGACGCGAGTTCGTCCTCGCCTTCGTCGGCCCGCTGCTCTCCGTGATCCTCGGCGGCCTCTTCTACCTCGCCCTCCTGGCCGTCGAACCCGGCACGGTCCCCGGCGTCCTGCTCGCCGGCCTGATGATCTCGAACCTCATCGTCGCCGCGTTCAACCTGCTTCCCGGCCTGCCCCTCGACGGCGGCCGCATGCTCCGCGCCGTCGTCTGGAAGATCACCGGCAGACCCATGAGCGGCACCATCGCCGCCGCCTGGGTCGGCCGCGCCCTCGCCATCTCCGTCCTCATCGGACTGCCCCTGCTCACCCACTCCGGCGCGCTCGGCGCCGACGCCGAGGACATCGGCGGCATGGACACCGTCATGGACGCCCTGCTCGCCGCGATCCTCGCCGCGATCATCTGGACCGGCGCCGGAAACAGCCTGCGCATGGCCCGCCTGCGCGAACACCTGCCCGAACTGAGAGCCCGCGCCCTCACCCGGCGCGCCGTCCCCGTCGAGACCGACACCCCGCTCTCCGAAGCACTGCGCCGGGCCAACGACGCCGGCGCACGCGCCCTGGTCGTGGTGGACGCCGACGGCGAACCCCTCTCCCTCGTCCGCGAGGCCGCCATCGTGGGCGTACCGGAACACCGCCGCCCCTGGGTCGCCGTCGGCGGACTCGCCCAGGACCTGACCGACGGCATGCGCGTCTCCGCCGAACTGGCCGGCGAGGACCTCCTGGAGGTCCTGCGCGCCACCCCGGCGACCGAGTACCTCGTGGTGGAGGACTCCGGCGAGATCTACGGAGTCCTCTCGGCGGCAGACGTGGAGAAAGCCTTCGTCAAGGCGATGGCCCGCCCGTCCTGAAGCCCCGTGAGGGGCGCGGGGAACTGCGCGACCAGCCACGAAGCACCCGCACCCCGCCATGCCTCCCAGTGCACCGGGACCGTGGTCGGCCATCACCGCAATCGCCGGTAGGCTTGCTCACATGTCCGAACCGACCGGTGCCGCCCGCCGACGCGGGCCCTTCAAGGTCGGGGACCAGGTACAGCTGACCGACCCCAAGGGCCGCCACTACACGTTCACGCTCGAAGCGGGGAAGAACTTCCACACCCACAAGGGTTCCTTCCCGCACGACGAGCTGATCGGCGCACCCGAGGGCAGCGTTGTCCGCACCACGGGGAACGTCGCCTATCTGGCGCTGCGCCCCCTGCTCCCCGACTACGTCCTGTCCATGCCCCGCGGCGCCGCCGTGGTCTACCCCAAGGACGCGGGACAGATCCTGTCCTTCGCGGACATCTTCCCCGGCGCACGCGTCGTGGAGGCGGGCGTGGGCTCCGGATCGCTCAGCAGCTTCCTGCTCCGCGCCATCGGCGACCAGGGCATGCTGCACTCGTACGAGCGCCGCGAGGACTTCGCGGAAATCGCCCGGCAGAACGTCGAGCGCTACTTCGGCGGCCCGCACCCCGCCTGGCAGCTCACCGTCGGCGACCTCCAGGACAACCTGTCGGACACCGACGTCGACCGCGTCGTCCTCGACATGCTCGCCCCCTGGGAGTGCCTGGAGGCCGTCTCCAAGGCGCTCGTCCCCGGCGGCATCGTCTGCTGCTACGTGGCCACCACCACCCAGCTCGCACGGACCGTCGAGTCCATCCGCGAGATCGGCTGCTTCAACGAGCCGACCGCCTGGGAGTCGATGGTCCGCAACTGGCACATCGAAGGACTGGCCGTCCGCCCCGACCACCGGATGATCGGCCACACCGGCTTCCTCCTCACCGCCCGCCGCCTCGCGGACGGCGTCGAGCCGCCCATGCGCCGCCGCCGCCCCTCCAAGGGCGCCTACGGCGAGGACTACTCCGGCCCGAACGCCGACGGGGGCGCCCCCGGCCGCTGAGCCGGCCCGCACGCCTGTACCGCACACACAACGCGCGACCACGGTGGCCGAGTTCCCGGGAACCCCCCGGAACTCGGCCACCGCGCTTTTCCCTTGACCCACCGCCAGTACCGCCGACCCCACCGTTCCCCCACGGTGTGACGTGTGGCACCATGCTGGCCATCCCACCGGTACAGCCCTCACGGGAGACACTTCCTAGTGCAGCAATCCGCCGTCCCGGAACTGGCCCACACCCACACCCGCCCGATCCACTGGGTCGCCACGGCGGCAGCGCTCGCCGCGGTCGTCGCGGCCTCCGCCTTCCTGCAGCCCGACGCCGCCACGGCCGCCCAGCACGGCCCGCAGGCGAAGACCGCCCCGGCAGCCGCGACACCCCCCGACCCGGCCCGCGCCGACTTCCCCCTCGACTGCGGACCCGCGAAGGTCCTCGTCCAGAAGCAGGCATCAGGTGACCTCGACGGCGACGGCCGCCCCGAGACGGTCGCCGTCGTCCGCTGCGACGCGGGCTCCGGCACCCCGCCCAGCGGCGTCTACGTCCTCACCGCAACCGACGGCACCTCGAAGGCACGCGTCGTCGCCACCCTCGTCGACCCCGAGGAACGGCTCTCCGTCCAGGACTTCACCCTGCGCGACGCCACCATCACCGCGACCCTGCTCGGTTACTCCTCGCCCGACGTACCCAGTTGCTGCCCCGACGTGAACGAGGGCGCCAAGTGGCAGTGGAAGAACGGCGCATTCGTCCGCTCGACACCACCCGCCGCCCGGAGCATGTGAGCGACGGGCACAGACGAGGAACAGGCACGCACGAGAAACCCTCGCACGCGAGCCGTGTGTGACGAGGAAGACAGTCGAGAGCCGGTCGGGCCCCTCAGGAGAACGAGGCGCCCGACCAACTCACTCGGCGTCCGGACCGTAGACCTCGACACCGTCGGACACCCGGCGCACATGGATGCAGTCGCCCGGACACTCCTTCGCGGAGTCGGCGACATCACGCAGAAGCGTCAGGGGCACGGGCGTTGTCGCCCCCGGGGTCTGCAGAAGCTCGTCACCGGGGCTCTTCACATACGCCAGGCCGTCGATGTCCAGTTCGAAGACCTCGGGCGCGTACTGCGCGCAGATCCCGTCGCCGGTGCACAGATCCTGGTCGATCCAGACCTCAAGCGCCTCGCCGTCGACTCCGGCCTCCTGCTGCACGGTCATTTCTCCTGCCATTTCCTGCGCAGAGCGGTCCGAAGACGGGGAATCGGGCCAGCTCCGACGGGTGTTGAACACTTCGACCCTACCTCCGTCGGCTTCCCAATCATGTTGGGTGGGTATTCCACTGGCGTGAGGGAGAGCGCAAGGGTGAAGATCGGACACACCCCGACCGTCTTTATGATCTAGGGGTTTCAATCGACACCCACCCAGGTAGGGTCTGGAAGCGTCCAGCTCCCCTTGGAGGAGGTGAGGACCGTGGCAGCCCACGACGACGACATGAACCGCGGCATCCGCCCGGGACGAGGGTCCGACGACCCGTCCGGGCAGATTGCCTACCTTGAGCAGGAGATCGCCGTCCTGCGACGCAAGCTCGCCGACTCTCCGCGACACACGAGGATTCTCGAAGAGCGGATCGTCGAGCTGCAGACAAACCTGGCCGGCGTGTCCGCACAGAACGAGCGGCTCGCCAACACCCTCCGAGAGGCCCGCGACCAGATCGTGGCACTCAAGGAGGAGGTCGACCGGCTCGCACAGCCGCCGGCCGGCTTCGGTGTATTTCTCACGGCGAACGAAGACGGCACCGCCGACATCTTCACCGGAGGCCGCAAACTCCGGGTGAACGTCAGTCCCGGCGTCGAGCTCGAAGAGCTCCGGCGCGGCCAGGAACTGATGCTCAACGAAGCTCTCAACGTGGTCGAGGCCATGGAGTACGAGAGCGTCGGCGACATCGTCACCCTCAAAGAGATCCTCGAGGACGGCGAGCGCGCCCTCGTGCAGGGGCACACCGACGAGGAACGGGTGGTGCGGCTCGCCGAGCCACTCCTGGACATCACCATCCGCCCCGGCGACGCCCTGCTCCTCGAACCCCGCTCGGGCTACGTCTACGAGGTCGTGCCCAAGAGCGAGGTCGAGGAACTCGTCCTCGAAGAGGTCCCGGACATCGGCTATGAGCAGATCGGCGGTCTGGGCGGCCAGATCGAGATGATCCGCGACGCCGTCGAGCTCCCCTACCTCTACCCCGACCTGTTCAAGGAGCACGAACTGCGCCCACCCAAGGGCGTGCTCCTGTACGGGCCCCCCGGATGCGGCAAGACACTCATCGCCAAGGCCGTCGCCAACTCACTGGCCAAAAAGGTCGCCGAGGTCACCGGACAGGCCACCGGCAAGAGCTTCTTCCTCAACATCAAGGGCCCCGAGCTCCTCAACAAGTACGTCGGCGAGACCGAGCGGCAGATCCGGCTCGTCTTCCAGCGTGCCCGTGAGAAGGCCAGCGAGGGCACCCCCGTCATCGTCTTCTTCGACGAGATGGAATCCCTCTTCCGCACCCGTGGATCAGGCGTCAGCTCGGACGTGGAGAACACCATCGTCCCGCAGCTGCTCGCCGAGATCGACGGCGTGGAGGGCCTGCAGAACGTGGTGGTCATCGGCGCCTCGAACCGCGAGGACATGATCGACCCCGCGATCCTGCGGCCCGGCCGGCTCGACGTCAAGATCAAGATCGAGCGTCCGGACGCCGAAGCGGCCAAGGACATCTTCGCCAAGTACCTCACCGAGCGCCTCCCCCTGCACTCCGACGACGTCGGCGAGCACGGCGGCAGCAAGAGCACCACCGTCCAGAGCATGATCCAGACCGCCGTCGAGCACATGTACACCGAATCCGAGGAGAACCGCTTCCTCGAGGTCACGTACGCCAACGGCGACAAGGAAGTCCTCTACTTCAAGGACTTCAACTCCGGCGCCATGATCGAGAACATCGTCGGCCGCGCCAAGAAGATGGCGATCAAGGACTTCCTCGAACACAGCCAGAAGGGCCTGCGGGTCTCCCACCTGCTCCAAGCCTGCGTGGACGAGTTCAAGGAGAACGAGGACCTGCCGAACACCACCAACCCGGACGACTGGGCCCGCATCTCCGGAAAGAAGGGCGAACGGATCGTGTACATCCGCACGCTCATCACCGGAAAGCAGGGCGCGGACACCGGACGCTCCATCGACACGGTGGCGAACACCGGTCAGTACCTGTAAAAGACAGGGTGGCTGCGGGTGCCCTCACCGGGTACCCGCAGCCGACTGCTTTTCCGGGCACGGCAGGAGCCGAGCAATGACGCAAATGATCTCCACACCAGCGCAAAGGCGCTCTAGGCTCTTCGGTACCGCCGAGTCGCGCAGTGCGGGGACGGGCACCGCACACGCACCGGAGCGCCAGCGGTACGTGAGCGGCGTCCCCGACCGAGGACACCGCCGGGCAAGGAGGGCCGCATGACCGTACGGCGAGTAATGGGCATCGAGACGGAGTACGGGATCTCCGTCCCCGGCCACCCCAACGCCAATGCCATGCTCACCTCGTCCCAGATCGTCAACGCCTACGCGGCGGCGATGCACCGGGCCCGACGTGCCCGCTGGGACTTCGAGGAGGAGAACCCGCTGCGGGACGCGCGGGGCTTCGACCTCGCCCGCGAAGCCGCCGACTCCAGCCAGCTCACCGACGAGGACATCGGCCTCGCCAACGTCATCCTCACCAACGGAGCACGGCTCTACGTCGACCACGCACACCCCGAGTACAGCGCCCCCGAGGTGACCAACCCCCTCGACGCCGTCCTCTGGGACAAGGCCGGCGAACGCATCATGGCCGAGGCCGCCGAACGCGCGGCCCAGCTCCCCGGCGCCCAGCCCATCCACCTCTACAAGAACAACACCGACAACAAGGGCGCCTCCTACGGCACGCACGAGAACTACCTGATGAAGCGGGAGACGCCCTTCTCGGACATCGTGCGCCACCTCACGCCGTTCTTCGTCTCGCGCCAGGTCGTCACCGGAGCCGGCCGCGTCGGAATCGGCCAGGACGGACACGAACACGGCTTCCAGCTCAGCCAGCGCGCCGACTACTTCGAGGTCGAGGTGGGCCTGGAGACCACCCTCAAACGCCCCATCATCAACACCCGCGACGAGCCGCACGCGGACGCCGAGAAATACCGCCGCCTGCACGTGATCATCGGCGACGCCAACCTCTCCGAGATCTCGACCTACCTCAAGCTCGGCACGACCGCCCTCGTCCTGTCCATGATCGAGGACGGCTTCATCGCCGTCGACCTCGCCGTGGACCAGCCCGTGCGCACCCTCCACCAGGTCTCGCACGACCCCTCCCTCAAGCGCCTCGTCACCCTGCGCAGCGGCCGGACACTCACCGCGGTCCAGCTCCAGATGGAGTACTACGAACTGGCCCGCAAGTACGTCGAGGAACGCTACGGCGCCGACGCGGACGACCAGACCAAGGACGTGCTGGCCCGCTGGGAGGACGTCCTGGGCCGCCTGGAGACCAATCCGATGAGTCTCGCGGGCGAACTGGACTGGGTGGCCAAACGGGAGCTCATGGAGGGCTACCGGCGCCGTGACAGCCTCGACTGGGACGCCGCCCGGCTGCACCTCGTCGACCTCCAGTACGCCGACGTACGCGCCGACAAGGGCCTCTACAACCGACTCGTCGCCCGCGGCCGTATCAAGCGGCTGCTGGACGAGACGGCCGTCGAGCGGGCCGAGACCAAGCCGCCGGAGGACACCCGCGCGTACTTCCGCGGCCGCTGCCTGGAGCAGTACGCCGACGACGTCGCGGCCGCCTCCTGGGACTCCGTGATCTTCGACCTGCCGGGCCGGGACTCGCTCCAGCGCGTCCCAACCCTTGAGCCGCTTCGCGGAACGCGTAATCACGTCAAGGAGCTCCTGGACCGCTGTCGCACGGCGGAAGACCTGGTCAAGGTCCTGTCGGGCAACTGAGACGGTCACCGGGCCGATCCCGCCCCACAGGGTGGAAAAGCCGCCGTCCGGGAATCATGGAGGTGGCTCCCGGACGTTGTGACAACTGCGGGGCCGATGTCGGACCCTGCTTGTAGGGTCTGATCAAGAACGTCGAAACCGAGCGGGGTGAGGGTTATGGCGACCAAGGACACCGGCGGCGGACAGCAGAAGGCGACGCGCGAGACCGAGCAGGTCGAGGAAGCGCCCGAGGCACAGGCATCGGAGGACCTCAAGGAGCGCCAGGAGAAGCTGAGCGACGACGTCGACTCGGTCCTGGACGAGATCGACGATGTCCTGGAGGAGAACGCAGAGGACTTCGTGAGGTCCTTCGTGCAAAAGGGTGGCGAGTAAAGCCTGACCGGCCAGTGTGCCTTTGAATTGAAGGTGTGGGGGATGCCGGGAAAGCTGCCGGAGAAGCGGTGCACAGGCTGCGAGAGGGTTCTCCCTCTCGCAGCCTGTGCGGCAGGACCACCTCAGGCGTCAGTACGGCATCACCGACGCCGAGCGTGACGAGTCGGTCGCCTCGCAAATGGGGCTCTGCGTGATCTGCCTGAAAGCTCCGGCCGTTCATGTGGATCACCGCCATGAGGCGGGTAGGGTCCGTGGCGTACTGTGCTTCAACTGCAATTCGGCCATCGGCAAGTTGGGAGATGATCCCGACACAGTTCGTCGGGCTGCCGCCTACTTGGAGGGATCCTCGTGGAAGCCAACACTCGTAGCACCGGGCGTCTACCAGCTGCCTTCCTGACGCCCGGGTCGTCGTCCTTCATGGACTTCCTGTCCGCGCACCAGCCCGAGATGCTCCCGGGCAAGCGGCAGTTGCCGCCCACGCAGGGAGTGATCGAGGCCCCGCACGGCACGACCATCGTCGCCGTCACCTTCCCCGGCGGCGTCGTGCTCGCCGGTGACCGGCGGGCCACGATGGGGAACGTGATCGCGCAGCGGGACATCGAGAAGGTCTTCCCGGCGGACGAGTACTCGGCCGTCGGTATCGCCGGTACGGCGGGCCTGGCCGTCGAGATGGTGAAGCTGTTCCAGCTGGAGCTGGAGCACTTCGAGAAGGTGGAGGGCACCACGCTCTCCCTGGAGGGCAAGGCCAACCGCCTCTCCACGATGATCCGTTCGAACCTCGGCATGGCGATGCAGGGCCTCGCCGTGGTCCCGCTCTTCGCCGGTTTCGACGTCGACCGTGACAGGGGCCGCATCTTCTCGTACGACGTGACGGGCGGTCGCTCCGAGGAGCACGGCTTCGCGGCCACGGGTTCCGGTTCGCTCTTCGCGCGCGGTGCGATGAAGAAGCTCTTCCACAAGGACCTGACGGAGGAGCAGGCCACGACGCTCGTCGTGCAGGCGCTGTACGACGCGGCAGACGACGACTCGGCGACCGGTGGTCCCGATGTCGCCCGCCGGATCTACCCGATCGTCACCGTGATCACCGAGGACGGTTTCCGCCGGCTCACGGACCAGGAGTCCTCCGAGATCGCCCGGGCGATCCTGGAGCGGCGCCTGGAGCAGCCCGACGGTCCGCGTGCCGCGCTGCTCTGACAGCGGCCCGCTTTCTCAGGTGATCCAGTGACTTCCACAGAAAGGGACGGATAGCCGGTGTCGACGCCGTTCTATGTATCACCCCAGCAGGCCATGGCCGACCGGGCGGAATACGCCCGCAAGGGCATCGCCCGTGGCCGCAGCCTCGTTGTGCTGCAGTTCGCCGACGGCATCGTGTTCGTCGGTGAGAACCCGTCCCGTGCGCTGCACAAGTTCAGCGAGATCTATGACCGGATCGGTTTCGCGGCCGCCGGCAAGTACAACGAGTACGAGAATCTCCGGATCGGCGGTGTGCGCTACGCCGACCTGCGGGGTTACACCTACGACCGTGACGACGTGACCGCCCGTGGTCTCGCCAACGTCTACGCGCAGACGCTGGGCACGATCTTCTCGTCCGCGGCGGAGAAGCCGTACGAGGTGGAGCTGGTGGTCGCCGAGGTGGGGGAGACCCCCGAGGGCGACCAGATCTACCGGCTGCCGCACGACGGGTCGATCGTGGACGAGCACGGCTCGGTCGCGGTGGGCGGTAACGCGGAGACGATCAGTACGTATCTGGATCAGCGGCACGAGGACGGGATGTCGCTGGCCGCCGCTCTGAAGCTGGCCGTCCAGGCGTTGTCCCGCGACACGAACGGCAGTGAGCGGGAGATTCCCGCGGAGCGGCTGGAGGTCGCGGTGCTGGACCGGACGCGGCCGCAGCAGCGGAAGTTCAAGCGGATCACCGGGCGGCAGCTCGGCCGGTTGCTGGAGGAGGGCGGGGCCTCCACCGCGGCGGAGGCGGAGGAGCCCGAGGACGAGGAGTGAGTTCCTCGGTCGTCTTGACTGTCGTGTGCCCCCGGCCGATGTGACGGCCGGGGGCACACGGCGTTCTGGGGGCAGTGGCCGGGTGCGGCCGGCCGGGGGCGGGTCGCGTAGTTCCCCGTGCCCCTGCGGGGCTCTAGGGGGTGCTCGGTGGGGCCGTGGAGCCTCTGACGATCAGGTTCACGGGGATGTCCTGGCGGGGTGGGGTGCGGCCGTCCAGGACTGCCAGGAGGGCCTGCATGCCGTGTTCGCCGAAGAGTTCGGCGTCGAGGCGGACCGTGGTGAGTTCGGGGTCGAGGGCGGTGGCGAGGGCCAGGTCGTCGAGGCCGGTGACGGAGAGGTCGTCGGGGATGCGCAGGCCGAGCCGGCGGGCGGCCTTGTAGGCGCCGGCGGCGAGTTTGTCGTCGTCGCAGACGACGGCGGTGGGGCGGGGTCCGGGGGCGGAGAGGGCGGTTTCCGCGGCGGCGAGGGCGCCGTCGATGGAGATCGGTGCCGGGGCCGTGCGGAGTTCGGTGCCCGGGACCGCGGCCAGGCGGCGGGTGAGTTCGCGGGCGCGTTCGTCGAAGGTCCAGGACGGGATGTCGGCGGCGAGGTGCAGGAAGCGGCGGTGTCCGAGGGCGAGCAGGTGGTGTGCGACCTGCCGGACGCCGTCGCGGATGTCGAGGTTGACGGTGGCGGCGCCGGTGCTGCCGGCCGGGTCGCTGTCGAGCATGACCAGGGGCAGCTGGTCGCCGCGGATGGCGGTGAGGGCGTCGGCGGCCATGGAGGAGGCGATGACGCCGTCCAGGGCGGCCTGTGCGGAGGCGAAGGGGTCCCGGGCGGGTCCGATGCCCTCGGGGGAGGGGTAGAGGACCACGCCGAACCCGTGCTCTGCGGCCACGCGGGCGGCGCCGGTGTACACGCCGGCGAAGAACTCGGTGGTGAGGGCCGGCACCACGAGGAGGACGGTGCGGGTGCTGCCGAGGCGGAGGTTGCGGGCGGCCAGGTTGGGGCGGTAGCCGAGTTCCCGTGCGGCCTCCCGTACGCGGTCCGCGGTGCGTTCGGAGACGCGGCCGCGCCATTTCTCGCCGAGCACGAGGGAGACGGCCGCCTGGGAGACCCCGGCGGCCCGGGCGACGTCTCGGCTCGTGGGGCGGGGGCTGCCTGCTGCCACCGTCGACCTGTCTTTCTGCTGGACTCGTGGACTGCGCACATGGTACGTATGACGGACGACGTTATACGTACAACTTCCGGCGCTCGTGACACCGGCGAGCGGAACCGCGGGGCCGTGGATCGTGGGCGGCGCGGAGGCGAGAGGGGCAGGACATGGCCGCGGGATACCTGGAGATCCTCCGGACGAGACACGCCGCACGGCTGCTCGTGGGCACCCTGGTGGGCCGGCTGCCGAACGCCGCCGGGGCCATCGCCGTCGTGCTCTTCGTCCGTGCGGAGGGCGGCAGCTACAGCCTGGCCGGGGCGCTCACCGCCGTCTACGGGGTGTCCAACGCCGTGGGGCAGCCGCTGCTGGGCCGTCTGGTGGACCTCTACGGGCAGCCGCGGATCCAGTTGCCCGCGGCGCTCCTCTCCGCCCTCGGCATCACCGTGTTCGCCCTCACCGGCACCGGGTCGCTCCCGCTCGCGTACGTCCTGGTCGTGGTCGCGGGGTTCTTCACGCCGCCCCTGGAGGGCGGACTGCGGGCGCTGTGGCCCGCCGTGCTGCACAAGGAGGGGCAGGTGCACACGGCGTACGCGATGGACGCCGTGGCGCAGGAGGTGATGTTCACGGTCGGGCCGCTGCTGGTGACACTGTGCGTGTCGCTGTGGTCCGCCCAGGCCGCGCTGATCGTCCTCAACGTCATCGGTGTCCTCGGGGCGCTCTCGGTGGTCGTCTCGGGGCCCTCGCGGGCGTGGCGTTCGGCGCCCCGCGAGGCGCACTGGCTCGGTGCGCTGCGCTCGCCGGGACTCGTCGCGCTGCTGGGCGCGTTCCTTTTTGTGGGTATCGCGCTGGGGTCGATCACGGTCGCCGCCGTGTCGTACGCGGACGGTCACGGCGGCGACGCGACGTACGGCTGGCTGATGGCGGCGCTCGGGCTGGGCGCGCTCGTCGGTGGCACGGTCTACGGGGCGCGGCGGTGGAGCGGTGCGCCGGAGCGGCGGCTGCGGGTGCTGGTGGCTCTTCTGGCGGTGTGTTACCTGCCGTTGATGCTCATGCCGGATGTGGTCGCGATGACGGGGCTGGTGGCGCTGGCGGGCGTCTTCCTGGCGCCCTGTATCGCGTGTGCGTTCATCATCGTCGACCGGCACGCGCCGAGGGGGACGGTCACCGAGGCGTTCTCGTGGCTTGTGACGACGTTCACCGTGGGGGCGTCGGTGGGAACGGGTGTCGCGGGACCGGTCGTGGAGTGGGGCGGAGCGGTGCGGGGCTTCGCCGTGCCGGGGGTCGCGGGGGGTGCCGCGCTGCTGGTTCTGCTGGCCACGGGGCGGGTCCTCGCAGCTACGGGCGGCGGTGCGGTGGTTGAGGGAAGTTCGGAAAATGATCGAAACGGTGCTGCCGAACCCCGTTTCAGCACAGGCTCTCAGGCGTAATGTTCAGTCATGGACCGCCGCATTTTCGGGCTGGAGAACGAGTACGGCGTCACGTGTACGTTCAGGGGACAGCGGCGCCTGTCTCCCGACGAGGTGGCGCGGTACCTCTTCCGCCGTGTCGTGTCATGGGGCCGCAGCAGCAATGTCTTTCTGCGAAACGGTGCCCGCCTCTATCTCGACGTGGGATCACATCCGGAATACGCCACTCCCGAATGTGACAATCTGACGGAGCTCGTCACCCACGACAAGGCCGGCGAACGCATTCTGGAAGGACTCCTGGTAGACGCGGAGCGACGCCTGCACGAGGAAGGAATCGCGGGCGACGTCTACCTCTTCAAGAACAACACCGACTCGGCGGGCAACTCCTACGGCTGCCACGAGAACTATCTGGTGGCCCGTCACGGGGAGTTCTCCCGGCTCGCGGACATTCTCATTCCCTTCCTCGTCACGAGGCAGCTCCTCTGCGGTGCCGGCAAGGTGCTGCAGACCCCGCGGGGCGCGGTGTACTGCGTCAGCCAGCGGGCGGAGCACATCTGGGAGGGCGTCTCCTCGGCGACGACCCGCTCCCGGCCGATCATCAACACCCGCGACGAGCCGCACGCGGACGCGGAGCGCTACCGCAGGCTGCACGTCATCGTCGGCGACTCGAACATGTCCGAGACGACCATGCTGCTGAAGGTCGGTGCCACCGACCTCGTGCTGCGCATGATCGAGGCGGGCACGGTGATGCGCGACCTGACCCTGGAGAACCCGATCCGGGCGATCCGCGAGGTCAGCCACGACATCACGGGGCGCCGCAAGGTGCGCCTGGCCAGTGGCCGGGAGGCGTCGGCGCTGGAGGTGCAGCGCGAGTACTACGAGAAGGCCGTGGACTTCGTGGAGCGCCGCGGCATCCGTACCGGGGTCGTGGACCAGGTCCTGGAGCTGTGGGGCCGCACGCTGGACTCGATCGAGTCCGAGGACCTCGACCGGATCGGTACCGAGATCGACTGGGTCATGAAGTACAAGCTCATCGAGCGGTACCGCGCCAAGCACAACATGACGATGTCGCATCCGCGCGTCGCCCAGATAGACCTCGCCTACCACGACATCCACCGTCGCCGGGGTCTCTACTACCTGCTGGAGAAGCGGGGCCAGGCCGCCAGGATCTGCAACGACCTGAAGATCTTCGAGGGCAAGTCGGTGCCGCCGCAGACCACTCGGGCCCGGTTGCGCGGCGACTTCATCCGGCGCGCGCAGGAACAGCGCCGCGATTTCACCGTCGACTGGGTCCATCTGAAGCTCAACGACCAGGCGCAGCGCACCGTGTTGTGCAAGGACCCGTTCCGTTCCGTCGACGACCGGGTGGAGAAGCTGATCGCCGGAATGTGAGTCACCGCGTGTCCGGGACGAGGGCTCCGGTGCCGGAGTGGGGCCGGGTCCCGGGTTTGCGGAACGCAACGCTGGGCGCCGTACGTTTCCCGTACGGCGCCCTTCTCACGTCGTAGAGTTGCGCGCACGCCATCAACCAAGATCGACCGATACGAGGCCCCCACCGTGCGCCGACGCTCACTTCTTCTCACCGTTCCCGCTGGACTGGTCACTCTCGCCGGATGCGGTGACGACGACAAGTCGGACAAGGCCAAGTCCAGCGACAGCCCGTCCCCCTCGGCCTCGCCGTCGGCCTCGGCCGCTCCGCCGCCGAAGATCGTCGACGGACCGCTGCCGGCCGTCACCGCGGGGGAGAAGTTCGGTGCGAAGCCCACGGTGGCCAAGGGCGGCGGTGACCCCTCGAAGGACCTGGCGGTCAAGACGCTCATCGTGGGCACGGGCCAGACGGTCGCGGAGAACGACTACATCCAGGCCCACTACCTGGGCCAGGTCTGGTCCACGGCGAAGGTCTTCGACAACTCCTACGACCGTAAGACGCCGCTGCTCATCCAGCTGGCGCAGGGGCAGATCATCGACGGCTGGCGCTACGCCCTGACCGGCAAGAAGGCCGGCAGCCGTGTCCAGACGGCGGTGCCCCCGACCTGGGGCTACGGCACGTCGGGCAACGAGCAGGCGGGGATCAAGGGCACCGACACGCTGGTCTTCGTCGTCGACATCCAGCAGGTGTTCAACGGCAAGAGCTCCGCCAAGGGCACGTCCGTGGCGCAGGACGACACCGGTCTGCCGAAGGTCGGCACGAACACCGACGGCAAGGCCCCGTCCATCGACGTGCCGAAGAAGACCGCGCCGAAGAAGCTCGTCGCGAACTACGTGCTGGAGGGCGACGGGGACGAGGTCGGCGAGAGCGAGACCGTCCTGGTGCAGTACAAGGGCGTGCTGTGGGCGGACGGCAAGGAGTTCGACTCCACGTACAGCCGCGGGCAGCTGACGTCGTTCTCGCTGCAGCAGGTCGTCAAGGGCTGGGCGCAGGGCCTGGCGGGCAAGAAGGTCGGCAGCCGCGTCCTGATCGTGGTTCCGCCGGATCTGGGCTACGGAGACAACCCGCCGCAGGGCAGCGGCATCAAGAAGGACTCGGTGCTCGTCTTCACCGTCGACATCCTCGCGAAGATGTGACCGGCCGGGGAATGCGAGACTGTCCGTGTTGCCTTGTTGTACGAAGGCGTCGCCAGACATGTGCCTTACACGAGCAGGAGCCTGAAACGTGAGCATCGAGAAGCCCGAGATCGACTTCCCGGGCGGCGAGCCCCCCAAGGACCTCGAGATCAAGGACATCTGGGAGGGCGACGGCCCGGTGGCCAAGGCGGGCGACACCGTCTCCGTCCACTACGTCGGCGTGGCCTTCTCCACCGGTGAGGAGTTCGACGCGTCCTGGAACCGCGGTACGCCGCTCAGCTTCAAGCTGGGTGTCGGTCAGGTCATCGCCGGCTGGGACCAGGGTGTGCAGGGCATGAAGGTCGGCGGCCGCCGCCAGCTGACCATCCCGTCGCACCTCGCGTACGGCGATCGTGGAGCGGGCGGCCGTATCGGCCCGGGCGAGACGCTGATCTTCGTCTGTGACCTCGTCGGGGTCTGACGTTCCGGTCCCGGTCGGCCGGGCGACCGAGTCCGACCGGACCTGATCATTCGGAGCCCATGCCTGTCCGGGCATGGGCCCTCGGCTTTTGCCCGGACACCCCGGGGCGGTACGGTCATCGGTCGGAAGCACCATAGGAAGGGCGTCGATGGCCATTGCCAAGGCAGAGCGGCTGATGAACCTGGCGCTGTGTCTGCTCGGGACGCGGCGACCGCTCAGCAAGCGTGAGCTCCGCGAGTCCATCGAGGCATATCTGGAGGCCGGCTCGGACGACTCCTTCAACCGGATGTTCGAGCGGGACAAGGACGATCTGCGGGAACTCGGCCTGGTCATCGAGACGGTGGAGAACCTCGACGGCGAGGTCGGTTATCTGGCCCGCCGTGACAGCAACCGGCTGCCGCCCATCACGCTCGACGCCGAGGAGGCCGCCGCCCTCGGTCTGGCCGCCAAGGTCTGGCAGCAGGCCCGGCTCGCGGGCGCGGCGAGCGGCGCCCTGCAGAAGCTGCGCGCCGCGGGACTGCCCGAGGGCGTCGACCCGTACGAGCCGCACGGCGCTCTGGAGCCGCGCATCCCCGTGCACGAGGCCGCCTTCGAGCCGCTGATGCTGGCCTGCCGCGACCGGCGCCCCGTCACCTTCGACTACCGCAAGGCGACCGCGGCCCGCCCCGGACCCCGCCATGTGGAGCCCTGGGCCCTGGAGTGCTGGCGCGGGCACTGGTACCTGGCCGGCTGGGACCGCGACCGGGGGGCCGAGCGGGTCTTCCGGCTGTCCCGGATCACCGGCAAGGTCCGTACCCGCAGTGGCAGGTACACGGCCGAGGTGCCCGACGTCGTGACCGTGCGGGAGACCGTCGCGGGCTGGGCGGGGGACATCACCGACCGTTCCGCGCGGATCCGGCTGCGGACCGGCTCCGGCTACCCGCTGCGCGCCAAGGCGGCGTCGGTCCGGGAACTCGGCGACGGGTGGGACGAGTTGGAGATTCCGTACGGGCACGGTCTGGACGCCTGGCTGGTGGAGTTCGGGCCCGACGTGGTGGTCCTGGAGCCGGCCGAGCTGCGGGCCGACGTCGTGGACCGGCTGCGCGCCGTGGCCAAGGGCTGAGGGGGAACGTAGGACGTGGCAGGAAAACCGGCCAGGCCCACGAACGCGATCGACCAGACGCGGCGGATGCTCTCCCTGGTGACGTATCTGCGCGAGCGGCCCGGCGCGCGGATCGAGGACGTGGCGCGGGCCTTCGGGATCACCGAGGACGAGCTGATCTCCGACCTCGACGTGCTGCCGCTGTGCGGGACGAGTTTCCGGGGCGGCGACCTGCTCGACATCGACACCGACGGCGACCGGATCTGGTGGCACAACCCCGACGACGTCGCGGAGCCGCTGCGGATCGCCGCCGACGAGGCGACCGCGCTGCTGGTGGCCGCGCGGGCCGTGTCGACGCTGCCGGGCCTGCGGGAGGGCGACCGGCAGGCGCTGCTGCGGGCCACCGCGAAGGTGGAGGCCGCCTCGGGCGAGGCGGCGGGCGCCAGCTCCCGCCTCTCGGTCACCTTCGAGGCGGAGGGCGGGGTCTTCGCGGACGTCGACCGGGCGATCTCCGAGCGGCGCAGGCTGTGGATCCGCTACTACTCGCCCTCGCGGGACGAGCTCAGCGAGCGCGAGATCGACCCGATCCGCCTGGTCAGCGTCGGGCACACCTATGTCGAGGCATGGTGCCGCCGCTCGGAGGCCCGGCGTACGTTCCGGCTGGACCGGGTCGCCGAGATCAAGATCCTCGACGAGCCGTCCGCGCCGCCGGAGATCGAGCTGCGGGACCTCTCGGAGGGACTGGTGCAGCCGGCCGCCGAGGATCCCGAGGTGGTGGTGGAGGTCGGTCCCGCCGGCCGCTGGGTCGCCGAGTACTACCCCCACGACAGTGCCGAGGAGCTGCCGGACGGAGGGCTGCGCATCACGCTGCGCACCCCCGACCCGGCGTCGTTGCGCCGTCTGGCGCTGCGGCTGGGGCGCGACGGCCGGATCGTCTCGCCGCCGGAGGTCGCGGACAGCGCCCGCCGGGCGGCCCGTGAGGCGCTCGCGGCGTACGACGGACCGCAGGACGTGTACGAGCGGGAGGACCGGCCGGGGACGCTCCCGGGTGCGCCGCGCGACGGCGGCGCGCCCACCCCCCTCGGCGAGGGGTCGCGGCTTCCGGACAGCGGGCCGCACGCGGTTCATGACGGGCTGTACGACAGGCAGGAGCAGGGGCTGTGAGCGGGTCGGCGATGTCCGGTACGAGTGACATGTCTGTTGCGTCCGCGTTCTCGGGGATGACGAGGGTGTATCCGGTGGTCTTCAGGGCCGCGTGCCCCGACTGCCGGGCCGGCTTCGAACTTGCCGCGAGCGCCCTGCGCCTGGTGATCGGCGCCACACATCGGACCACTTTCTACTCCTTCACCTGCCCGGAGTGCCTGACGGCGGTGCGCAAGCCGGCCGGGGAACGCATCGTCGAGCTGCTCACCGGGGGAGGGGTGCGGGCCCTGCGCCTGCACTCGACGCTCTAGAGGGCGCAGGGACTAGAGTCGAGCCATGTTCTGGCCGATGTTCGCGATCGCTGTGGGTTTCCTGGGAATCGCCGTCCTCGGCGTGCTCGCCGTCCGGGTCTTCGTGGAGGCCGAGCGGCTGGGCAGGCAGGTCGACGCGTCGGCGCGGCGGATCAGCCGCGCGGCCGAGGACCTGGAGCACGCCTCCGCCGGTGCGGCCCGTGCGGCGGACGCCCTCTGAAGTCTTCCTCGCCGTACGCTTCGAGTCACTGCGACCTGTCAACTTCGCGGGGTCGGCAGGTACGCTGCTGGTCGCGGCCCGGAGAGCGAGGCGCGGACCGCGAACTGGGAGTACGCACAGGGATTGCCCCGCGTTCACCCCTGAGCGTTACGATCGCTGCCAGCACGACCTTCGGGCAGAGGTCCGACCGGTCGGGCAGCAACCCAACCACGCCGCCTCGGTGAGAAGGTAAAAGCTTATGTTCGGAAGGCTCGGCGCTCCCGAGATCATTCTCATCCTCGTCGTCATCATCCTGCTGTTCGGCGCGAAGAAGCTTCCCGACATGGCCCGCTCCCTGGGCAAGTCCGCCCGCATCCTCAAGAGCGAGGCCAAGGCGATGAAGACCGAGGGCAAGGACGACAGCGCCGCCCCGGCCGCCCCGCCGCACGACGACCAGCAGCCGCACCGCACCATCCAGGCCGCGCCCGGCGACGTGACCAGCTCCCGCCCGGTCACCGAGCCGACGGACACGACCAAGCGCTGACGCAGGGCCGGTGACCTCCGGTCCGCCGCACGAGATGGGAACGTGGGTTGCTCAAGTCCGCCCGCAAGAAGGAAGAGAAGGATCCGGAGGGGCGGATGCCCCTCGCGGAGCACCTTCGTGAGCTCCGCAACCGGCTCGCGAAGGCGATGCTGGCCATCGTCCTCGTCACGGTCGTCGCCGCCTTCTTCTACAACGACATCATCAACTTCTTCACGGAGCCGATCCTCCGCGAAGTCGGCTGTGACAAGACCTTCCAGCAGTTGGCCAGGTCGTCGTCCGACGACCCCTGTGCGCAGATCACGATCAACGGTCTCCTCACACCCTTCACGCTGGCCCTGAAGGTCTCCCTCATGGCAGGTGTCGTGCTCGCCTCGCCGGTCTGGCTCTACCAGCTCTGGGCGTTCGTCGCGCCCGGACTGCACCGCAGCGAGAAGAAGTACGCCTACGCGTTCGTCGCCTCCGGCGTCCCGCTCTTCCTCGGCGGTGCCTTCTTCGCCTACAAGGTGCTTCCCACCACCGCGAAGGTCCTGATCGAGTTCACGCCGTTCGGCGTCGACAACCTGCTGCCCCTGGACGACCTGCTCGACCTCGTGACCCGCATGGTCGTCGTCTTCGGCCTCTCCTTCGAACTGCCGCTGCTCCTGGTGATGCTCAACATGACCGGAGTGATCACCGGCAGGCGCATGGCCGGCTGGTGGCGCGGCATGATCATGGGCATCACCGTCTTCGCCGCGATCGCCACGCCCAGCACGGACCCGCTGACGATGCTGGCGCTCGCCGGCCCCATCTGGATCCTGTACTTCCTGGCCACCGCCTTCTCCCTGCTGAACGACCGCCGCCGGGCCCGTCGCGAGGCCGCGGGGCCCGACGACGACGAAGCCTCCGAGCTGGATCTCACCCCCGAGGACATCGGCGAGATCGAGCCCGTGTCGGCGAACCGGGCGCTGCCCGCGCAGGCCGACGGCGAGCGGGAGCGGGTCAACGGTTACGACGACGTGACCTGACGCCGCCGGGGACCTTGTAGGGTCCGGCCGTGACCAGCGAGATCACCCTCGTCGTCAACCCCACCGCGGGACGCGGCCGGGGCGCCCGCGCGGCGCAGCCGGCTGCCTCGGCCCTGCGGGCGGCGGGCTTCTCCGTCCGCACGGTCCTCGGCGAGAACACGCGGGACGCCCTCACACGTGCGCGGGCCGCCGTCGAGGCCGGTACCGGCGCCCTGGTGGCCGTCGGCGGCGACGGCATGGCGAACCTCGCCCTCCAGGCCGTCGCCGGGACGCGTACGCCCCTCGGGCTGGTCGCCGTCGGCACCGGGAACGACTTCGCCCGCGCCCTCGGGCTGCCCGTGCGCGACCCGGCGGGCGCCGGGCGGGTGGTCGCCGAGGCGCTCAAAGGGGGCCGGCTGCGGGACATCGACCTCGGACGGGTGGGCGGCACCTGGTTCGGCACGGTCCTCGCCTCCGGCTTCGACTCGCGGGTCAACGACCGCGGCAACCGTATGCGGTGGCCGAGCGGCCGCTTCAAGTACGACCTCGCGACCCTCGCCGAACTCGCCTCCTTCACGCCCTTCCCCTACCGGATCAGGCTGGACGACGGCGAGGTCCGCGAGGTCGAGGCGACGCTGGTGGCCGTGGGCAACGGCTCCTCCTACGGAGGCGGCATGAGGATCTGCGCGGACGCGGACCCGACCGACGGGCTCTTCGACGTCACCGTGGTCGGTGCCTGCAGCCGCGCCTCGCTGCTCCGCGTCTTTCCGCAGGTCTACAGGGGGACCCACCTGAACCATCCGAGCGTGACCGTGCACCGGGCCGCGCGGATCGAGCTGGCCGCGGAGGGCGTCACGGGCTACGCCGACGGCGAACCGCTCGGGCCGCTGCCGCTGACCGCGCACTGCGTACCGGGGGCGGTCCGCGTCGCGGGGCCCTGAACCGCGCCGCGCGCTGCGGGACACACGCCGCCATACGGACGGACCCGGATCCACGAGGTCCGATCGGATAATGATCGTCCTGTTGTCAGTGGTGGCCGGTAGTCTCGAAAGCACGATGACAGAGGACCTCTCACCGGCCGAGCGGTACGCGGCAGCACGGAAGCGCGCTGTCGAGCAGGCCACCGCGCTCGCCGGCTTCCGCGAGATGTACGACTTCGGCCTCGACCCCTTCCAGATCGAAGCCTGCGAAGCTCTTGAAGGGGGCAAGGGAGTCCTGGTGGCGGCGCCCACCGGATCGGGCAAGACGATCGTCGGCGAGTTCGCCGTCCACCTGGCCCTCAAGCAGGGCAAGAAGTGCTTCTACACGACACCCATCAAGGCGCTGTCGAACCAGAAGTACGCGGACCTCTCCCGCCGGTACGGCGCGGACAAGGTCGGCCTCCTCACCGGCGACAACAGCGTCAACTCCGACGCCCCGGTGGTCGTGATGACCACCGAGGTGCTGCGCAACATGCTGTACGCGGGCTCGCGCACCCTCCTCGGCCTCGGGTACGTCGTCATGGACGAGGTGCACTACCTCTCCGACCGCTTCCGCGGCGCCGTGTGGGAGGAAGTGATCATCCACCTGCCGGAGTCGGTCACCCTGGTGTCGCTCTCGGCCACCGTGTCGAACGCGGAGGAGTTCGGGGACTGGCTCGACACGGTGCGCGGCGACACCCAGGTGATCGTCTCCGAGCACCGGCCCGTCCCGCTGTTCCAGCACGTGCTCGCCGGACGCCGGATGTACGACCTCTTCGAGGAGGGGGAGGGCCACAAGAAGGCGGTCAACCCCGACCTCACGCGCCTGGCGCGCATGGAGGCGAGCCGTCCGTCCTACCAGGACCGCAAGCGGGGCCGCGCCATGCGGGACGCCGACCGGGAGCGCGAGCGGCGCCAGCGGTCCCGGGTGTGGACGCCGGGCCGGCCCGAGGTCATCGAGCGGCTCGACTCCGAGGGGCTGCTGCCCGCCATCACGTTCATCTTCAGCCGCGCCGCCTGCGAGGCCGCCGTCCAGCAGTGCCTGTACGCGGGCCTGCGGCTGAACGACGAGGACGCCCGGGAACGGGTCCGTGCCCTCGTCGAGGAGCGCACGGCGTCCATCCCGAACGAGGACCTGCACGTCCTCGGCTACTACGAGTGGCTGGAAGGGCTGGAGCGCGGCATCGCGGCCCACCACGCGGGCATGCTGCCGACGTTCAAGGAGGTCGTGGAGGAGCTGTTCGTCCGCGGCCTGGTGAAGGCCGTGTTCGCCACGGAGACCCTCGCGCTGGGCATCAACATGCCGGCCCGCTCGGTGGTCCTGGAGAAGCTCGTCAAGTGGAACGGCGAGCAGCACGCGGACATCACCCCCGGCGAGTACACCCAGCTCACCGGGCGGGCGGGCCGCCGTGGCATCGATGTCGAGGGCCACGCCGTGGTGCTGTGGCAGCGCGGTATGAACCCCGACCACCTCGCGGGACTCGCCGGCACGCGCACCTACCCGCTGCGCTCCAGCTTCAAGCCCTCGTACAACATGGCGGTGAACCTCGTCGAGCAGTTCGGGCGGCACCGCTCGCGTGAGCTCCTCGAGACGTCCTTCGCGCAGTTCCAGGCCGACAAGTCGGTCGTCGGGATCTCCCGCCAGGTCCAGCGCAACGAGGAAGGACTCGAGGGCTACAAGGAGTCCATGACCTGCCACCTCGGGGACTTCGACGAGTACGCGCGCCTGCGCCGCGAGCTGAAGGACCGGGAGACCGAGCTGGCCAAGCAGGGCGCCTCCCAGCGGCGCGCCGAGGCGGCCGTCGCCCTGGAGAAGCTCAAGCCCGGCGACATCATCCACGTCCCGACCGGCAAGTTCGCGGGACTCGCGCTGGTCCTGGACCCCGGGCTGCCCGCGGGGCGGTCCAACGGCCACCGGGGCTTCGAGCACCACGACGGGCCCCGGCCGCTCGTCCTCACCGCCGAGCGCCAGGTCAAGCGGCTCGCCTCGATGGACTTTCCGGTGCCCGTGGAGGCCCTGGAGCGGATGCGCATCCCGAAGTCGTTCAACGCGCGCTCCCCGCAGTCGCGCCGCGACCTGGCCTCCGCGCTGCGCACCAAGGCCGGGCACATCGTCCCGGACCGGCACCGCAAGAAGCGGGCGGAGGCCGCCGACGACCGCGAGATCGCCCGGCTGCGGACCGCCATCCGGGCCCACCCCTGCCACGGGTGCAACGACCGCGAGGACCACGCCCGGTGGGCCGAGCGCTACCACCGGCTGCGGCGCGACACCGCACAGCTGGAACAGCGCATAGAGGGCCGGACGAACACCATCGCCCGCACCTTCGACCGCATCGTCGCGCTGCTGACCGAGATGGACTACCTGCGCGGCGACGAGGTCACCGAGCACGGCAGACGACTCGCCCGGCTGTACGGCGAGATGGACCTGCTCTCCAGCGAGTGCCTGCGCGAAGGGGTCTGGGAGGGCCTGGGCCCGGCCGAACTGGCCGCGTGTGTCTCCGCGTTGGTGTACGAGTCCAGGGTCGGCGACGACGCGATGGCGCCCAAGCTGCCGTCCGGCAGGGCGAAGGCCGCGCTGGGCGAGATGGTCCGCATCTGGGGCCGGCTCGACGCCCTGGAGGAGGACTTCCGCATCACCCAGACCGAGGGCGTGGGTCAGCGCGAGCCCGACCTGGGCTTCGCGTGGGCCGCGCACGAGTGGGCGTCGGGCAAGGGCCTCGACGAGGTGCTGCGCGAGGCGGAGATGCCCGCGGGTGACTTCGTGCGCTGGTGCAAGCAGGTCATCGACGTGCTCGGTCAGATCTCGGCCGCGGCGCCGACGTCGTCCGCCGCCAGTTCGACGGTCGCGAAGAACGCGCGCAAGGCGGTCGACCAGCTGCTGCGCGGAGTGGTGGCCTACTCGTCGGTGGGCTGAGCCGCCGCGTCGGACGGACCCGGGACCCGGAGTGTGCGGGTGCCCGGGTCCCGTCGTCTCCCGAGCACGGACGCCGAGCCGTGCGGCCACCGCCGCGAGCACTCCCGCGGCCACCCCTTCCGGCCATCCCGTCGAGAAGGGGTTTCGTATGCCTGTACGCAATTACACAGTGTGTTCGTATGGATGCTGGGCGTGTGAATGGGGCAGAGCGTACTCCTGGAACGAGGGTGATTTCAGGTGCTTGCTGAATATGACACAGCGATGATCCGGTCGGTCTAAGCTCGCCCGCAGCGCACCGAGTTGAGATGCAATCGTGCGCTTGTTCCCCGAAGTTCCGAAGATCCAGTTACCTCCCCCCCCCCCCCCGACCTCCAGTCGACCTGTCTTTAGAGGGCATACATGGTGAGTGTTCAATTGCCTCCCGGTGGCCGCGAAGTTCCCTACGCGCGCGTGTTGCTGCTGCCGGCCATAGTGATGGCCGCGGCGACCGGCGCAGCCGTCGCCCTGGTGGCGCAGCCGGCCCGGACGGCCGTCGGCTGGTGCGGCGCCCTGGCGACCCTGCTCGTGATCGCGACGGCGGCCGAAGCGGTCCGCCGCGGCCGAGTCATCCGTGCGGTGCGCGCCGAGCTGACCCGCCGCACCGAGGCCATGCAACGGCGCGTCTCCCTGCACGACGCCGAGATCGACCACCTGCGCGAGCAGCTGCTGCCCACCGTGCTCAAGGGCATGCGCGGCGGCCGGGCGCCCGAGGAGGTCGTCCGGCGGCTCATCGACAGCGACCCCGCCCAGCGGAACATCCCGCGCTCCCAGCGCGCGCTCCTCATCGAAGTAATGAAGATCATCGATCACGAGGAGCTGCAGCGCGAGGCGGCCCAGCGCTCGTTCGTCAACATCGCCCGCCGCGTCCAGGCGATCGTCCACCAGCAGAACGTGGAACTCCGCGAGATGGAGGAGGACCACGGACGCAACCCCGAGGTCTTCGACGACCTGCTGCGCATCGACCACGGCACCGCGCTGATCGGCCGCCTCGCCGACTCCATCGCCGTCCTCGGCGGCGGCCGCCCCGGCCGCCAGTGGCCCGCGCCCGTCCCGCTCTACAGCGTGCTGCGCGGTGCCATGTCCCGGATCCTGGAGTACCGGCGCATCGAGCTGCACTCCATCGCCAAGGTCGCCGTCAACGGCATCCACGTCGAGCCGGTCATCCACGCCGCCGCCGAGCTCCTCGACAACGCCACGCGCTACTCGCCGCCGCACACCAAGGTGCACGTCACCGCCGTCGAGGTGCAGACCGGCGTCGCCATCGAGATCGAGGACGCCGGCGTCAGCCTCAGCGAGGAGGCCCGCACACGGGCCGAGCGGATGCTCGAGCAGGCCGCGAAGGGGCCCGACCTCAACCAGCTCGGCGAGGACCCACGGCTCGGCCTCGCCGTCGTGGGCCGCCTGATGGACACGTACGACATGCAGGTCTCGCTGCGGCAGTCCGCCTACGGCGGTGTGCGCGCCGTCCTCGTCGTACCGCGCAAGCTCCTCACGACGGACGAGGACGCTCCCGGTCTCGCCCACGGCATCGGTGCCGCGGCCGTGCCGAAGGTCGACTTCGACGGCGTCGAGGGTCCCCAGCGCCAGGAGAAGAAGCGCCGCCCCACCACCGGACCCCGGATCAACGTGCCGGAGGGCATGGAGGACGACGACGTCCCCGTGGTCACCGAGTGGACCGAGGGCGGTCTGCCGCAGCGCCGCAGCAAGGTTAAGGTCCCCTACAGCCAGCGGGTCAGGGAGGCCCGGGCCGCCGCCGCGGAGGCGGAGGCCGCGCGCAAGGAGGGGCGCCCCGTCATCGACTGGACCCGGTCGTCCACCCAGGTGCCCAAGAAGAAGAAGGAAGAGAAGGAACCCGGGCTGTGGGTCGAGGCGTTCATGGCCGGCCTCAAGGGCGGAGACGGCGACCAGCAGCAGACACCAGGAGCGACGAACAGCCCGGCCCGCACCGAGGCCGACGACGAGGGGGACCCCAAGTGATCCAGCAGCGCGCCAACTTCGACTGGATGCTCAAGGAGCTGTCCGACGGGGTGTACGGGACCCGGCAGGTCGTCGTGCTCTCCGCGGACGGCCTGCGCATCGCCCGGTACGGGGGCGACCCCGACGCCGCCGACCGCATCGCCGCCGCCTGCGCCGGGCTGCAGAGCCTCGCCGGGGCCGTCGCCACCGAGATCCCCGACACCGACGGCAAGATGCGCATGGTGATCATCGAGATGGAGGGCGGCTACTTCTACATGATGGCCGCGGGGCCCAACGCCTATCTCGCGGTGCTGGCGGAGGCCCACGTCGACGCCGGACTCATGAGCGCCCGCATGCGCGACCTCGTCGTCCGGATCGGCGCACACCTGACGAGTCCGCCCCGGCGGAACGGGCAGACCGTATGAGTCCTCCTCAACGACGCCGGCGCTTCCCCAAGGCGGCGCCGCGACAGGAGAAACCCGCGGCCCCGGCCGAGGGGTCCGGCGGTCAGGGCCAGCCACGCGATCCGGAACGGCTGTACGTCGTCACCGGCCAGGTCGAGGGCGGCGACCGTGCCGAACTCGACCTGGTGACCCTGATCGTGGCGTGCGCCGAACCCCCGCCCTCCGCCCAGCCGGAGCAGTCGGCCCTGCTCCGGCTCTGCCGGGCCCCCATGTCCGTGGCCGAGGTCTCGGCCTATCTCAATCTGCCGTTCAGCGTGGTGACCGTACTGCTGACCGAGCTGCTGACGGCTGAACTGGTGCAGGCGCGCGTTCCGATCGTCCGCTCGGAGCTCCCCGACCGTTCCCTCCTCGAAGCGGTGATGCATGGACTTCAAAAGCTCTGAGACCATCCCGGGACCTCGCGCCGAGGACCATCTCCCGCACACGGCGACCGCCGCGGTGAAGATCGTCATCGTGGGTGGCTTCGGCGTCGGCAAGACGACGATGGTCGGTTCCGTCAGCGAGATCAGGCCGCTGACCACCGAAGAGACCATGACGCAGGCCGGCATCGGTGTCGACGACAACTACGGCTCCGAGACGAAGACGGCCACCACCGTCGCGATGGACTTCGGCCGTATCAGCATCACCGAGCAACTGGTGCTGTACCTGTTCGGCACCCCCGGCCAGGAGCGTTTCTGGTTCCTGTGGAACGGCCTGTTCGAGGGCGCGCTGGGCGCGGTCGTCCTCGTCGACACCCGCCGCCTGGAGGTCAGCTTCGACGTCATCGGACGCCTGGAGGAACGCGGCGTGCCGTTCGTCGTCGCCGTCAACGACTTCCCGGACGGGCCCCGTTACCCCATGGACGACCTGCGTGCGGCGCTCGACCTGTCCGAGGAGATCCCCATGGTGAAGTGCGACGCGCGCCGGCGGGCCTCCAGCCGGGACGTGCTGATGACGCTGATGCGTTTCCTGCACTCGATCGCCATGGCCTCGACGTGAGCGCTCCGCGTCGGCACTCCGCTGTCGGTGCGGTGGTGAGCTGCGGGTTTGTGGGGGCTGGTCGCGCAGTTCCCCGCGCCCCTTCGGGGCTCGGCACGGCAGCGGGTGTGCCGGCCCTGTTCGAACTTCTGACATATCGACCCAGCTTCGAAAGCGATCATCGTGACGCCTGAAACCCCCTCCCCGACCGGCACGGACGACCTCATGGCCGGGCCGCCGCCGGGCTGCCCCGCCCACGGCACGGGTCCCGGCGGACTGCGCCGCCTGTACGGGCCCGACGCGCAGGACCTGGCGGCCCTGTACGAGAAGCTGCGGGCCGAGCACGGCTCCGTCGCGCCCGTCCTGCTCCACAACGACGTGCCCATCTGGCTGGTCCTCGGGCACGGCGAGAACCTCCACATGGTCAGCAATCCCTCGGTCTACACCCGGGACAGCCGCATCTGGACCGCGCTCCTGGACGGTACGGCAGGCCCCGACCATCCGCTGATGCCGCTCATCACCTGGCAGCCGATCTGTTCGCACGCCGAGGGCGACGAGCACCAGCGGCTGCGCGGCGCGGTGATGGGCGCCATGTCGACCATCAACACCCGCGACCTGCGGCGCCACATCAACCACTACACCCAGGAACTGGTCAACCAGTTCTGCCGGCGGGGCACCGCCGACCTGGTCTCGCAGTTCGCCGAACACCTGCCGATGGCCGTGCTGTGCGAGATCCTCGGCATGCCCGAGGAGTACGACGACCGGATGGTGCAGGCCACCCGCGACCTGCTCAAGGGCACCGAGACCGCGATCGCGAGCAACGAGTACGTCATGAGCGTGCTGATGCGGCTCACCCTCCGCCGGCGCGCCGAGCCCGCCGAGGACTTCACCAGCCACCTCCTCAACCACCCGGCCGGGCTGACCGACGAGGAGGTGGGCCAGCATCTGCGGCTCGTCCTCCTCGCCGCGTACGAGGCCACGGCGAACCTCCTCGCCAACGTCCTGCGGGTGGTCCTCACGGACCCGGGCTTCCGCGCCCAGCTCAACGGCGGCCAGATGACCGTGCCGCAGGCGGTGGAGCAGTCCCTCTGGAACGAGCCGCCGTTCAGCAACGTCCTCGGCTACTTCGCCAAGCAGGACACGGAGCTGGGCGGGCAGCGCATCCGCAAGGGCGACGGGCTGCTCCTCGGGATGGCGGCCGGCAACGTCGACCCGCACGTGCGTCCGGACCTCAAGGCGAACATGAAGGGCAACCGCTCGCACCTGGCCTTCGGCGGCGGCCCGCACGAGTGCCCTGGACAGGACATCGGCCGTGCCATCGCCGACGTCGGCGTCGACGCGCTCCTCAAACGGCTTCCGGACGTCCAGCTCGCCGTCCACGAGGACGACCTGAAACGGACCGCGTCCATCTCCTCACGGCATCTGGTGGAACTGCCGGTCGTGTTCCAGCCGGCGTCGCCGCAGGACGTCATGGACCGGCCCGGCGTCAGCGAACTGCCCCGCCCACGGCCGGACTGGGACCTCTCCGACCCGTCCCCGGACGCCGCTCCGGCTCCGCGCCCCACGATCGACATGCTGGAGACGCAGCTTCCCGACCCGGCCGCCGAGCCCGGCCACCGGCTCGGCGCCTGGCAGCGCTTCGTGCGCTGGTGGCGCGGTTACTGAGCCGGCCCGGCACCGGCCCAGTCGTCGTGGGCGGACCATGCCCGGAGCGTCCGTCCACTGCGGAAGGCATGCCTGAGTCCCGTGACCGGATCGGTGAACTCCAGCGCCCGCGCGAGCAGTTGCAGCGGGCGCCGGAAGTCACCGGCCGGTACGGGGCCGGTGACCACCGGGTACAGCGGGTCGCCGAGGATCGGCACGCCCAACGCGTTCATGTGCACCCGCAGCTGATGGGTCTGGCCCGTCCGGGGAAGGAGCCGGTAACGGGCCAGGGTCTCCCGGTGCTCCAGCAGCTCGATCCGGCTCTCGGCGTTGGGCTCGCCCGGCACCTCCCGGGCGGCGAGCACACCCCGTTCCTTGAGGATCCGGCTGCGGACGGTACGGGGCAGCTCCAGGGCCGCCGCGTACGGGGCGACCGCCTCGTACTCCTTGCGCACCAGCCGGTCGCGGAACAGCGTCTGGTACGCGCCCCGCTCCTCGGGCCGCACCGTGAACAGCACGAGTCCGGCGGTGAGCCGGTCGAGCCGGTGCGCCGCCCCCAGCGCCGGCAGCCCCAGATCCCGCCGCAGCCGCGCCAGGACCGTCTCGGTGACATGACTGCCCCGGGGGGTGGTGGCGATGAAGTGCGGCTTGTCGGCGACCACGATGTGCTCGTCGCGGTAGGCGACCTGCACGGGGAACGGCACCCGCTCCTCGTCGGCCCGCTCCCGGTGGAACCACACGAACATGCCCGGCACGTACGCCGTGTCCGGTGTCACGGCCCGCCCGTCGGCCCCCACGACCAGCCCCGCGGCGACCATCTCCTCGACGACCGCGCCCCGGGACGCGAGCCGCGCGACCAGGTACTCCCGCACGGTCGTCCACTCCCCGCCGCCCGGCAACCGCATCCGTACGGCGTCCACCCCGTCCCGCTGGGGCAGGGGGGAGGGGGGAACCACTCTTCTCCGAGGCACCCGCACAACCCTACGCAGCCGCCCCGTCGGGGGCGTGCCCGGAGCGGGCCGGGCGGGCCGCAGGCCACGGCGCGGGCTAGGCAGCAGGGGGCGCAGCCTCCTGTTCGGCCTCCACCCGCGCGTTCCAGTCCCGCTTCGCGGCCTGCCACCCGTCCTCGTCGTGCCCCAGCCGCCAGTACCCGGAGATGGAGATGTCCTCGCGCGGAACCTGGTGCTCGACCCGCAGCAGCCGCCGCAGTTCCTTCACGAAGCCCGCCTCGCCGTGCACGAACGCGTGCACCCGGCCCGCCAGGAACTCCAGCGCCTGTACGGCCGCCACCAGGGCCTCGCCGACCGGTCGGTCCCCGCGGTGCAGCCAGACGACCTCCACGTCCGAGTCGATCTTCTGCTCCTCCGCGGGCCCGGCGACCTCCACGAAGACCCGCACCTGCGCGCCGGCGGGCATCGCCTCCAGCGTGGCGGCGACGGCGGGCAGTGCGCTCTCGTCACCGGCCAGCAGATGCCAGTCGGCGGTGGGATCGGGGGCGTACGCCCCGCCCGGTCCGAGCAACCGGACCAGTTCGCCTTCCTGGACGCGGGTGGCCCACGGCCCGGCGAGTCCCTCGTCGCCGTGGATGACGAAGTCGAGGGTCAGCTCGCGCTGTTCGGGGTCCCAGTGACGCACGGTGTACGTGCGCGTCACGGGCCACTGCTCGCGCGGGAACTCCTCACGGATGCGCGTCATGTCGAAGGGCTCCGGGTACGTCACGCCCTCGGCCCCGAACAGCAGCTTCACGTAGTGGTCGGTGCTGGTGCCCGCCGTGAACTCGGCGAGCCCTTCGCCACCGAGGACCACACGCTGCATATGAGGGGTCAGCCGCTCGGTGCGGACGACGCGCGCGGAGTGCGGCTTGGGGGCCCTGCGTGCCGGACGCTCTGCCATAACGGCCTCCTGGATAAGCTCGCTAAGGCTTACCTAAGTTAGCACCTTCCCCTGGGTGACACCCCTCGGCCACCGGGCTCAGGACCACCTTCTGCAGACCTCAGGAGTCGCGGGTCTCCCGAACGGCCGTGCCGAACCGCAGGCACTGTACGGAGAAGTGGCGCGATCCCACGCGTCCCAGTGTGCTCCTCAGGACGCCAGTGTCGACAGCAGCCGTTTCAGCGAACCACCGAGACCCCAGCGCGCCGCGAGCGCGTCGAGGGCGTCCGGATCACGCGGCGCGTGCGGCAGCGCGGTCTCCACCTCCGGCAGCGGCACGTCGCCGGCCACCTTGACGACCTTCGGCGCGACGGAGACGTACGGCCGCGACTCGTCCAGACGCCTGCGCTGCGACGGTGTGAGCCGGGACTTCGGGTCGTCGACCGCCGCCATGATCCCGGCCAGGTCCCCGAACTCGGCCAGCAGTCTGGCGGCCGTCTTCTCGCCGATGCCCGGCACGCCGGGCAGTCCGTCGCTCGGATCGCCGCGCAGCAGCGCCAGGTCCGCGTACCCGGGGCCGTCGACGCCGTACTTCTCGCGCAGCCACGCCTCGTCCGTGATCTGCAGGGTGCCGACGCCCTTGAGCGGGTACAGCACGCGGATGCCCCGCCCGTCGTCGACCAGTTGGTACAGGTCACGGTCGCCGGTGACGATGTCGACCGGGCCCGTGGCGCGGCCGGTGAACGTGCCGATCACGTCATCCGCCTCGTATCCCTCGACCCCCACGCGCGCGATGCCCAGCGCGTCCAGGACCTCCTCGATGACCGGCACCTGCGGCGACAGGGTGTCGGGCACCTCCTCCTCGTCCGGCCCGGTCGCGGTCTCCGCGGCGACGCGGTGCGCCTTGTAGGAGGGGATGAGGTCCACCCGCCACTGCGGCCGCCAGTCCGCGTCCATGCACGCCACCAGGTCGTCCGGCCGGTGGTCCTTGACCAGGCGGTCGATGAACTCGAGCAGGCCCCGCACGGCGTTCACCGGGGTGCCGTCCGGGGCCTTCACGGATTCCGGCACGCCGAAATAGGCCCGGAAGTACAGGGAGGCGGTGTCGAGGAGCATGGTTCGCCGAGGCTGCTGAGTCTGCTGCGTCACGCCCCGCATCATGCCGTACGCCACTGACAGTCACCCTTCGGCGCGGACAGTGGGCGAAAGCGGGTTCCACAACCGTCGGGACGTAAACACCGTGTGAACTGGGGCACGGGCGGGTTTGAGTCATCCGGGTCGGGGCAGGTGCGCGGCCGGAGCGAACCCGGTCGTGCTTTCAACCACATAGGCGTGTGCAGGACCGGATGAGCGGGCGGACCCCGCATCGCTCCACGGCCCGCCGGCGGGGGAGGCGGGCCGTCTTCGTTCGACCGGAGAGGTACTCGTGTCATCCAGGCTGCAGGCGGAACAGCTCTACAAGGTGTTCGGCAGACGACCCGGCGAGGCGGTGGAGCGGCTGCGCGGGGGAGCCGACCGTGAGGAGCTGCGCGCCGACCGCATCACCGCCGCGGTGATCGACGCCTCCTTCACGGTGGAACCGGGGGAGATCTTCGTCGTGATGGGGCTGTCCGGATCCGGCAAGTCCACGTTGCTGCGCATGCTGAACGGTCTTCTGGAGCCGACCGCGGGACGCGTGGTCTTCGACGGGCAGGACCTGACCGCGCTGAACGACCGCGAGATGCGCGAGGTCCGCTCCCGGAAGGTCAGCATGGTCTTCCAGCACTTCGCGCTCTTCCCGCACCGCAGCGTCCTGGAGAACGCCGCGTACGGACTGGAGGTGCAGGGCGTGCCGCGCGCCGAGCGCCACGAGCGCGCGACCAAGGCCCTGGTGCTGGCCGGGCTCGCCGGCTGGGAGAAGTCCTGGCCCGACGAACTCTCCGGCGGTATGCAGCAGCGCGTGGGGCTCGCCCGGGCCCTCGCCACCGACGCCGACCTGCTGCTGATGGACGAGTCCTTCAGCGCGCTCGACCCGCTGATCCGCCGGGACATGCAGGACCAGCTGATCGAGCTCCAGAAGAAGCTGAAGAAGACCATCGTCTTCATCACCCACGACCTCAACGAGGCCATGCGCCTCGGCGACCGCATCGCCGTCATGCGGGACGGCCGGATCGTCCAGATCGGCACCGCCGAGGACATCCTCGTCCGCCCGGCGAACGACTACGTCGCCTCCTTCACCCAGGACGTCGACCGGTCCCGGGTCCTCACCGCGGCCTCCGTCATGGACACGGACCTGCGCGGCGACGAGGCGGACTGCGGCTGCGAGACCGCGCGGCCCGACTCGTCCTTCGGTGAACTGTGCGCCGTCAGCGCGCGGGTGACGCACCCCGTCGCCGTCGTCGACAAGAAGGGCGAACTGGTCGGAGTCGTGCCCAGACAACGGCTCGTCGGCTTCCTCGGCGACGAACAGGGCGAACCCGCGCCCTGCGACACCCCGCGCGGCAAGACCTCCGGGGCGGTGAAGGCCGATGCCTAGAATCCCCTTCGGCGACTGGGTCAACGACACGGTCGACTGGCTGCTGAACCACATGGCGTGGCTCTTCGACTTCCTCAAGACCGTCTTCCTCGGCACCTACGACGGCATCAACGCCGTCCTCCAGGCCCCCGAACCACTGCTCCTCGCGGGCATCTTCGCCGTCATCGCGTTCTGGCTGCGCGGCACCTCGGCAGGTCTCCTCACCTTCGTGGGATTCGCGTTCATCGACTCCCTCGAACTGTGGGAGAACGCGATGATCACCCTGTCGCTCGTCCTGGTGGCGACGATCATCGCGCTCGTCATATCCGTGCCCGTCGGCGTCTGGGCGGCCCGCTCGGACCGGGTCAGCAGCGTGGTGCGGCCCGTGCTGGACTTCATGCAGACGCTGCCGGCGATGATCTACCTGATCCCGGCGATCCTGTTCTTCGGCACCGGCGCCCCCGCGGGCATCGTGGCCACCCTGATCTTCGCCCTGGCACCCGGCGTCCGGATGACCGAGCTGGGCATCCGCCAGGTCGACAAGGAACTGGTCGAGGCGGCCGACGCGTTCGGCACCACCCCCGGCAACATCCTGCTGCGCGTCCAGCTCCCGCTGGCCCTGCCCACCGTCATGGCGGGCGTCAACCAGGTCATCATGCTGGGCCTGTCCATGGCCGCCATCGCGGGCATGGTCGGCACCGGCGGCCTCGGCGGCGACGTGAACGAGGCCATCGGCCAGCTGAACGTCGGCCTCGGCTCCGAGGCGGGCGTCGCCATCGTCATCCTCGCCATCTACCTGGACCGCATGACCAGCGCGCTGGGCACCCAGGTCTCCCCGCTCGGCCGCCGCGCCGCGGCCAGGGCGCGCACCGCGCAGGGCCTGAAGATCTGGTCCTACCGTCCTCGGCCCACCGTCGCGGTGGTCGGCGTCGTCGTCCTCGCGCTCGTCGCGGGCGGCATGGGCGTGTTCGGCTCCGACGACAGCGAGAGCGCCGCGTCCGACTCGGGGAACGTCGGCCAGGGCAGGCAGGTCAGCATCGGCTACATCCCCTGGGACGAGGGCGTCGCCTCCACCTTCCTCTGGAAGGAGATCCTGGAGCGGCGCGGCTACGAGGTCGACGTCAAGCAGTTCGATGCGGGCCCGCTCTACACCTCCCTCGCGCAGGGTGACATCGACTTCCAGACCGACTCCTGGCTGCCCGTCACGCACGAGCAGTACTGGAAGAAGTACGGAAAGCAGCTCGACGACCTGGGCTCCTGGTACGGCCCCACGTCCCTGGAGCTGAGCGTGCCCGCCTACATGAAGGGCATCGACTCCCTGGAGGACCTCAAGGGCAAGGGCGGCCGGTTCGGCGGGAAGATCACCGGCATCGAGTCCAGCGCCGGAATGATGGGCCTGCTCAAGACCAAGGTTCTCAAGGAGTACGGGCTCGACAAGGAGTACAAGGTCGTGGACAGCTCCACGCCGGCGATGCTGGCCGAGCTGAAGCGCGCGTACGCCAAGAAGGAGCCGTTCGTCGGCACACTCTGGTCGCCGCACTGGGCGTACAGCGAGTACGAGCTGAAGAAGCTCAAGGACCCGAAGGGTTCCTGGGGCAAGGGCGACGGCGTGCACACGCTCTCCCGCAAGGGATTCGCGCAGGACAACCCGCTCGTCGCCAAGTGGCTCAAGAACTTCAGGATGACCGAGAAGCAGCTCACGAGTCTCGAGGCCGAGATCAACAAGGCCGGCAAGGGCGCACAGCAGGAAGCGGTGCGCACCTGGCTCAAGAGCAACGCGAAGGTCGTCGACGCGCTGGCCCCGGTCGGCGGCTCGTCCGGCACGCCCGCCGAGGCGAAGCGCGCGATCGACGTCGCCTGGTTCCCGTGGGACGAGTGCGTCGCCGTCACCTACCTGTGGAAGAACGTCCTGGGCCGGCGCGGCTACACGCTCAACCTCAAGCAGATGGACGTCGGCCCGGTCTACACCGGCCTCGCCTCCGGCGACCTCGACCTCAACTTCGACGCGTGGCTGCCCTACGGCCAGGCGAACTACTGGAAGAAGCACAAGGACGACCTGCGGGACCTCGGCACCTGGTACGAGCCGACCTCCCTGGAGGTCTCGGTGCCCTCCTACGTCAAGGACGTGAAGTCCCTCGCGGACCTCAAGGGCAAGGCGGACACCTTCGACGGGAAGATCATCGGGATCGAGCCGGGCACCGGCGAGATGAACCTCCTGAAGAAGGACGTGCTGCCGGGCTACGGCCTGGACAAGGAGTACGAGGTCGTCGACGGCTCCTCGCCGGCGATGCTGGCCGAGCTGAAGCGCGCGTACGCCAAGAAGGAGCCGATCGCCGTCACCCTCTGGTCGCCGCACTGGGCGTACAGCGAGTACGAGCTGACCAAGCTGTCGGATGAGAAGAAGCTGTTCGGCGAGGGCAACACGATCCGCACCATCTCCAGTGAGAAGTTCCCCGAGCAGTATCCGCAGCTCACGAAGTGGATCAAGAACTTCAAGATGACCGAGGACGAACTCGGCACCCTGGAGGCCGAGATCAAGGACCGCGGCCAGGGACACGAGGAGGAGGCCGTGGCCGCGTGGCTCAAGGAGCACCCGGACATCGTCGAGCGGATGACTCCGCAGTGATCGCCCGATGAATGCGCGGTAGTCCCGCGAACGGCAGCGAGGGGTGGGGGGGGGCGGGCGGGGGGGCGCCCCCCCCCCCCGCGCCCGCGGGGGGGGGGGGGGGGGGTTGTTTTTTTGGGGGTGGGGGGGCCGATACACATTGGGGCAAACAACC